>JAHBVI010000036.1 GCA_019637635.1 Anaerolineae bacterium
GTCGCCATTTTCTACGGCCGTGTGCATGGTGTTGATGAAGCGCAGGTAATCATAGGGCGCCATATTCATGTCCACCCCGGCATTGATGGAAGTGACCACGGCGTTGTAATAATTGGGCGAAATCTGGTCAATGGCCTGCCAGTCAGACACCAGTAAGCCGGTAAATTCCAATTCGCCTTTGAGAACATCGTGCAGCAGATATTTTTGGGCGTGTAGCTTTGTGCCGTTCCAACTGCTGAAACTGACCATGATGCTTTGCGCCCCGGCGTCAATGGCGGCCTGATAAGGCGGCAGATACAGGGCGCGAAGGGTGGCTTCGTCTACCTGCATGTCGCCCTGGTCGAGCATGTAGTTCTCGGTTCTGGATGTACCCCAGGCCGTGCCGCCGTCGCCGATGTAATGTTTGGGGGTGGCGAGTACGGCCGTGACCGCTGCCAGATTATCCCCCTGTAAACCTTGCATAAACGCCACGCCCAGTTCGCTCACCAGGTCGGTGTTTTCGCTGAATGCTTCATACGTCCGCCCCCAGCGAATGTCCTGGGGCACGGCAATCACCGGGGCGTAATCCCAGGGGATGCCGGTGGCGCGGGTTTCAACGGCCGTGATGTGCCCAATTTGCCGCAGCAGTTCCGGATTGCGCGTGGCCCCCAGGCCGATGTTGTGCGGGAAAATGGTGGCGTTTTTGAGGTTGTTGTGGCCGTGAACGGCGTCTACGCCGTAGATGATGGGAATGCCCAGGGGAGTAGCCAGGGCCGCTTCCTGGTAGCTGTCCACCATGGCGGCCCACTTTTCCGGGGTGTTGCCATCGTGGGGGTAGCCGCCGCCGCCGCTGAGAATCCCGCCGATGTGATAGGTGGTTACGGCCGTTGGCTGGATGCTGTTCTTCTCCACCAACGTCATTTGCCCAATCTTTTCTTCCAGCGTCATGCGCCCCAGCAAATCTTCCACTCGCGCGGCGGTGGGTAATTCGGGGTTGAGGTAGGCGGGGATGGGCACGGCCGTTGGCGGGGAGGGCGTGGTTTCGGTGGTTTGGGTTACGGCCGTAGCCGGCGGGCTGGTGGGGGGAGGGGTGGATGGTTGCTGGCAGGCGACGGCCGTACACAACAATCCCCCTAAAAAAATCCTGAATAAACACCGCCTGGCGGTCATAAATACAAATCCTTTTTACACCCGATCATTTTTGTAGGGGCGGGACGGCGCGGTAATGTCTGGCCGAAGCACCAATATCTCGTTTCCGCGCCGTCTCGCCCTGCCTGGCCGGTGGGCGAGACAGGCGGGAGACAAAGCCCTTCTTCATAGCCAAATCTCTGCCCGCCTGTCCCGCCCCTACCAGAGATTTCACGGCGACAACACCAATAATGAAATAGATTGCCCCGGCAAGGTGATGGCCTCGCCATTTGTCCAATCAAGCGCGCCTAAATTTTCGGCGTTGTGTTCAGCATCAAAGCGCCATAGTTCGGCGCTGCTGCCGGTATACCCGTCCACCTGTAACGGGACAGTTACCTCGCCATCCCCCCGGTTGATCAGCATCAACGTCAGCGCGCCATCGTCCCGCTGCGCCGCCAACATCAAAACATCGGCCACACCCGAATCGGCGAACACCTTCTCATCGCCAAAGTGGTGGTACATCTGATAAACGTAATAGGTGGGGCGCGGCCCGCCGCGATCCAGAATGCCGGTACCGTCACGGGGATGGTAGAGCATCCAATGGTTAATCATGTCCACGTTCTGATTGATCATCCGCCCCAGCGCGTCCGCCCACCAGATGGCATTGTAAAACGAATCCGGCGTACCCTCGCCGCCCAGCGTGTTAGACCAGTTGGAGTTGACCTCGGTGACGGCTATGGGCAGGTCCCGCCCCGTCTCTTCCTGGATCAGCTGGCGCAGGTAGGGGATGATCTGATCCCACTCCGGGCTGTTCTGGCGCAGGTCATCAATGCTGGGGTTGGGGTTTTGTCTGTCGGTGGGGAAAGGGTAACGATGTATGGCTACTACATCCACCAGATCGCCATTGGCGCGCAGAAATTCACGCATCCAGTCACGTCCCTGGCTGTCTTTGGGGTTGGTGGCTTCTACGGCCGTGTAGTCTCCATGAAGATCCGGCCCAACCAATAAGATGGTGGGGTCTTGCGCCTTCATCGCCTCCGCAAATTCCCGCCAGCGGGTATTGTAATAGGGCGTATCCCAATCACCGGCAGTGACAAATGGCTTGTCGTTATAAAGCGAGGGTTCGTTGCCAATGCTCCAATAGCGCACCCCATACCCTTTTTCCTGGTTGGTGTACCGCAGCAGTTCCACTGCTTCTTCGGGCGTACCGCGCAGCAGGTTGACGTGAATTAAGACCTCGGCGTCAATCATGGCGGCAATGTCCATGAACGAATCTATCTGGCTGGGGCGCAGATTGTTTTCATCCCCCCAGTTGCCGCCGGGAAAACGAATAAAAGTCAGGTGGGAGTTTTGATAATCGGTCAGGCCGGTGGCAGGTAAACCGGCCCAGACGCCGTAGTTGGTGCCATAGACCAGGGGGTTGATTTCCCCCTGGGTAATGGCGGCGTTGGCGTAGAGGTGGTCGGGTACGGCCGTAGCGGGCAGGGGAGTAGAAGGAGGGGGTGTGGGTACGGCCGTTAGAGCCTCATCCCGCCCCGCCGGCGCCTGCGCACAGGCAACCAAAACCAAAAGCAACCCTGTTACCTGCCAAAATCGTATCATTTTGCAAACCTTCCTGGGCTTATGGGGTTCTCAGGATTTCGCTACAGCTAACGTGATGCGTGATGCGTAACTAAGGGGCATCACGCATCATTGTCAAGCTGCAAATCCCCCAAAACTGCCTATTTCTCCACGCCGGTGATCACAATACCCCGCACAAAGAATCGCTGTGCCAGGATAAACAGAATCAACGGCGCAATGAGCGCCATCAGCGCCCCGGCCTGAATCAACTGCGGCTGCGAGCCATAAATCCCGTTAAACGTAGACAACGCCACCGAGATAGGCCAGGCCGCGCGATTGGTCGAGAGGTAAATCAGCGGCCCAAAATAATCGTTCCAGGCATAGACAATGTGGAACACTGTCACTGCCAGCAAAGCCGGGTACGACTGCGGCAAAATGACCGACCACAAAACGCGGAATCGGCTGGCGCCATCCATCATCGCCGCCTCATCCAATTCCCGCGGGATCGTCATAAAATACTGCCGCAGCAAAAAGACATCAAACGCATTGCCAAAGAAAGTGGGCACAATCAGTGGCAGCCAGGTGCCCACCCAGCCAATCCTTTGAAAGAACGTGTAGGTGGGAATGAGCGTCACAAAGGCCGGTAGGAAGATGGTGGCGATCAAGACAATAAACAGAAAATCGCGCCCCGGAAAGTCAAAGCGGGAAAAACCATAGGCCACCAGTGTACACGAGAACAATACGCCAATGGTACTCAACACCGCATACATCGTCGTGTTCCACATCAGGCGCGGGTAATCAATGGTGTCCCACACCCGCTTATAATTGTCCCAGGTAGGGGCAAATTGCCAGGGACGACTCAAAGAGCGCCAGGAAACAGCACAAACAAACTCACCCCGCTCCGGATCGTCGGGGTCAACGAAGGTACTCTCCTTCAAGCCCTTTTTGATCAAAGCCAGATTGTTATTGGAATTATCATCTTCACTGCCCACGCAGGTATTCATGGGGACGGTGTACATTTCCACCTGCTTGCCGTCATATTCATAAACAGCCGGTCTCGCCGGCCAGATGGGGCCGCCGATAACCGAAATCTGCTCTTGCGTCTTCAGCGACGTAAAGACCATGAAAGCGAAGGGCGAAAGAAAGAGAAACAAGAGAAGGGCGGTAGTTCCGGTAATGGAAAAACTCTTAGCTGTTTCACGTGGATGGCGACGCCGGGTTGATGCGCTCATAATAATGCCTCCTTAAGACCGCCGTTCTCCGGCATAATAGACCCAGCGTGGGGCTGTGCCAAACAAAAACAACGTGACAATGAGGATGATGAAGAACAACAGCCAGGCCATAGCTGAGCCATAAGACATGTTCTGAAAAGTAAAGAATGTCTTATACAAATAGAGGTTGAAAAACATCGTGGCCCCACCGGGTCGTCCTGTGCCATTATTAACAACCAATGGCACCAGGAAAAATTGGAATAAACCAATGACAATCAACACCAGGTTAAAGAAAATGACCGGGGAAATCATGGGGAAGGTCACGTTGCGGAACTGCTGCCAGGTGTTAGCGCCATCAACTTTGGAAGCGTCATACAACTCAGTAGGCACCCCTTGCAAGCCAGAGAGCATAATTAGCATAGCGTTACCTACGCCCCAAATACCCATGATGACGTAAGTTGGATAAACCCAGTTGACGTCGTTTGCCCAGTTGGGAACCATTGTTCTGGGAACGCCGAGGCCCATTAACGCGCGGTTGATCCAGCCGGTTTCGGGATTGAGCATGCCGCCCCACAGGAAAATAGCAGCCACAAAAGGAATAATGTACGGCATGTAAAACGCGCTGCGGAAAAACATAGAGCCTTTCAAATAGGGGCTGTTCATCAAGATTGCCAGGCCTAACGGCAGGAAAAGGCCCACCGGCAGGGCAATCAGCCCAAAGCGAATGGTAATCCACATAGAACCGCGCGTACCGCCGGTGCCTGTCCATATCTGGGGGTCGGTGAATACCTGCTTGTAATTTTGTAACCCCACAAACTTAGGGCCGCCCATAATCCCATCCGTAATGCGAAGGTCGAGGAAGCTAAAGATTAAGCTGGCGATAATGGGCAGAAAAGTGAAAACAAAAAAGCCAATGAGCCAGGGTGATATGAACAGCAAACCATCCCACATTTCTCGCCGCTTGATTTTTGACATCTGGCGATAAACTCGCGGTGATGGTATTTGAACTTTACTTCTACTTAGTTGTTCAAACATAATCTCTCCTCTCCTTTCAGAACCCGCCTGAAGAATGGCGCTAAATTTTGGTAGAGATTGGTGATTGAGGGTTTTTAATCCCCAACCGCCAATCCCTACATGCCTTACCAGTATAACGAGAAAGCCGGGTCTGAGAAAAGGGGCAGACGAGTTTGTGAAAACTCATCCACCCCCCATCATACAAACCGTTTATTTGTTGTAAATAACGGTGAGGTCGTCTTGTAATTTTTGGAATTCAGCATCAAAGTCCAGGTCTTTGGTGTTTTGCAGTAGATCACCAAAAGTCTGAATGCGGGCGAAAGCCTCATTCCAGTTGGGCAGGTATTGTTCCGCGCTCGGCGTATCGGGGTAAGCCAGACCTTGCACAAACACGTCCCAGCTTTCCGGGGTCACAAACGGATAATCGTTGGATTTGACTTCGAAGAAGGCTTCTGTCTTGTCGGCAATGGCGGGCATGGCGCCGTAGATGGGCAGCAACTTGTCGCCGCCGGTGGTGATCAGGTAAGCCAATACCGCAAACGCCTCGTTGGGGTTCTTGGTGCCTTTCCAGATGCGGAAGGTGTCGGCGTCAATACGACCCTGTACCACACCATTGTCCATGGCGGGCTGAATGCCCAATTGGAATTCGTTGCCGGCATCGCGGAATTCACCCAGGCAGCAGGTGTACCAGGTTTGGGTCAGACCCATGGCCGCTTTACCACTGTTGAAGACGTTGCCACCGCCAAATTCGGGCGAACCGGCCAACGGGCCACTGGCAACAAAGGGCTGCTCGCCCCACATGGCTTCATGCCACCAGCGCCAGGCTTCTTTCCAACTGTCGGGAATGGCAGAAACATAGGAGCCTTTGGCTTCGCCTTCATAAATCTTGGTAGCGCCGCCGTAGAAGGTGGCTGTGGAGTTCGGGTGCTGCCATTGTGGGCTGTAGCCAAGCTGCACAATCTGGGTGGCATCGAAACCTTCTTCAGTAGCGTTGTTGCCGTTTACATCAATAGTCAAACGTTTGGCTACTTCGGTGACGGTGTCCCAATTCCACTCTACCATTTCGCCATCCAGTTCGTATTGTTCGCCATAAACTTGTGGCGGGTAAGCCAGACCGGATTCATCAAACATGGAGGGCACAAAGTACATGGCGCCGGGGAACACAGCAAAGGGCAGACCAACCTGACCTTCTTCTGTCTGATAGAACGCAACCAAGGCCGGGTCAAAGATGGAGGTGTCGAAGCCGGAGGATTCGATCAGGGGACCAATGTCCAGCCATTGGCCGTAGAAGGCGTTGGAGCCACCCCAACCCACAGGGCCGATGATGTCGGGGCCGTTGCCGGAAGCAATCTGGGTGGCCAGGGTGTCACGAGCCGCATCGTAGGGGACGATCTCCAGAACCAGTTCGATTTTGTCTTGAGAATCGTTGAAGTCTTTCACCACTTCTTCTTGCACGGCAACTTGTTCAGGATTGGTGCCGGTGCCCAGACCAACAAACCAGCGAATCTGTACCTTGCCGCTGCTGGAGGTGCTGGGAGCGGTGGTGGCTGCGGGGGGGGCTTCTTCAGCAGGGGCAGTGGTGGCTGCGGGGGCGGCTTCTTCAGCAGTTTGTTCGGTGGTGGAAGAAGCAGGTTCTTCGGTGGATGAGCCGCTGCAAGCGACCAGGGCCATGCCCAAGATCAGGGCTAACAGAATTAACAGGAAACGTGATGTACGCATGTTCTTCTCTCCTTGTGCGTATTTTGTATTCTTTGCTAAATACTCTAATCAATCAATCACTATGGTTCACTATCGTATTTGAACGAGTGGCCTGTCCGGTTGTGATGTTGGCTGTGGTGAGAGGACAGGTGGTGTATTGCATGGTTGTTGTGCTTGTGCCTGATCTTCACCTCCTTTAAGTGGTTATGAGTAGTGGTGGCGTTGTGTTCACCAGGTTTTGGCGCACCAGCGCCACACCACCCCATGCACCAGGGTTGATGTCTGGTGGCGCTATGACTAATTTTTCTGGTATCAGCATTTCGGCGGCTAAGGGGGATAGGCGCGCCTGCCGCTGCCATTCGCGT
The DNA here is from genome assembly GCA_019637635.1 of Anaerolineae bacterium. GTDB lineage: Bacteria > Chloroflexota > Anaerolineae > Promineifilales > Promineifilaceae > CAADGU01. The sequence continues at coordinate 6,956 of JAHBVI010000036.1, forward strand.
AAGATGGCCTGACGGAGGGTGTCGCCGGCGCGGGCGATGCCGCCGCCGAGGACAATCTGATTGATGTCGAAGGCCATGATGAGAGCTTGTAAACCGCGGCCGAGGTAAACACCGGCGCGGTTGATGATTGTTTGGGCGGTCTGGTTGCCCAAACGGGCGGCCTGAAAAACGTCTACGGCCGTGACACACTCCCCCTCTGTAGCTACCGGCATTTGCCCGGCGGCGGCTGCCTGCTGCCCGGCGCGGGCAATGGCCGGCCCGGCCACGTACATTTCCAGGCAGCCATGATTGCCACAGTTGCAGCGGGGGCCGTCTGGCTCTACGACCATATGCCCAAACTCCCCGGCCATACCGTGTGCGCCGCGATAGAGACGGCCGTCCAGAATTAACCCGGCGGCCAACCCGGTGCCAATGCCCACATAGGCCAGGTGCCGGACGGTCTGGTCGGCAAAAAATGTGTAATAGCCCAGGGCGGCCAGGTGTAGATCGTTTTCCAAAAAACAGGGTACACCGCCAAAGGCGGCGCTTAACATGGCTCCGGCGGGCATATCATCCCAATGGAGGTTGACGGCCAGATGGACGATGCCTGTTTGGGGATCAACCCGGCCGGGGATGCCAATGCCAATGGCGCTGACCTGGTTGAGGGAGAAGCCGGCCTGGTTGAGCGCCTGGTATACGGCCGTTTGAATGCTTTCCAGGGTGCTGTGGGGTGTCCGTTTGTCGGTGGGGCAGGTAAACTGGGCGCGTGGCTGCCAGGCGGCATCTACCACCAGGGCGGTAATGGTGGTGCCGCCCACATCTACGCCAACAACGGCTGTGTCTACGGCCGTTTGTGCCTGTTTCCCACCATTCAACGTCGTCATTGTTTCTTATCCAACCCCCGATGTTTCTCGAACCACCAACTCTGTGGGCAAAATTACCCGCCGCGCCGGTTTTGATCCGTTATCAATAATGTCTAACAACGTTTCCACGGCCAACGCGCCGATCCGCCGAATTGGCTGGCGAATCGTTGTCAGTGGCGGGATAGCTAACAAGGCGGGCGGCAGATCATCAAACCCCACCACGGCTACCTCATCCGGTACGGAAACGTTCGCTTCGCGTAAGGCGCGCATGGCTCCCAACGCCATACTGTCGGAGGCTACAAAAACCGCGTCAATGCCTCTGGTTAGCAACCGGTGCATCGCTTCGTAGGCACTGGCTTCGGTATAGTCCCCAATTTCAATCAGGGTGGGGTCTACCGTTCGCCCCCGATCTCGCAAGGCGTTGAGGTACCCTTGCTGCCGGTCTTGGGCCGAACGGTTGTTGAGATGGCCGGTAATGTGGGCGATGCGCTGCCTGCCCAGGCGTATCAGATGGGTAACGGCGGCATGGGCGCCGGCCACATTATCGGTGTCCAGAAAATTGACATCCGGGTGTTCATGGCGGCCAATGGCTACAAAGGGGACGTCATTTTCAATCAGCTGTGGCACCAGTGGATCATCCACATGATTACCCGCCGTGATCAGCCCATCAAACAAATTGTTACGAATGATTTTGGGGTATAAGCTGGCCTCTTCTTCTTTGGTGTGAAATAGAAAAAGGGAGAGGGTTAATTCCAGCGGATTACAGGCCTGGGTGATGCCCTGTATAAGGCGGGGAAAATAGGGATCGGCGAATAGGGCTTGCGCCGGTTCGGCAATGACCAGCCCGATGATATTGGCGCGCTGCCCGGCCAGGCGACGGGCTGCGGGGTCAGGCTGGTAGCCGGTCTCTTCGATGACGGATAATACCCGCTCACGCACTTCGGGGCGCACGCTGACGTGGTTGTTTACCACCCGCGATACGGTAGAGCGCGAGACGCCAGCCAATTCCGCTATGGTTTCCAGGGTTAACCGACTCATTCGCTTACAAGACCCGCAGGATTTCAGAATGCCTGTGAGCCTACATCAGAGAAACTGCTTTTTGCTAAGGTTTGGTAGGGGAGAAGTGGCTGCCTGAGTAGCTGGCCCTTGTTTTTGGAAGCGCTCCCAAATGCGCCCCCAAAAAAGCTTTTCATTCACGTGAAAAGCCCGGCATAAGTTTGAACGGTGTTGTCAGCGAGCGTTCTCTTCTCCTCAACCGTTCGTGGGAGCGCTCCCACGAACTGCCAAAACTATAACAAAGCCAGAAAAGTTTGTCAACAGTTTGAACAAATTTGGGGGTCTTTTTTTTAGACAAGCAGCCCAAGAAACCGTTCCACATCATACAGGGCGGCCTGTCCGGCAGGAGACCAGCGAGGTGCGATGAGGTCAAAAGCGTGGTCGGCGCATGCTATTTCCACGTGAACGCAGGGAACCTGATGGCGATAGAGCGCGGCCTGTAGTTGGCGATGCTGGTTTATATCGGGGCCAATATCGTGTGTGCCGTTGATGAGCAATGTGGGTGGGCAATGGGGGCCAACGTGGGTGAGTGGCGAGGCAAGCTGGTACATGTCGGGTTCTTCGTGGGGCAGCCCGCCCAGTGTGAGGGGGATCATGTGGTGTGCTTCGATGTAACGGCCGTCACCCGGTAACATTCCTCCTCGTTTTAACAGGCGCTCCACCCAGGGCGACAGAACTGTTGGCGTTGGCGGGATATGGGTCAGCCGTTCGTGGCCGCTAACGCAGTCGGTGATGCCATAGTAGGAGATGACGCCACGCACGGCCGTATCCAGGCCACCCACATCTGCCGGGTCTAAAATGGGATGGTGGGGGGTATAGGCGGCCAGCAGCGCCAGGTGCGCCCCGGCCGAGCCACCCATCAGGACAATGCGCTCCGGGTTGATGCCCAGGGTGGCCGCATTTGTTTTCATCCAGGCTATAGCCCGTTTCACATCGGCGACCATGGGGATGATGGTTGCTTTGGGGGCCAGGGTATAGGCGACATCGGCGATCACGTGGCCCTGCCCGGCCAGATGTTGGAACAACGGCCGTGTTGTCCCCCGAAAGTCTTTGTCCATATAGTGCCAGCCGCTGCCATGCAGGTAAATGATGCCGATGCCGGTGTGGGGGACGCCGGTTGGCGGCTGCCACAGGTCCGCCAGCAGCGGCTCGCCTGTCTCCTGGTGGCAGCCGATGATGACGTTGGTGGAGAGGGGGGCGGGAGGAGAGGTTAACGGCCGTAGCCCATACCGGGTTGGCCGCAGCCGCCACTGGAGATGGTGGGGAATCCGCTGCGGCCAGTTGGCGCCAAAGGCAAAGGTAAATTCATCGTGAGGGGCAGTCACTTTTTTGATGTGCTGCCCGGCGAAGAAAACGCCGCTCAACGCGGCAGCCAGGGCGAACCAGTCGCGCCGCCACAGGGCCAGCAGCGCCCCTTTCAGGCCAATGAGCGCCAGAAACGGAGACAATGGCCCGGCAAAGCCTTTAGGTATTGCCAGGAAGGGAAGCAGACGGCCGTCTGGCAGCCGCACATTTGCCAGAAATGCCAGCCAGGCCGTACTCAGCATCATCAAACGCAATAATTGTTTCATCGTGATCCGTGACCCGTAAACCGTGACCCGTAAACCGTGAACCGTAAACCGATCACGGATTACGAATCACGGATTACGGTTTACGGATTACGGATTACGGATCACCCATCATCCCCCTCAATAATCAGGTGGGTTACTTGTTCAATTTCGGCCAGGGAAGCGCCGCGCGCTTTTTCAATCCGCTCCAGCCGCTTTTGGAATTGGTTCAGGGCAAAATCGGTGAAGATGGCCGGGTCCAGGCCAAAGGGGATGGGGTCATAACCGGCAAAGGTTTCGCCGATGGTGTCCAACGCATAGGGCAGCAAGCTGTTCATCGTCTCCTCCACAGTGGCCCATAAACCGTCATCGGCCGCCAGCAGCCGGGAAATGAGGAACACGCCGTAAGCAATGTGGCGGGATTCATCTTGTTTGAGCAGGGTGATGCCCTGTCTCATGCCGGGCAGCAGCTTTTCCTGATCCAGCACGGTGAAGTAGCCGTGATAGCCGGTTTCAGCCAGCACCCCTTCCACCACCATGTTGTAGGTGACGGAAGCCCGAATCAGCGCCGCCGGGGAGGGGTCATCTTGCAGCGCCAGCAGGGTTTGGGGCAGGGTGTGATAAAAGATGTGGCGGTAACTTTCGGTGTGGTAACGGCCGAGGTCGGCCGATGGGCCATGAGTATGCTGATGGGCCACTTCCTGTAGAAAACGGCTGAAAAAGTCGGTATGTTTGGCTTCCTCAAAAAGGAAAGTGGTGAGGTAGATTTCTTCTTCGACACGGCCGTCGCGCGCCACCGCCATGATCAACGGCAGCAAATCCAGCGTCACCGCCTCTTCCCCGGCCTGGAACATGGATGTGAGCCGCAGCAGCAAGTCTTGTTCCTCTAGCTGCAAGCGCACCCATTCGCGGGCATCCTGGCTCAGGTCAATGTCCGTTGGGTTCCAAATGCCCAACCGTTTGGCTTTTTCATAGAGGCGCATCGCCGGTAGATTTCGGTTTAGACCGCGCCGGGTGGTGGCAAATTCCTGGTGAATCATAGGGTCTCTCCCTATAAGATTAGTGCCATCTTCAAGATGGAACGAATCTAAAAAGTCGGCACAAGTTTATCCTTTTTGGCTGTTTTGTGGTAGAACACGGGGCGGTAAAAGATGGCAAAGAGTTTTACAGAATTAGCTCATTGGGAACTCAGGGGGTTGACAGGCCCCTTCGACAAGCTCAGGGCAGGCTGTGACGAGTGATGCGTGACCGGAGAGACCTCACGCCTCACGCCTCACGTATCATTTCGAATAAAGCCATCTTGAAGAATCGTTGGAGGTTGTCATGTTAGAGGTAAAAGATAATGGCGCTGCGCAGGTGGGTTCGGAGCAAAACAAGGAGATGAGATCGCTGGCGCCATCCGGGCATCTGGATCAGATGTTTCGCCAGACGCGCGCCTACCACGCTCAGTTGAGCCAGATGGCGGACGTGAAGGCCAGTATGATGTTCACGCTGGCCTCGGTCATCGTTACCATTTCTATTCGTTATCTGGAAGACCCATTCTTGCGTTGGCCGGTGCTGGTACTCATTGCCGGTTCGCTGGTGACGATCATTTCGGCGGCGTATGCGGTGATGCCCAAATTAAACCTGAACGCTAAACCAGATTTACGTGACCCCCACACCAATTTGCTCTTTTTTGGTACGTTTACCAACCTGGAATATAGCGAATGGGTGGCCGAATTGGAACCCATCTTGCATGATCCGAGCCGGGCATATGAGGCCATGCTGCGGGACATTTATGAGATGGGCATCTATCTGGGGCTGAAAAAGTACCGGTTCATTCGCATTGCCTACATCGCCTTTCTGACCGGCCTGGTGTTGAGCATGTTAACGTTTGTGGCGGTGGAACTGGTAAAACTTTAGGCGGGATGGAGGAGGTTTAAATCTTATGATTTTGGGGAACAAACCAATAAAATACTTCGTGGGGTTAGTTATTCTGGGACTGCTCGTGGGCTGCCAGAATGAACCTCGCCTCACGGAAGTGGATGTGCAGGCAACGGTGGATGCGGGCATTGCCGGGACGATGATTGCGCAAGGCATTGTGAACACGTCAGTAGCGCAAACCATGTCCGCCGCCGCACCGGATACACTGATTGAACCGACCGCCCTGCCGCCTACGTCTACCCCCCTGCCGGCGGTCATTTTAGAGACGCCCACGCCGGTGGACACAGCCACACCGCCGCCCACCAATACGGCCGTGCCCACCGACACCCCATCGCCACTACCAACCGACACGCCAACGGCCGTGCCCACCGATACCCCCATCCCTTTGCCCACCAATACACCGGCCCCCCCACAGCCCACCCGGCCGCCGGCCACCGCTACCCTGCCACCCGACCCCGTCTTTGGCGGCCAATTCCTGCCCAATCCTTCCTTTGAAGAAGGCTGGTATAACATGTGGGGGCTGCCTGAATTGCAGTTGCCCAACAATTGGGCTTTTGAATGGGATGAAGGCCCTACCGGTTTTGGCTCAAACCCCTGGGATCAATGGTATCGCCCAGAAACGCGGGTATTGCCTTCCAGCCAACTACCGGAAAATGAGCGTGGCCTGTTCATCAAAGATGGCAACTACACCATCAAAATTTTCAAGGGCAACGGCCCTATCAGTTTCCGTATGTACCAGGATGTAAACCTGCCCGCCGGCACCTATAAATTGACCATTCGGGCGTACCCTGACCTGGTAATGGCCTACAACGGCAACTCTAAAGTTTTCGCCAATGATCCCTACGCCGGTGAAATTCGCATCATTGGCCCTGGCGGGGGTACGGCCTGGCTGGCGCCCGCCTTTGGCGTCTGGAATGACATCCCCTTCACCTTTACCCTGAATGACCCGGCCAGCGTGCGCCTGGGCATTGGCATTCGCGCCCGCTATGGCCTGATGAACAACGGTTGGTTTTTTGATAATTGGAAGTTGGAGCGCGTGCAGTAGCAGGTGGCCGGTTTCCAGACCGGGCTGCCTCGCCGTTATAAGAAGGATTACCTATGAAACTTGGTGTTATTGGCCTGCCGGGGGCGGGCAAAACGACGATTTTTAATGCGCTGACGAAAGGGAATGCCCCGGTGGGGCAAAGTATGGGCGGGCGGTTTGATGTGCTGACGGCCGTTGTAGACGTACATGATGCGCGGGTGGACGTGCTTAGCCGCATGTTTAATCCCAAAAAGACCACCTATGCCCGCATCACCTATACGGATGTGGCCGGGTTGAAAAAGGGGGCTACCGAAGGCGGCGGGCTGCCCGGTGAACTGCTCAACCATCTGTCCGGGTTGGATGGCTTTGTCCATGTGGTGCGCGCCTTTGAGAGTGATCTGCACCCACATCCCGATGGCAGCGTAGACGCGGCCCGCGATCTGGCGGCGCTGGACACGGAATTTGTCCTCAATGATTTGGGCGCGGTGGAGCGGCGGTTGGAAAAGCTGGAAGGGGGCTTGCAGCGGGGCGCCTTCAAAAACAAGGCGGAAGCGGAGGCGGAACTGACCCTCTTCCAGCAGATGAATGAGACGTTGATGGCGGAACGGCCGTTGCGCACACTCCCCCTTACCGATGAACAGATCAAATCGGTGCGCGGTTATGGCTTGCTGACGCTTAAACCCATCGTCTTGATCTTCAACATTGGCGATGACCAGGACGAGGTGACGCTGCCCTACGATTACCCGCAGACGGTTGTTACCAATTTGCGGGGTAAGCTGGAAATGGAACTGGCGCAGTTGAGCGCCGCCGGGGATGAAGAATCATTAGCCATGTTCATGGAAGAATATGGCGTGACGGAACTCAGCCTGGATAAAATCATTCGTCTCAGTTATGACCTTATGGGGTTGCAATCTTTCTTTACGGTGGGGGAAGATGAGGTGCGGGCGTGGACAATTAAGCGGGGCGCTACGGCCGTAGATGCCGCCGCCGCCATCCATACCGACCTGGCCAAAGGGTTTATCCGCGCCGAAACGGTGCATTATGATGACCTGATTGCCCTGGGCGGGATGCACCAGGTACGCACCGCCGGCAAAATGCGCCAGGAAGGCAAAACCTACATCATGCACGACGGGGACATCATCAACGTCAAGTTTAATTTGTAAGAGGCCGTTTCCACTGCCTCTTACAAGTCACGCATCACGCGAACAACCATCTGGTTGAGGGTGTCCATTTTAGCTACTGTCAGGTCGGCGTCGGGGATGTAAACGTTGAATTCCTGTTCCACATAAACGCCAAACTCGGCCAGGGAAAAACTGTCCATCAGACCGTTAGTGATAATCCCTTCGTCGTCTTGAAGATCATAACCAGGGTCGCGGAGCAGTTCGTGGGTGATAAAGGTTCGCAATTTTTCGCGGATTGTTTTTTCGTCCATAATTTTTTGCTTGTTCGTAGTAGGCGATTTATCGCCGTTGGCAGGCGATAAATCGCCTACTGCAAACTTTACACAAAACAGCCAAATACCGCCCGCATCAGCCAGACAGTGACCAGGCCCAACAACAAGCCGGCGATGACTTGCGTCCAGGTGTGGCGTTTGAGGTAAAGACGCACATAACAGACGCCCACCAGCAGCGGAAAGACCACTACCCAGGCCAGTGCCCAGCTATAAACAATGCCGGTTAACAAAAAGGTAGCCATGATGCCGGTGGCGTGAATACTGATGAGGTAGCGGGTGTTGATCAGCCCCAGGGCCGTCAGGTTGATGGTGTTGAGCAGCGCCAGGCAGCGCAGCAGTTCGGGGCCATGCAGCCAGGAAATGACCAGGAAGGCGAGCAGGGCAGAGGCAACGGCCGTGATATACGGAATATGCCGCTCCCCTGTATCGCTCATATGCAGTTCTTTAATCCGCCCCGTGCGCAGCAGATACAGTACCACCAGAATGGGCGCTAATGACACCAGCAGCCCGTAAAACACCGCCCAGGCAAAGCCCGTCAGGTTTGGCTCTTCCGTCAGGGCAAAAGCCAGCCCAATCACGGCAAACATCACCGGCGGGCTGACGATATTGGAAAATAACCGCGCTGCCTTCACGCGCCCGGTGTGGTCGTCTTTATGGAAGTCGCGGGGGGTCATGGGGTGTTCAAGTGTCAGGTGTCAGGTGTCAAGTTAAAAATACCTGACACCCGACACCTGAACACCTGACACTATCAGGTTCCCTCTTGCCAGCTATTCAGGTATTGCACCTGGCGCGGGGTGAGGGTGTCTATGTGGATGCCCATCGAGTGCAGTTTGATGCGGGCAATTTGCTGGTCTACTTCTTCGGGGATGGTGTAGACCTTATTTTCCAGGGTGTCTCTGTTGTCCACCAGGTATTTGGCGGCCAATGCCTGCCCGGCAAAACTCATGTCCATGACGGAGGCGGGATGGCCTTCGGCAGCAGCCAGGTTTATCAGGCGGCCTTCACCGAGCAGATTCAGTTTACGGCCGTCCTTGAGCGTATATTGTTCCACAAACGGCCGTACCCGCTTGGGATCGTCCACGCTCAATTCGCGCAGCGCCACCTTGTTCACTTCCACGTCAAAATGGCCGGAATTGGCCAGCAGCGCCCCGTCCTTCATCACCTCAAAATGGTGGCGGTCAAACACATTGATGTTGCCAGTGGCGCTGACAAAAATGTCGCCAATCGGCGCAGCCTGAACCATGGGCATTACCTGGAAACCATCCATCACCGCTTCCAACGCCTTCAACGGGTCCACCTCGGTGACGATGACAATGCCGCCCAGACCCCGTGCGCGCATGGCAATACCCCGGCTGCACCAGCCATACCCGGCTACCACCACGTTTTTACCGGCGATCAGGTAATTGGTGGCGCGCACAATGCCGTCCATGGTGGACTGGCCTGTGCCGTAGCGGTTGTCAAACATGTGTTTGGTCAGCGCGTCATTCACGGCGATCATGGGGAATTCCAGCGCGCCATCTTTGGCCATGGCCCGCAGGCGGATGATGCCGGTGGTGGTCTCCTCGGTGCCGCCGATGATGTTGCTCATCACATCGCGGCGCTCTTTGTGGATGGTGCTGGTCACGTCCGAGCCGTCATCCATGATGATGTGCGGTTTGTGGTCAATGATTGCCTGGATGTGGCGGTGATACGTGGGATTATCTTCACCCTTGATGGCAAAAACGGGAATCTCAAAGTGAGAGACGAGCGAAGCGGCCACGTCATCTTGTGTACTCAGCGGATTACTGGCGCACAGCACCACGTCCGCGCCGCCCGCTTGCAGCGCCACCATCAGGTTGGCCGTTTCCGTGGTGACGTGCATACAGCCGCCAATACGCAGCCCGGCAAACGGCCGTGCGCCCTTAAACTCGTCGTAAATCCCTTTCAACACCGGCATTTCCTGGCTGGCCCATTCAATCCGGTGCCGCCCGCCAGGGGCCAGGTCTACATTTTTAATGTCGTATTCCATGTGTAAATCTCCTGAAAATTTGATTGAGAGATTGAGAGATCAGGAGATTGGAGACTGGAGATTGGAGATGGGTTAATCTCCCAATCTCCAATCTCTTAATCTCTAATCTCCAATCCCCAATCTCAGGAAAGCAAAATATCCAACACCCCTTCATCATCAAAATGCTGCCGGTAACGGGCCACAAATTGGGTGGGGGTGTAAAAATGGGCCTGTGTGCCCAGATTTTCTAAGACATACGTGGCGGCCAATGCGCCCACGCGGCCGGCCACTTCCCAGGGCAATTCCAGTTCCATGCTGCGCATCAGCCCGGCGCGGAAAGCATCCCCCGCGCCGGTGGGGTCTACAATTTGCTGCGGCGGCACACTGGGGATGTAATACTCCGCGCCCTCGGCCACCAGCCGCGCGCCGTCTTTGGCCTTTGTCACCAGCAGTGCGCCAATGCGCTCCATGATTTGTGCTTCATTCAGCCCCGTTTTTTCTTGAATTAACTGGTATTCATATTCATTCACACAGAGCATGGCGCACCCTTCCAACCCATGCAAAAGCTGTTCGCCGTTGAAGCGGGCCGCCTGCTGGCTGGGGTCGTAAATGAAAGGGATGCCCAGTTCACGGCACTCATCGGCATATTGGCTCATGGCGTCTGGGGCGTTGGGGGAGATAATGGCCAGGTCGGCAGTAGGGGCATATTGTTTGAAGGAAAGGGTGGCGGCGTGGGCCATGGCGCCGGTATAAAAGCTGGCGATCTGGTTTTGCTCCTGGTCGGTATTGACGAAGAAGGAGGCGGTGAACACGTCGGGGATTTCGATGATGGCCGAGGCGTCTACGCCGTGCTGTTCCAACCAGCCCCGGTAATCACCAAAATCGTGCCCGGCGGTGGCCATGACCAACGGCCGTCCGCCCAGCAGCCCCATCGTATAGGCAATGTTGGGCGCGGTGCCGCCGCGCTGCCGCTTGAGCGTGTCCACCAGAAAACTGAGGCTGACGTTGTGCAATTGGTCGGCCAACAGCGAGTCGGTGAACCGCCCTGGAAAGTGCATCAGATAATCGTAAGCAATGGAACCGGTGATGACGATTTTCATTACAGAAAAGAGATTGGAGATTGGAGATCAGAGATTCAACCAATCTCCAATCTCTAATCTCCAATCTCCGATCCTCCTTAGGTGTTTTGCATAATCTCTTTTGTTTTTACGGCCGTATCCGGCTTCAGCACCGGCGTCAGCCCCAGGCGGTCACGCAGCATGGTGAAGAGAATGGTCAGCCCATCCTTGACGGTAATTTTCTTGCCTTCAGCATACGTGCGGGGATCATAATCAATATCAACCTCAAGAATATCGTAACCGGCTAATAATACTTTGTCAGTCAGTTCAAATTCCAGATTGAAACCGGTGAGTGTTAGATTCAGCGCCTTGGCAATATCACCACGCACCATTTTGGTACCGGTGCCTACATCAGTTAAGTGGCTGCCGAATAACAAATTGGTAGCAAATGTCCACACCCGCACACCGAGGTAGGCATGTTTGTATTCATATTTCACATGCCCACCCAGGATGCGTGAGCCGTAAACAGCCGCCGCGCCTGTCTCTTCTACCTTCCGGCAGAATTTAGGGTGTTCGGCCGGATCATACTCTTTATCAGCGTCTTGAATAATCATGTAATCGCCGGTCATGTGGGCAATGCCGGTGCGAATGGACATCCCTTTGCCCATGTTTCGCTCGTGGAAAATGATGCGCACAGCGGGATCATCTATCTGGCGCAAAATGTCACGGGTACCATCTGTAGAAAAGTTGTCCACCACAATGATTTCTCGTTCCCATCCAGGCCCAAGATTCACAGTTTTTGTTTTGTGGATAACTTGTTGAATCGTGGCTGCTTCGTTATAGCAGCAAATAATCACTGATAACTTCATTACACATAAAAGGTTGGCGTTAGCCAACCTTCTCCCAAAAAAGTTTGGTGCAGGCGATTTGTCGCCTTCCCATACAGGGCGATGTATCGCCCACGACGAACGGTTAAAAATCAGCAGGCGATTATAACACAGGCACTCGCTTCTCCAAGTTGAAAATTGCCGCGCCTATCTTCGCTTTAGAATTGTGTGGGTATAATGCAGGGGATTTCAAACTTCAGGAGGTTTTTGGCAATGAAATGGTTGAGAATTTTCTTGTTTGTCGGCGGTACGGCTTTTCTATTGGCGGCCTGTGGGGCCGAGCCGGATATGGAGGCGACGGTAGTTGCGGCCATTGCGGCGACGGAAACGGCCAGACCGCCGACGGCGACGCCAGAGCCAACGGCTACCGCCACCCCAACCCCCACCGATACTCCCACGCCGGAACCAACGGCAACGGATACCCCCACGCCAACGCCCACTCCTACCGATACCCCCACGCCGGAACCCACACCAACGGAAACGGCTACGGCCGTGCCCCCTTTTGACCCTGGCGGGTTCGACACGGCCGTATGGGAAAATGGTTGGACGCAATATACGTTGGCAGACGCTGGTTTTTCGGTGGCTTTGCCGCCAAACTGGCTGGCCTTGCGGCCTGATCCCACTTTTTTGGCCGGCGTCATGAAGGAGGTAGGTGACCAAAATGAAGGCGTCTTGCGCATGTTGAGCAGCGACGCGATGCAGGCGATGGCCGCCAGCGGCATCCGGCTCATGGCGCTGGATTTAGACCCAGATGTTATCGCCCTGACGACACCGACCTCGCTAAATATATTGGCGCTAGAACTGCCGGTGCAGCTTCCATTCGACAGTTGGTTAAGCATCAATGAAGCGCAGGTGCAGAGTATGGCGGAGGCCGGTTCATTTTCTATGGATGAATTGACCATAGCCGGGCGCAGCGTTGCCCGGTTTGCCTACACTACCCAATTGGTCAATGTGTTGGGTCAACAAGACCAGGTATACCTCCAACAATATCTGCTGCTAGATGGCAAGAAGGGGTACGTTCTCACTTTTGCGGCGCAAGCGGGCATTGCCGAAGAGTATACCGATCTGTTTGCCGAGATTGCAGAGACGTTTGCCCTTACTGGGGATTAGAGATTAGAGATTAGAGATTGGAGATTAGAGATTGGTCGCGCATTCAATCTCCAATCTCCAATCTCCTAAGGAGTTGGGGACGGGGCAGGCGTATCGGTGGGCGGAACGGGCGTGTCTGTAGGCGGGACGGGAGTATCGGTAGGCGGGACGGGGGTATCGGTAGGCGGCAGCGGTGTGTCCGTTGGTGGCAGTGAAGTGGGCGTATCGGTAGGGGGCACGGCCGTTGCCGTCTCTGTGGGTGTGGGCGGCAGCGGTGTCTGGCTGGGGGTGACGGTGGGAGGCACGGCCGTTGCTGTATCGGTTGCCGTAGCGGTCGCTGTAGCTGAAGGCGTGGTTGTCGGCGGCGGCGGTGTATCCGTCGGTGGAACCGGCGTGTTCGTGGGCGGAAACGGTGTGCTGGTGGGTGGCCAGGGAGTAGCCGAAGGTATTTCAGGGGAAGGCGAAGGCGGCAGTGGCGTGGCCGTTATGCGCAGCGGCGGCAAAAAGATTACCTGCCCTGCCCGTAAATCGCTGCTGCTCAGACAGTTCGCGTTGATGATGGCGTAAACGGTGGTCCCGTGACGCAGCGCCAGGGAAAACATGGTATCGCTGGGCTGCACCACATACTGCACCCAAAAAGCTGGAGGGCCACAGGGCTGGCGCGTGGGTGGCGCCGGTGGTAAGTAAATGATCAACCCCGGCAGCAGCATATCCTGGCGCAGGCAGTTGGCGCGAATGATGGCCGCTTCTGATGTGCCCGAGCGGATAGCCAGCGTCATCAAGTTTTCGCCGGGGCGCACAGTAGTGGGCACCCAGCCCACAGGAATCGCGCCGCATTCCTCCGGCAGCGGTGAAGTGGTGGTAGGGATGGGTGTGGGGAAGGGCGTGGTGGTCGGCGTGGCGCTGACCAGGGGGATGGCCGGCAGCGGCGTCTGGCTGGGGGCAATGATGGTCACGTCAGCGATGAGAACGGGCGGAGATGGCGGTATTGGCTGTGGCGTGCTGTCTAGCTGCGCCAGCAGCAGCGCCAGCAGCACCGTACCCACCACCCCACATGTGATGAGCAAATTCCACTGCCACCGACCCGACTCCTGCGTTTCTATTTCCACAAACAGATTCCCGTTACCTTTCCACTTTGGCTAACCAGATGTCCCGCACTTGCTTAAAATGATCAATGCGCCCGGTAATCTTGCTGATTTCTTTGGGGTAAAACTCCATCAACACGTAAGCGTTCAGTCCCTCAAGAGACCTGGACAGGTTTTTGGCTCTGCGTTTCAGTTGAACTGGTAAAAACCTGTCAGGTCTGAACGGTTACAATGCGTGTATTCATAAACGGCCGTCGCCATTGGCCGGTACGGCCGTGCCCCCATCCAGATTGGCCCCATCCGGGTGAGGCAGCGGAAAGAGCAGCGAAAAGGTACTGCCTTCGCCGGGCACACTTTCCACCCAAACGCGGCCGCCATTAGCCTGGGCCAGATTGTACGCCATGGCCAGCCCTGCGCCGGTATCCCCCAACCCTTTAATCAGCGGCGCATCGGCGCGGTGATGGGCCACAAAGACGGCGCCGAGGTCGTCGGCGTCAATGCCGCTGCCGCTGTCCGTTACATTCACTTGCAGGAAACGTAACCACTCGTTGGTGTGGGTGGGTGGGTGGATGGCCGCGGCCTGGGCGGTGATGGAGATATGGCCGTTAGTCCCGGTAGCCTGGCAGGCATTGTTTAATAAATGGGCCAACATTTGCTGCAAATCGGTGCGTTTCATAGTCAACGGCGGCAACGATGGGGGGATTTCCATGTCCAGCCGCAAGTTTTTATCGCGCACTTGAGACATGACGCCAGTCACGGCCGTTTCAATCACCTCACGCACATCCAACGTTTCTTCATGGGCCGGCGCCGGTGTTTCCCGGTTGGACGCCAGTTGCAGCATCTGATCCAGCAAACTGCCCATCCGCCGGGTATTGGCCTGAATCCGCTGTAGCAAGTCGCGCTGGCGTGTGCCCAGGATGCCCATGGTTTCCCCCAACAGCAAATCGGTGAAACCGCCAATAGAAGTCATGGGGGTACGTAGTTCCTGGATGAGAGCTACCAGCAGTTCGGCGGCTGCTCCCTGCTCCTGCTGGGCCAGGGCGGTCTCCAGTGTGGCAATGCGCGCCTGGGCAGCTTCCAACTGGCCGGAGTAGCGGGTGATGGTGAGCATGATCCACTCGGTGCTGAGTTCGCTTTCGCTGGCGGCAGCCAGGGCCATGGCGTCTTCGGCCTCGTTGAGGGATTCACGCAGGGTGGCGATCTCTTGTTCCAGGGCGCTGATGCGCTCATCGCGGCTGACGCGCTCCATCTCTTCCAACAGTTGCGCCAGATCGTGGGCGCGCTTCAGGGCGACCACAGCGCGGGCTTCGGCCTGTGCGGCCCGGTTGGCGGTGGTGTCCAGTTCGGCCGCCAGCCGGTCCCGTTCTGCTTCCAGGGCAATGAGGCGACCGCTAACGGCCGTACCACTCACGGCCGTATCGCCAACCGGTAAATTTGTGGCCGGCGGCGGTGGGGCGGTAGCGGGGCGCTGATAGGTGTTGATCAATGCCTGGGCCACAAAAGCAGCCAGCGCCGGGGTAATGGCTTTTTCGCGGGCACTCCACCGCAGACGGCCGTCTGGCTTGGCCAGCAGCAGCATGCCCACGGCCTCTTCGCCCACAAACAGTGGTTCCACCAGCATGGCCCCATAAGGCCCCACCTGAATGGCTTCATACAAAATCTGCAAAGGGCGCATGCCCTGGCCGTCTGGCAGCAGTTCCACGCCCGCTTTTTTGCGGATGGCGGTGCGGAACGGCGGCCACTCCACCAGATCAATCTGCCAGCTTTTGGGAGCATCGGTGCCGGCCTGGGGCAGATTGCTGGTCAGGTGCAAAATTTGCCGGTTATCAGGCGAGAAAATGCCCACGCCCACAAATGCGGTGTCTATCATTTGCTGGATAAGGGTCACGGCCTGATAGGTGCGGTTTTCGGTGTCTATGGTTTGCAGCACGGCCGTAGACAGGGACAACGAATCGGTCAACTGGCGCACGGCGGGGCGGTTGGCTTGCTGTGCGGCCACCAGAGGGGCCAGTGATTGGCGATAAACCAGTACGGCCCACAGGGGGAAGGCCACCAGATAGCCCAGGCGCAGCCAGAAAAGCAGTTGTTTACTGTCAGGATCAGGCCCCAGGGTGATGAGGAGGGCCGTGACGGCCGTTGCCAGCAGCATGGCCGTGATGAATGGCGACAGCCCGGTGCGGGTGCGCCCGTTTGCCAGCGCCAGCGCCAATCCGACGCCATACACCCCCACTTGCAGCCCCAACCAGACCAGCGCCTGTGGCGTCTGAGTATAGACGGCGCCGGCAACCGCCAGCGATTGCCAGGTGATGATAAAGGTGATGGTTAGCAGGGCGATGATGAGCAGGCTGAGCAGCAGCAGCACACTACCCAGGTGGGGTTGTTTGCCGGCGGGCGGTGTGAGCGCCCAGACCAGGAGGACGGCCGTTACCCCATTCAACGACTGCTCCAACGGGGGGAGATAAATGGCGGCGCGGCCGGCGTCTTCGGCCAACAGCAACGCCAGCGCCAACAGCAGTACCCGCCCGGCAATCAAAAAACCGGCGGCGGCCATATGCCGCCAGGCGTCGTTGTCTTGCCGGTTGCGCAGCCATTGGCTCAGGGAAATGGCAAAAACGGCTTGCAGGGCAAAGAGTGTCACCAGGTGATAGATGATGTTACCTGGTGGTTCGGTTAAAGAGGTGATAAGCTGCGGCCAGAAATTCACGCTGGCATTATAACACAGGGGGCGGAGGGGGGAGTAAAGGAGGGGTGTAATTGCCGTAAACCGTAATCCGTAAACCGTGAGCCGTAAACGGATTACGGAATACGGTTTACGGGTCACGGCTGTTCCGTGATCTGAAATTCCTGGTTGAGGACGCGGAACACGGCCGTGCCCCCCGGCGGGCGCTGGTAGGTGACGAAAAATTGTACGGTCTGGCCGGATGTGATCGTCCAGGGCAAGGGGGGGTTGGTGGACAGGAGCAGGTATACAGCGCCATCCGGCGAGGTGAGGCGAATGTCAGCTTCGGTGACGATGAGGGGTTGTGTGCCCAGGTTGGTGATCTGCCCGCCCAATTGTAGGCTGGTGAGGTCGCTGGAGACTTCGGCGCGGAAGAGGGCGATGCTGGCGCCTTGCACGGCCGTTTCCCCCCCGGTGAAGGGCAGCGTGATGAAAACTTGCGCGCCGGTATCTTGATTGGTAACCACCCAATTCACCGTTTCGCTGGTTAAGCCGAGCGGTACCTGATAGCCGGCGGTGGCGTTGGTGGTCTGGTTGGCATTGAGAAATCCGTTCAAAATGGGGTAGTTGCCAGACTGGGTGGCTGCCGGGTTCAGGGCATAGCGGTTGCCCAATTGGTCCACCAGCGTCATTTGTAATGTGCTGGTGTCCAGCGCCGTGAGTCCTACGTTTTGAATGGTGTAATCCACCTGGAAGAAGGCAAAACCGGGTGGGATTTCCGGGCGGTCGGCGATGTAGATGGCGGAGTTGGCGGTGATTTGCACGTTGTCCAGTTGGGCCGTTTCGCCGATGTTGACCACATTTTGGGGCGCGCCCTGGGCTTCGGCGGTGACGGCGCGGCCGCGCACCACCAGCCGGTCGCTGCCGTCTGATTTAAGCAAGATGAGAGTGATGCCCGGCGTTTGTTGGGCATAAACGGCGCGGTCGGTGGCCGAGACGAAGGTGCGCTCGTAAAAGGTAAAGGTGAAGCTGGTACGGCCGTTGGTAATCAACTTGATCTCGTCGCCGGGGATAAGCTGCGTCAGCAGGTTTTCATTGGCGGCCACATCTGGCAGGCCGACGACGTAGTTTACCACCGTGTCCTTGACCCAGGATGCCTGCCGTTCGCCGGTAGCCGCGGGCGTCCAGACGCCGTCGGCGCCGATGATGTCGGTGAGGACGTCAAAATCTTGCCCGCCGAATTGCAGCAGGACGGGTGTGCCCAGGGTAACGGAGATGGCTCCGGAACTGCTGAGGCCCTGCACCTGGGGTTGACCGGTGGGCAGGCTGGCCAGGGCAGTGGGGGTGGGAATGGGCACGGCCGTTGCCCCCACATCTTCACGCATTTCCCGCACCAACAGCACTCCCAGAATGCAAATGACACAGAATAAGACACCCAGACCAGCTAACACCACGCCACCTACGCCAAACAACAAAGGTTTGTTTTGGCTGAGGCCAGAAAACCTGGATTCAGAGGTGGTCGCCTCTGTCCCAGAAGATGTGGTTTCCGGTGTGGTTTCTTCGGCTGGCTCGACGGACATGAAAGTGAGTCTTTTTAATTAAGAGATTGGAGATTAGAGATTGGAGATTTGAAGCGCCTAATCTCCAATCTCTAATCTTTCAAGGAATCCCAATAGGCAACGTGCCAGGCGCGACACGTATGAGTACTTGATCGGTAGATTGGGTAATGACCTGGCTGTAATTCAAAAACGGGACGACGATGCGCACCGTGCCGGCGGCCTGGACTTCAAAGCGTATCATGCCGGCATCATTGGTCTGGCCGTAAGAAAGCAGGTCTCTGGTGGCATTGTCAAAGAGGGCTACATCTACCCCCACAATACCCTCCGTCAGTTCGGGTAGATAGTTGTTATTACTGTCATAGAAGATGGTGACGTCAACAGTGATGAGTTGGCCGCTGCCGGCAACGGCCGTGGCCGTAGGCAGCGGCTGCACATCCACCAGCGGCGGCGGCACCGGCGTAGGAATAAAGTCGGCCGGGTTGATGGGCGTGGGCGTGGGGAATGGCGTCGGAAATTCAATCGTGGGCATGGGTGTGGGTGTAAAGAAAGTGCCACCACCGCCGCCCGGTGATGTGGGTACAGGTGGCGGTGTATTAGTGGCGGTGGGGGTGGGCGTAGCTACCAGTTGCGTACAGGTCAGCGTGTAGGTATGCTGCGACGCTTCGGCCAGCGGCGGCACATTCACCGGCCCCACTTCGACGAACAACCAGCCAGTATAGGTGGAGAGATAAGAGACCAGGCTGCCCAGGTCCCCCGGCTCTTTATCATCATTACCGATCCAGGGGTTAAAGGGGTTGCCGTTACCATCGAGCAAAATCATGTTGGTGTCGGCAGCCGAACCGGCGGGAATGTTGGTTTCGCAGGTGTAGTAAATGCCCGGTTTCACCCACAGGCGGAACATATCGGTGTCCTGGGTGCTGCCCAGGGTGGGGATGAAGTTTAAGGAGAGGGTTTCGTTCACCACAATCAGGCAGGCCGTGGCAGTGGTGCTGTTATATTCACAGGAATCGGCGCCGGAGGGGAAGGCGGGTGGTGGGGTAAGCGTTGGTTGCAGAAATCGGGATACTTCAAAACAGTAGGTTTTATCCACCGGGTCACCCGGAATGGTGTTAATCACACGGGCGAAGTAGAAGCCGGTGACGTTGGCGGTGAAGGTGACGCTGGAACTGCGGCCACCGGGCGTCTCGTCATCATTTTCGGCAATCAGGTTTTGATTGGTGTCGAAGACCTGCAATTGTGTGTCCAGCCCGGCGTCCAGGTCGCGGGTGAAAACGCGATAAGAGATGCCGGCCTGCCCCCACCAGCGGAAGAAATCCTGGTCGCCCGGTGGGTAAAAGGTGAGGTTGCACCGGGCGGCGCCGCCGGCGTCTACGTTGCTGGCTTCATTGAAGCTGTTATTTGGCTCTAGCGCGTCCGCAAATATGGGTGGGCCGCCGGTGGGCGTGGGGGTGGCGGTGACGTTGGTGTTGATAATTCTGATGGAGGATGTGAATTGAGCGGAGTTCAGGGTGGCATTGACGGGGTCGTACAAAACGAAGTTGAAGTAACGATCTACTAAGGATGTGTTGTTGGTGATAGTTTGAATCGTTATATCTTGAAAAACAGGGGAAGAGTTGGTGAAGGTGACGATGCCGGTGACAGCTACATAATCCTGGCCGGCTACGGCCGTTACCGGAAAGGTGGTGTAGTGTACACTGGCAGGTGTACCTGCGGGTGGCTGTACATTTATCTGGATACGCACAGTAACGGGGCTGCCTTCGTTGGTTGAGTAGCTGGTTGAACCCATGGAAATAATGGGCGTCTGGAAATAAGCGGCCTCAGAAGCGGCTGCTGTTGCTGTTTGGGTCTGGAGGTGGAAGGTGATGAGTGTGACAAATGCCAACAGACAAAGGGTCAGCAAGAGCAAGTGATGGCGTAATTTTAGTTGAGCTTTGATATGTTTCATGGAATGTGAAACCATTTGCTTGAGATACCCTTATTCACAGGTGGATTATATAGTAGGGGGGAAGGGTGTAGCAAATGGGGGTGTAATGCCGGGCAAAGGGCAGGGAGGCTTTGATTAACCAAAGTGGTTACGCTCCTTGCCTGGCATTGCGGGGGATGCCGTTTTGCTCTCTTCACCAACCTCTCATCTGCAAAATAGGCGTGGGCGGAGGTATTCATGGTAAGCGTCGAAAAAAGTAACTACCTGGTGTCCTCCTAGGTACAAAATGAGGGTGTCTATGCAGGTGTACTGACCCCCATCCTAATTTTCCCCCTGGGAGGGGGAAGGAATCGGCCCCCTCTCCCTTGAGGGAGAGGGCTGGGGTGAGGGTGTGAATGGCACACCTGAATAGTTACAACTGAGGAGTTCGCATCCTCAGATGCGAACAGCGGGCATCTGAGGATGTCCTATTCCTCAATCTATCAATGTAGCCTTGACGAGACACTAACCTCTCAGGTAACGGCCGTAGCCCGCCCCCACCTGCAATTCCCCATCCGACACCACTACCTGCCCACGAACAATCGTCGTCTGCACCCGGCCTGGCAGCGCCAGCCCCTCATAGGGCGTCCAACCGGCGGTCTCATGCAGCGATTCGGCCGTCACCGTCCAGGGTGAATCTGGGTCAAAAATGACCACATCGGCGTCATACTCTGGGGCAATATGTCCCTTCCGCGCCAGCCCCATCAGCCGCGCCGGGGTAGTGCAGCACACGTCCACCCACTGCGGCAGCGTCAGCAAACCCCGCGCCACACCGCCCGCATACACCGCCGCCAATCGCATTTCAATGGAAGGCACGCCACCGGGAATCTGACTGTAGTTTGCCAGCCCCGTCGCCTTTTCCGCTGCCGTAAAGGGGCAGTGATCGGTGGTAATTACCTGCAAATCGCCGCGCTGCACGGCCGTCCACAATGCCGCCTGCTCAAAATCCTCCCGAATGGGCGGTGCGCACACCGGTAGCGCCCCGGCCACGCCGGGCCGGTCATACACCTCTTGCGTCAGAAAGAGATATTGCGGGCAGGTTTCGCCCGTCACCGGCAGCCCGCGCGCCCGCGCGGCGGCAATGCGCGCTGCCGCTGCCCCACAAGAGACGTGGAAAATATGCACGGGTGTGCCCACAAAGGCGGCAATATCAATGACGCGGCCCGTCGCTTCCGCTTCAAACGGGGCCGGGCGGCTGCGGGGGTGCCAGTGGGGGCCGGTACGGCCGTGCGCCACATTTTCGGCTACCAACGCCTGAATCACATCCCAGTTTTCGGAATGAACCACCGGAAGGCTGTTGACGGCGTGTACGGCCGTGAGCGCCTTCCATAGCTGTCCATCATCCAGCCGGTGGCCGTAGGCCATATACAGCTTAAAACTGGTACACCCGGCGGCAACCGCCGCCGGAACCTGATCCAGTTTGGCGATGTCGCCGGGGGTGATGGTCATATGCAGGCCATAATCTACCACCACATGCGGGTCGGCCAGGGCGCGGCGGGCGGCAATGGCCGCCGCCATTGTCTGCCCTGGCGCGGTTTCCACAAAATCAATGATACTGGTGGTGCCCCCAAAAGCGGCAGCTACCGTGCCGCTGTAAAAGTCGTCGGTGGAAACAAACCGGCCGATGGGCATTTGCAGGTGTACGTGCATATCCACCGCGCCGGGCAGCACCAGTTTGCCCGCGGCGTCAATCTCGCATCGCCCGCGCAACTGACGCCCCACGGCGGCAATCGTGTCGCCGTTGATGGCTACGTCGGCGGGGAAGGTGGTCACGGCCGTGACCACCAGGCCGTTTTTGATTACCAGGTCAAAATTCATTTTATAGCCAAAATAAGCCTGCCATTCTGATCCTTCGATGCCTCAGGGCAGGTTTGTCTTCGGGGAGGAATTTCCTCATATATACCGGAGAGGGATTCCTCGCTCCGAAGACTCCGCTCGGAATGACAGCAGACGCAATAACTTTCATATAGGCAACGTTACGGCCGTTGCCCTCACCGCACGGCCCGACTATTACCGTAGCAAATAAATAATCGCCACCACCACCCCAATCATCACCACCACCCGGCGCAGGCTGGAAGGCTTAATGCGGCTGGCCAGGCGGCCACCTAACACCCCACCCAACAATGCCCCACCCGCCATTACCGCCGCCGCTGCCCAGACCACCTGCCCGGAAAAGAGGAAAAAAAGTGCGGCGGTGATATTGATGGCAAAGGAAATCGCCTGTTTCAGCGCGTTTAACCGGGTGAGATTATCGTCTAAAAATAGCCCCAATACGGCCAGCACCATCACGCTGACCCCCGCGCCAAAATATCCACCATAGACGGCCGCTAATCCTATGGGCAAAATGATCGTGGCTTCATTGGCCGTGCCGGCCCCTTTTTGCTCACGACGGCGGACTAACCAGCCGCGCAGCCGTTCTTGTACCGCCAACAAACCGGAGGCCATCAAAATCAGATAGGGTACTAACTCCTGAAATACCCGCTCCTCCGTCTGTAAAAGCAAAATGGCCCCCAGAATGCCGCCCACCACACCGGCTGGCAGCGTGAGCCACAGGCGTCGTCGCTGTCCGTGCAGGTCTTTAGCCTGCCCCATTGTGGCCCCCAAATAACCTGGGGAGAGGGCGACTGTGTTGGTGATGTTGGCGCTAATGGGGGGAATGCCCACAGCCACCAGGACAGGAAACGTGATGAGTGTGCCGCCGCCGGCCAGGGCATTCACAGCGCCGGCCGCTACCGCTGCCAATGCTACCAGGAGAAACTCAACGCCGCTGATCATTTGTGCATGGCCTTCCTTCTTCAAAGATATGCAATTGTAGCCGTTGCTTTGGGGAGAGGAAAATTGGAGATTGAGAGATTGGGAGATTGAGTGGAACCCAAATTCCCTATACCTGTCATTCCGAACGCAGTCTTCGGAGTGAGGAATCCCTACGGCACCATCCCAAGGGATCCCTCGGAAGACCTCGGAATGACATCTCATCGGGTCAGGACACGGCCGTAACCGCCAACACTTCCTCTAAACTGTTCATCAGCTCTTCAAACGAGGCTGGTTTACATAAATACTTGTTGGCTCCTGCGGCCAGCCCTTCAGCCACCGCCTCCCGCTGTGTTTTGCCGCTGAGCATGATGATGGGCAGCACGGCCGTTGCTGGATTGGCCCGCACTGTTTTGCACACTGTAATCCCGTCCATTTCCGGCATCATCACATCCAGAATCACCGCATCCGGCGGGTTTTCGTCAATCATGTCCAGCGCTTCTTCGCCATCTCTGGCTTCCAGGACGGCATAACCGCCTAATTCTAGCATCTGCCCAATCAGGTCACGCAGGGCCGGCTCATCATCTACCACCAAAATTGTGAATGCCACTTTTTGCTCCTCGTTTGGCGAAAAGCACTCAAAACTGCCAGGCTTTCCATAATAAAAATGATTCAATGAGGCTATTATGGCATAAAGAAAACGTGAAGGCAGTAGGAAATAACGCACGCTGCGAACATCGCGCCACGTGGCGCGATGTTCGCCGGAAACTCAGGCATAAACCGGCTCAAACCGAGCTGCTGCTACGCGCAGGGCTTCGGCGCGTTCCGTATTTTCCCAGGGGGCGTCAATGTCGTGGCGGCCAAAATGACCGTAAGCGGCCGTTGCTTGGTAAATGGGGCGGCGCAAATCCAGGTCACGAATGATCGCGCCTGGCCGCAAGTCAAAGTTCTCTTCGATGATCTGTACCAGTTGCTCCGAAGTGAACTGGCTGGTGCCGAAGGTTTCCACGTTGATGCTCAGGGGACGGGCCACACCGATGGCGTATGCGACCTGCACTTCACACCGCTCGGCCAGGCCGGCGGCCACCAGGTTTTTGGCTACCCAACGGGCGGCGTAAGCGGCGCTGCGGTCTACTTTGGTGCAATCCTTACCGCTGAAAGCGCCGCCGCCGTGCCGCCCCATGCCGCCATAGGTGTCCACGATGATTTTGCGCCCGGTCAGGCCGGCGTCGCCCATGGGGCCACCCACCACAAAACGACCGGTGGGGTTCACGTAAATGCGCAGTTCGTCGTCCACCAGGTCGGCGGGAATGACGGGCAGGATGACGTGCTGGATAATGCCCTGGCGAATGGTCTCGTTGTCCACGTCGGGAGCGTGTTGGGTGCTGACCAGGACGGTGGTAACGCGGCGGGGTTTGCCGTAGCTGTATTCCACCGTCACCTGGGCTTTGCCGTCGGGCCGCACCCAGGGCAATGTGCCGTCACGGCGCACCTGGCTGAGGCGGCGGGTGAGGTTGTGCGCCAGGTGAATGGGCAGGGGCATCAGGGCTTCGGTTTCGTTGCAGGCATAACCAAACATCATGCCCTGGTCGCCGGCGCCTAACGCTTCAATTTCAGCATCCTGGTTGCCATTCTGGTGGCGATATTCCAGGGCTTTGTCCACGCCCTGGGCGATGTCGGCGCTTTGGGCAGCGACGGCGACCTGCACGGCGCAGGTGTTACCATCGAACCCTTTGTCGCTGCTGTCGAAGCCGATGTCGGTGACAACCTGGCGTACCAGTTTGTCAAAGTTTACCTGGGCGGATGTGGTGATTTCGCCCAGAAGCAGGACGAATCCGGTTTTCACGGCCGTTTCGCAAGCCACCCGCGCATAGGGGTCCTGGGCCAGAATGGCGTCCAAAACGGCATCGCTAATCTGGTCGCACATTTTGTCCGGGTGACCTTCCGTCACCGATTCGGACGTGAACAGCAAACTGGGTGCTGTCATAAAATTGAGCATGTGATCTATACCTCCAAAGTGAATATGAGATAGGAGATTAGAGATTAGAGACTGGCGCTGCTCAATCTCTACTCTCTAATCTCCATTTACCAACAAAAAAGCCTCCTGACTGCACAAGAGGCTTTTACTGACTATCCAGTTTCCTCTTATCGTTCAGCCGTGGCTGCCGGAATTAGCACCTTTCCCTGAATTGGGGGTTGCTGCAGTTTCATCGGGCCGGTCCCTCCACTGCTCTGGATAAGATTGTGAATTTGACAAATCAATGTCACAAAGTTGGCCGCCAGTATAGCGGATGACTCTGGTTTGTCAAACGCAGGTCAGTGAACTGACCACGTTATCATGGAATATCAAGGTTTCGTTTTTACTTGCGGTTTACTCCCATTTTTCTGGCGGTTCGGGCATGCCCAGAATGTGGTAACCGGCATCCACGTAGATGATTTCGCCGGTGACGCCGCTGCTGAGGTCGCTGCATAACCAGAGGGCGGTCTGGCCGACTTCTCGCTGGTCTACGTTGCGGCGCAGGGGGGCGCGTTCTTCGGTGTAGCGCAGCATTTTGCGGAAGCCGGCGATGCCGGAGGCGGAGAGGGTTTTGATGGCGCCGGCGGAGATGGCGTTGACGCGGATGTTTTGCGGGCCGAGGTCGGCGGCCAGGTAGCGGGTGCTGGCTTCCAGCGCCGCTTTGGCCACGCCCATCACATTGTAGTGGGGGACTACCTTTTCTGCGCCGTAGTAGGTGAGGCAGAGTACGCTGCCGCCGTTGCTCATCAGGGGAGCGGCGGCGCGGGTGAGGGAGACCAGGCTGTAGACGCTGACGTCCATGGCCAGGCGGAAACCATCGCGGCTGGTATCTACAAAACGGCCGTCCAAATCCTCTCGTTTGGCGTGGGCAATGGCGTGTACCAGGATGTCCAGGCTGCCAAAATGGTCGCCCACCTTTTGGAAGGTGCGCTCGATTTGGGCATCGTCTTCGATGTTGCATTCCTCCACAAATTCGACGCCTAACTGTTCGGCCAACGGCCGTACCCGTTTCTCCAACTGCTCAAACCCATAACTAAACGCCAACTGCGCCCCATGTTCGTGCAACGCCTGGGCAATGCCCCAGGCGATGGAGTTCTTGTTGGCAATACCAAAAATGAGTGCTTTTTTACCTTCGAGTAGTTTCATGTTTTCTCCGCGAGAGATTGGAGATTAGAGATTGGGAGATTGAGAGATTTTTCTATCTCCAATCTCCAATCTCCAATCACATATGTTCATTTTTTAGATACATAAACATTGCCCTTTATCCAATACCGCCAGGGCATGGAGAGCCAGGGTTCGGGCGTCTGGCCCAGGCCGATGCGGGGGCCGGTGCAAATATCGCTGGGGTTAACGGCCGTACCCATTTCAATCCATATAACCCCATCCGGATCACACAGGTTTGCGCCGTTGAGCGATTGGTCAATGTCCAGGGCTTGGGCCAGTTTGGCCGGGCCGTTGGTGAGTTTGTTTAACGGCCGTGCGCCGCGCCGCTGCTGCATCCATTCCACCCCATCCACCGGCTGCACGGCGCGAATCAACACCGCATTCGCCTGCCCGGTCTGCCCGGTAACGATGTTAAACATCCAGTGCATCCCATAGGTGAAGTAGACATAAGCATGACCGGCGGGGCCAAACATCACGGCCGTGCGTGCTGTTGGTTGTCCGCGATTGGCCCGGTCGCCGTGGCAGGCCAGGTCGGGCGCGTCGCCATCGCAGTACGCCTCGGTTTCCACGATAAGGCCGCTGAGCAAATGGTCATCTACCACGCGCACCAACTTTTGCCCCAGCAGGGCAGCCGCCACCACCTGCGCCGGGCGTGTATAAGCTGAAAAATCCCATCGAGTCATTGTTGTTTATCACCTGCCATCGATCACACCGAACCCCATGAAATCCTGTAGATACCTACAATTCATGCAGCGGCAGCCACAACGAAAAAGTAGCGCCGGCGTCGGGTTCGCTGTCCACTTCAATCAGCCCGCCATAGGGTTCGATGATTTTTTTGGCGACGGGCAGCCCCAGGCCAATACCGGAGATGTTGGCAGTGCGGGCGGCTTCGCCGCGATAAAAACGGTCAAATATCAGTGGTTGTTCGGCCTGGCTTAAGCCGGGGCCTTGATCGGTGATTGTTACCAGGGCGAAAGAGCGGTTGGCGCGTGTTTGCCGGCGCACGGTGAGGTCAATTTGACCGCCGACGGGGGAATACTTGATGGCATTGTCCATGACGTTGGTGAGGATGGTGCGGAGATGGATGTGGTGCATGTGTACGGCCGTAGCCACAGCCTCATCCCCTGCGACGACCAGACGCATTCCCTTTTCGGCCACGCTGCCGGCAAAATACTCCCGCAATTCGTTTAACAACGGCCAGAGATCGGTGGCGGCGTCGGGGTCAGGTGTAAACTCGGCGTCCAGCCGGGAAACATCCAACAAATCCTGAATCATCCGGTTCAGTCGGTCTGTTTCCGTTTGCATCACCTGAAAATAACGGGGGCGGTTTTCCGGTTTGCCCCGTTCCAGAAGGGAAATATGCGTCTTGATGACCGTCAGCGGCGTGCGTAAATCATGGGTGACGTTGGCAATAAATTCAGTCTTTAGCCGTTCCACTTCCTTTAGCTGGCTGATGTCTGACTGGACGATTACATAGCCGGTAATGACGCCGACGTTATCTTTGATGGGCGTCACGGTCAGGCGCACGCTGTAGGTCTGGCCATCTTTCCGTTGGTTCAGCAGTTCCCCCGACCAGCGTTCCTGGCTGAAGCCAGAGGGCCAGGTTTGCACAAAAAGGAAACGGGCCGCGCGATCATTCACCAGAATGCGCAAATTTTGGCCGGTGAGTTCGGCACGGCCGTAGCCGCTCATGCGCTCCATGGCCCGGTTCATATAGAGGATGTTCACGGCCGTGTCCGTCAGAATAATGCCCTCACCCGCGCTTTCCAAAATAGCTACCGTCCGGTCTCGTTCAGACTCCAATTCGGCCGTGCGCTGGTTCACCAGTACGGCCAACACGTCCTTTTGCGTCAGCAGCGATTCGTACAACTGGGCGCGTTCTATCACCGCCGCTACCAACCCGGCTAACGTGGTTAAAAAATGCAGGTCCTTCTCTGAAAAAGCATTCAGTCGTGGGCTTTCCACATCAATCACGCCGACCACCTGGTCTTTCACCTGCACCGGCACCACAATGGCCGCGCGCATCTTCTCTACCGGCATACCGGCCTCGTACAGCGGTTCCAGGCGTACATCGGCCACAATCTGCGGCTCGCCGGTTTGAGCCACCAACCCAAACAGGCTTTCGTATAACAATGATTGTTCCCGATAAGGCGCCGGAATGCCATGAAAGGAAAGATGAGGCCGCAGCGCGCCGGTGGAAGGGTCTTTCACCACAAACCCGAACAGGTCAGGGTACAGACGTTTGGTGATCAGGCGGGTTGTCTGGCGCAGCAGTTCGTCTACATTGAAGGTGGAAGCTGTGGCAGTGGCAATCTGGTGCAAAATATCCAGTTCATCTGCCTGCTGCAACACCTGGTCATGCAGCCGGGCATTGGCAATGGCAATCGCGGCCTGGTTGGCAAAAGCGGCCACTGTTTCGGCGGCCTCGGCATTGTATTTGCCGGCCTTCCGGCTTTCCAGGCTGAGGATGCCAATGAGTTGGTCTTTCACCATCAGCGTGGCTCCAATCCACGAACTGACCCCCTCCAGCGCCGGCAGCACCAACCAGCCTGTATCCTGCTGTGTATTACCAACAAACGCCCATCCGGGCGGAATGGGAATGCGCCGCAGCCATGATCTGGCGTGGGTATCCAGGAATTGGCGCAGGTTTTCGGCCTCTTCAAAACCACGGCTGGCAGCCAGGGTAAAAGAGCCGCTGGTAGGGTCATCCAGATGCAAGGAGACAAAATCGTACTCAATGATTTCCGCCAGGTAGTCAAAAATGTATTCGTACACCTGGTGTAGGGTGAGGCTGGTGGTGAGCAGCGCGCCAACTTTTTGCAGCATAGTAGCTATTTTCAACTGGCGTTTTTGGGCGGTGAACAGGTTGGCGTTAGCAATGGCGCTGGCGGCCTGGCTGGCCACGCTCTGGCAAAGGGCAATTTCGTCTGGGGTGAAGTGGCGCGGGCTGTGCCATTTATGAATATGGAGCAGGCCAATAATGGTTTCCCGGAACATGAGGGGCACATATAACAGGGCGCGCAGCCCGGCTTTGGTCACATGCAAGGCGCGTTCGTTCAAGTAGGCAATCTGCCATAAATCGGCGACGGCCGTTGGCTGCTGGTTTTTGAGCGTGAGACGAGAGAACAACGTATCTTCCACAGGTGACGCCTGGCCTACCGGTACCAGGGTGAAGACAGGTTTTTCAGTCCATTCGGCCACAGTGCGCAGGAAACGGCCGTCTTCGCTCAAAATGGAAATGGAGCAAGTGCTGATGTTGGTCAGGTAACGGCGCACGGCGTCCAGGGTATGGCTGAGAACTTCGTCTAATTCCAGGGTGCTGGAAAGATAACCGGTTATTTCTAGCAGCGTTTCGGCTTCACGGCGGCGGCGGCTTTCCGTTTCATATAAGCGGGCATTCACCAGGGCGATGGCCCCTTGCTGGGCAATGGTCTGGCATAGTTCAATTTCGGCCTGGGTATAGTCGCGGTGGTAGCGGCTTTCCCACAATTCGGCAAAACCGATGATCTGGTTGTGTAGGCGGAGCGGTACCACTAAGGATGTTTTGATCTGGTAAGCTGCCAGATGCTCTCGATCCCACGCGGGAGTTTGGGGATCATCTGCATGAAGCAGCAAGGGGTAAAGGTTTTGCAAGTAAGCCACATCTCGTTCGATCTCGTTGACGAGGTCATACGAGACGCCCATATCACTTTGCATCTCCTGGGCATTGGCCTCTGGGCTGCGGTATTCGGCCTGCACGGTAGCCAGGCCGGTGTTGGCATTCCAATCGGAAATGTAGACGCTGGTCACGTGGAAGGTTTGGGCAAGCTGCCGGGCCAGTTCGGTGAGCAGGGTGGGGGTACTCAGGTTGACAGACACGGCCGTGATCGCCCGCAGCAGCGCCTCATAATGGGCTGTTGAATAAAGGTGGCTGTTGTTTTCTTGCTCGTTCATCTGATTTTGCTGACGGCCGTGTCAAAAATAATACCTGCACTTGACCGCTTCTGGCAACATTCACAATGCGAGCTAAAATCAGGTATCTGGATAAAAATTATTGAGACTTTTGAGGATTAGAGATTGGCTGATTCTAATCTCCAATCTCCAATCCCTAATCTCCCATCTCTCGACAAATGCAAACCCTTAAAAAACTCCCACTGATTCTGTTTATCTTTCTGGTTGCGTTGGCGCTGTTGTTGTATTGGTTTGGCGAACGCTGGCTGCGGGCAGTGCTGTTGTATCTGTCTACGGCCGTGTGGGCGCAATATCTGGTCAGCCACACTGGCCTGGCCTGGCGTGTAGCCAGCCGCTTCATCGCCGGTGAAACGGTGGATGACGTCATTGTGGCTGCCCGCGCGGTCAACAGCCGGGGACTGTCTGCCACTCTCAACTATCTGGGTGAACACGTTCACACTGCTCAGGAAGCGGCTTTTGCCCGTGACGAGATTGTGCGTCTGCTGGATTGCATTCAGCAAAGCGGCGTAGACGCCAACGTGTCGGTGAAACCCAGCCAGCTTGGCCTGAATGTAGACCCGCGCCTGCTGTATGAAAATCTGCACATCGTCCTCACCCGCGCCCAACAGACCAATAACCGTGTGCGCATAGATATGGAAGAGAGCAGCACGGTAGACACCACACTAGGCATTTACCGCCGGCTGCGGGATGAAGACGGCTTTGGCCGCCACGTGGGGGTGGTGATTCAGGCGTATCTGTACCGCAGTGAGCAGGACATTGCCGCGTTGGCTGCGGAGGGGGCCTGGGTGCGCCTGTGTAAAGGCGCGTATGCCGAACCGCCAGAAACGGCCTTTCCCCAAAAAGCGGATACCGACGCCAATTTTGTGCATCTGGCACAAACCATGCTTAGCCCCACCGCCCGGCAGCAGGGGGTATATCCCTGTTTTGCCACCCATGATGAAACAATGGTGCAGGCGATTCGGGAGTTTGCGCAGCGGCAGCAAATTCCCAAAGATGCCTTTGAATTTCAAATGTTGTACGGTATTCGGCGCGAACTTCAGGAGCAATTGGCGGCTCAGGGTTATCGGATGCGGGTGTACATTCCCTATGGGACGGCCTGGTATCCCTATTTTATGCGCCGTCTGGCCGAACGCCCGGCGAATTTGTGGTTCTTCATTGGCAACTTGCTGCGTTAGTGGCCGAAGCCGGAAGCCCAAAGTCGGCCTTCTTGCTTCCGGCGAACTACCCAAACAGCCGCGCCCAGAGCGGCGGCCCCAGGATGAGCAGGCCAATGAGAACGGCGCCACAGGCGCCCACCAAAACGGCGGCGGCGGCCACATCTTTGGCGGTTTTGGCCAGGGGGTGCGGCATTGGCGAAACCAGGTCTACCACTGCTTCGATGGCGGTGTTGATGAATTCGGCCATCCACACGGCCGTAAACGTCAGGATAAGTATGGCCCAGTCGGTGCGAGAGAGGCGCAGCCACAATCCCAACAGCACCACGATAACGGTCACGATGGCATGAATCCAGGCATTTGGCTGCGTGCGTAATACATGCCACCAACCGGCAAAAGCATAGTGAAAACTCTTGACGCGGCGGTAAAGCGGAGAACGATGGGGTTGTTCGGACAAGGGATTACTCCGGCGAGGTAATTTCAGCCCCAATCTGGGCCAGGATCGAGTTTTGCGCCCACCACATCACTTTTTTTTCTTCTGGCTCTTCATGGTCATGGCCCAGCAGATGCAGGGTGCCGTGAATGGTGAGCAGTTGCAGTTCATCCTTGAGCGTATGCCCGCTTTCTTTGGCCTGCCGCTGCGCCATGGGCACGGAAATGGCAATATCACCCAGGTAGGGGTCTTCTTCGCCCATGATGGCCAGGGGCAATTTTTCGGCGGGAAAGCTAAGGACGTCGGTGGGGGCGTCTATGCCCCGAAAATCGCGGTTTAGCTGCTGTAGCTGGTCATCGGTGGTTAATAAGACGGATACGGCTGCCGGCGGTTTAACCCGTTCGTGCCGCAGCGTTTCGCTGACCGCGCCGCTCACGGCCGTGATGATAGATCGGACTACCTTTGCTTTTTGGATCACTTCTACGTTGTAGGTCATGGTTCTATCTTGTCTGGTCAACAACAATCTCCGCCTGGGGTGCGGTGGTTACGGCCGTTTCCGCGCCATTCGCTGCCTGGGTAGTACGCGCCGGGGTAGGGGGTTGTTCCGGGGGTGGGGGCAACGGCCGTGTTTCCGGTATTTGCATGGCCTCATTGCCCGGATACCGGGTACGCACGTGGAACCGCCCTTTCAGCGTTTTGATGAACGACGCGCGAATCATATGGATGTCACCCAATGTCAGCCCAGAATCATCCAACTGCCCCTCGGTTAAATCTTCATCAATCAACGTATTGACCAACTTCTCGATCTCTTTTTCCGTGTGTGGCTGCAAGGCGCGGGAAGTGGATTCAACGGCATCGGCCAGCATGACAATGCCCGATTCCCGTGAACGCGGGCGTGGCCCTGGGTAACGGAATTTCTCCCGATCCACCGTTTCCGCCGCGCCCTCGCCCTCCCCGGCCAAATCCACCGCCTTACGGTAAAAGCCTTTCACAATCCGCTGCCCATGATGTTCGGCAATAAAGTCCCGAATGCGGTCGGGCAATTTATACTGCTGCGCCAGTTCCAGACCGTCGGTTACATGGCTGAGAATGATGCGGGCGCTGGTGTAGGGGTCAAGGGCATCATGGGGATTGACGCCTTCCTGGTTTTCGGTGAAGAAAGCGGGGCGGTTCATTTTGCCAATGTCGTGGTAAAACGCGCCTACGCGGATGAGGGTGCTGTTGGCTTTTATCTGTTCGGCGGCCTGTTCGGCCAGGTTGGCCACCATGATGCTGTGATGGTAAGTGCCGGGGGCGCGCCGCAGTAACTCTTGCAGCAGGGGATGGTCTAAACGGGACAATTCCTGCAATTGCAGGGTGGTGGTGACGCCGAAAATGCTGCCCATGACAAAAAAGCCAACCAGCGTCAGCGCCGCCGAGAGCAGCCCATTGCCGAGGGTATAGCTGAGGATTTCTACCATGGAGACCGGATCGGTTATGGTCTGGTTGAATTGAAAGGCAACGACGACGACGGCGTATCCGGTGGCGGCGGCCAACCCGGCGCGGAAAAAGGAGTTGACCCGTTGGGCGTCGTGCAGTGTCAGCACCGCCAGCAAACCACCGGCGGCGGTATAGATAGCCATTTCCAACGAGTTGGCGGCGTTAAAGCCGATCAACCCGGCCAGGATCATGGTGATGACGATGGAGAGGCGCACATCGAACAAGACACTGAGCAGCAGGGAGAAGGCGGCCATGGGAAAGAGATAGACGATCAAACCAGGGCTGGTGAGCATGAAACGGGCAGCCAGGGCGAAGACGAGGATGAGGCCGGCGAGGGCGGTGAGGTAACGGCCGTTTCCCGCGCGACGGCCGTGATAAAACTGCCGCCAATATAAAGTGATCAAAACGCTGCTTAACAGCGACAAAATGGCAATGGCAACAACAAAGCGCCAATCCGTCTGGCGCTGCAACAGACCCAACTGGGTCATCTTTTCAATGTGCCGCTCGGTGACAATATCGCCGGCGCGCACCACCAGTTCATCCTTGGCCACCGTCACCGGGAAGGGGGGAACGGCCGTCGCCGCTTCTTCCCGTTTTTTCTCTGTTTCGGCCGGGTCTGGTTCCATGGTGGGCACAATAAAACGGGGCGCCAGAAATTTGACTACACGTTCCTGGGTGGGGGTTAAATCCAGGCTGGCGTCACGCTGCGCCTGCTGCTGCAATTCACGCAGTTGGGTGTCGCGGATTTCCCGCCGCATCAAGTCGCCGACAATGCGCTGCACTTCCGACTTCACCCTGGCGTAATCGGCTTCATTCATGTTGAGCAGGTCAAGCGCCACCTGCTCTTCCACGTTCAGGTCCGTCATCGCTTCCAGATAGGTGAGCTTGGCTTCTGTGGAAGCCTGCGTATCGGCGCGGACGATGTCAATAAAGGCAAAGGTTTGCGAAACCCGGTTTAATTGAAAGCGGCCCACATCCCCTTCGATGCGTTTGTACTGCTCTGGTACGGAGGCTCTGGCCTGTTCTTGCGCCTGGCGCAAGGCGACGGCGCTCTCATAGATAATGGCGCGGGGCGCAAAAATATCTTCCGGCGCCGGCAGCCCCTCAATAATTCTGGCTTCGGTGGGTCTGAGCAGGGTGAAAGAAAATATGAGGGTGAGTCCCAGCGTGAGGACGGCCGTAAATATCCATAAAACAGAATCCTGGACTGTTTGCCGCCAGCGGCGTTGGTTTTCCATCAAGGGGTTTTGCGCCTTAACCCGTAACCCGTTATCCGTAATCCGTGAGCCGTAATCCGTTCACCGATTACCGATTACCGATTACCGATTACCGATTACCGATCACGGATTACCGATTAAAGAACGGACAACTTCATTCACCAGACGGCCGTCCGCCTTTCCTTTTACCTGGGGCATCAGTTTCCCCATCACCAGCCCCATCTCTTTCACGTCTGAGACGCCCAGATCAGCGATGACCTGCCGCGCCAGGTGTTCCACCTCGTCCCGGCTCATCATTTGCGGCAGGAAGCTCTCAATGATGGTTAGTTGCTGTTGTTCTTCGGCTGCCAGTTCGGGGCGGCCCGCCTTTTCATAGTCGGCGATGCTTTCGCGGCGTTGTTTGGCCTGTTTTTGCAGCACGGCCTGTACGCCAGCGTCGTCTAGCGTCACCTGTCGGTCAATCTCTTCCTGTTTGATAGCCGCTTGCAGCAGGCGAATGGTATCGCGCCGTTCCACATTGCCGGCGCGCATGGCGATTTTCAATTCATTGGTTAACTGCTCTTTGAGTGTCATTTTCGTTATCCTCTGTGGCAAATTGTAGCATTGGCAGGGGGGGTGTCAACGGCCGTAACCCGTAACCCGTGAGCCGTGATGCGTAATCGGAATACGGATTACGGATTAGGCATCACGTTTCATTCCGCAGCATTTAGCCGAAGGTGAGGCGCAGGCCGATGATCAGCAAGAGGAGCAACACAACTTTGCGAAAGGTGGCAGGGGAGATACGGCCACCCACCATCACGCCCACAAGTAAACCCGCACCGGCTGCCGGAATAGCCAGCCAGACGTTGTGCCACACCGTTGGCGTGACGTTCCCGGCCCACACATGCCCGGCCAACACCAGAATACCGGTGGGCAGGAAAAAGCCCTGCAAATTGCCTTTGAATGCGGTGGGGGGCCAGCGGCGGCAACTACCATAGATGATCACCGGCGGGCCGCTGGTGTTGAAGAGGCCGCCAATTACACCGGCGGCGAATCCAAACAGCCAGGCCCAGGCTGGGTGGGTTAATTTCGGTAAATAGGGGGAGAGCAGAGCGTAGGCGGCATACCCGGCCACAAGCAGCCCCAACAGGCGTGCGCCCACCGCCGGGTCAACCACGTGCAGGAGGTACAATCCCACCGGTGTGCCCATGAACGCCGCCAGGACCAAACCGCGTACCGCCGCCAGATTAACCGCCGCCCGAAAGTGGAGCAGCAGCACAAATTCCACGCCCAACCCCACGATGGCCATGAGAGGGGCGGCGGTGGGCAGGCCAAGCACGGCCGTGAGCAGCGGCATGGACACCAAGGCCAGCCCAAACCCGGTAGCTGCCTGCACCAACACAGCCAGAAAAACCACTGCTATGACAGAAACCTCAATGGACATTTAATTGTTGGGGAGCAGATAAGGAAAAATGACCTGCTGTAGCTACCACAAAGTAGTTACAGCATAAGCCTGAATGTTGTCATCGGCCGTGAGTATGATCATCTCCTCACAAATGGCCTGGGCAATGAGCAGACGGTCAAATGGGTCTCGATGAATGAAGGGAAGTTCTATAACTTTGCGGCTGTGTTCTTTTTCTACAGGCAGCCATTGAATGCCGTTTAC
Organism: Anaerolineae bacterium; assembly: GCA_019637635.1. Lineage (GTDB taxonomy): Bacteria > Chloroflexota > Anaerolineae > Promineifilales > Promineifilaceae > CAADGU01. Next base: position 42,899 of record JAHBVI010000036.1, read on the forward strand.
TATGATCTCCTCATCAAAAACCTGAGGCCAGTTAGCGGCCAACGCTAATTTGCCAATGCTATACTGCTGACGGGCATCGCCTGACATTTTGATTTGACGCGGATTTACAGGATTTACGGATTTTTACTCGACCATTTTGATCCGTTAAATCCTGCCAATCTGAGTTCTATCGTCTGGCGGCAAAATGTCATTTTATGGCCTTGCTCAGTATAGTCCTAAAAATCATCCAGCGGCGCGTCAAAATCCTCAGCTATGTAGAGGATGACATCCGGCGAATGGCCAATGCGCCGCCCGGATTGCGCTTCCGGCAGGGCGACCAGCTTAACCAATGGTTGTTTGCCTTTGGCAATAACGATTTCCTCCCCGGCCAACGCCTGTTGAATGAGCCGGGATAAATTGGTCTTGGCCTGGTGAATGGTTACCTGGGTCATGGCTCGATCTTAGCTAAGCCTGTGAACTAAGTCAACGAGGTCAGTCGTTGGCTGAGTTCGGCGTGGCTGGCCTGGAGTTGGGCCAGTTTGTCGCGCTCTTTTTGCACAACGGCCGTCGGCGCTTTTTGCGCAAATGAGCCGTTCAACATCGTGCTGATACGGCCGATTTGTGTGTCCAATTCGGCCAGTTCCTTTAGCAGCCGTTCCCGCTCTTTATCCAGATTCACCAGCCCGGCGAGCGGCAGGTAGGCGGTGATGTCACCCTGGGCAATGGTGATGGCCTGGTCGGGGGCGGGTGCGTCTTCGGTAATGACCAGGGTGGTTTCGTCCAGGCGGGCCAGGGTGCAGAGGATGGCCCGCTGGCTCAGCAGGAAGGGGGTGTGGGAGCCGGCGCTGATCACGGCCGTGACCCACTTCCCCGGCTCTACATCATTATCTGAACGGGCGGCGCGAATACCGCGCACCAGTTCACGTAGTTGCTCAAATTCCCCTGCCGCTGCGGCGTAACGTCGCTGCGCTTGTGGCCAATCGGCAATGATGAGCGCGTCTGCCCAGCCTTCGGCGGGGGCGATGCCCAGATCGGCAGCCGTGAATGCAGCTTTTAGCTGCTGCCACGTTTCCTCGGTGACGTAGGGGATGTAGGGATGCAGCAGGCGCAGGCAGTCATCCAACACCTGCCGGGCGACGGCCAACGTCGTCCAGGCGCGGGCGCCGCCTTGGCGCAGTTGCACCTTGGCCAGTTCCACGTACCAGTCGGCAAAGTCACCCCAGAGGAACTCATACACCTGTCGCCCCGCCTCGCCATAGAGGTAATTGTCCATCAGCCGGTTGGCGTCGGCGGTCACTTCGCTGAGGCGGGTGAGTATCCATTGGTCGGCAGCCGTGTAATCGGGTGTGGTGGGAGCGTCGGTTTTGCTGGCCTTGTCCAGATTGGCGGTGATAAAACGGGCGGTGTTCCAGATTTTGTTGGCAAAGTTGCGGTTGGAGGCCACTTTGTCCAATGACAGGTTCAAATCGTTGCCCGGCGAGCCGCTGGTGAGCAGGGTGAAGCGCAGCGCGTCGGTGCCGTATTCGCCCATCACGTCCAGCGGGTCGGTGACGTTGTTGAGCGTTTTGGACATTTTACGGCCGTGTTCGTCCCGCACCAGCCCATGCAAATAAACGGTGTGGAAGGGGATGTCGTTGGTGAACAACAACCCTTGCATGACCATACGCGCCACCCAGAAAAAGAGGATGTCGTAGCCCGTTTCCATCACGTCGGTGGGGTAGAAGCGTTGTAAATCGGCCGTATTTTCCGGCCAGCCGAGCGTGGAAAAGGGCCACAGGCCGCTGCTAAACCAGGTATCCAGCACGTCCGGGTCTTGTTCCAGCGATTGGTATGCGCCGTATGTTTCCCGCGCCAACGTGGCGGCGGCCGTTTCGTCATGCGCTACAATCACCTTATTCGGATCGCCGTTCACATACCAGGCGGGGATGCGGTGGCCCCACCACAATTGGCGGCTGATGCACCACGGTTTGATGTTTTCCAGCCAGTTATCCCACACCTTCACAAAACGTTCAGGCACAATGCGAATACGGCCGTGATGCACCGCCTCCAGCCCCATCTTCGCCATCGGTTCCACGTTCACAAACCATTGCCAGCTTACCAACGGCTCGATCACTTCGCCGCCGCGCTGGCTGCGCGGCACGCTCAATGTATAGGGTTCACGCTTGATGGTCAGACCGGCAGCCTCCATGTCTGCCCACAATTTCTGGCGGCAGTCAAAGCGATCCAGCCCGGCGTATGGCCCGGCGTGGTTGTTCATGGTGGCGTCCTTATTCATCACATTCAGGATTTCCAGGCCGTGCCGTTTGCCAATTTCAAAGTCGTTGGGGTCATGGCCGGGGGTGATTTTGAGTGCGCCCGTGCCAAAGCTCATGTCCACGTAGGTGTCGGCAATAATGGGGATTGCCCGGTTGAGCATGGGCACCAGCACGGCGCCGCCAATGTACTGTTGGTAGCGTTCGTCGGCGGGGTGGACGGCAACGGCCGTGTCCCCCAAAATCGTTTCCGGGCGTGTGGTGGCCACTGGGATGAAGCCGCCCCCCTGTACCGGGTACTTGAAATGGTAGAGGTAGCCCTGTTCTTCAGCGTATTCCACTTCCAGGTCAGACACGGCCGTTTGCAGCCCCGGCGACCAGTTCACCAGATATTCGGCACGGTAAATCAGCCCCATTCGATACAACCGGATAAACGCCTCCTTGACGGCCTCACTCAGCCCTTCGTCCAGGGTAAAGCGTTCCCGCTCCCAGTCACAGGAAGCCCCCAAACGGCGCAGTTGTTTGACGATATGCCCGCCATACTTCGCCTTCCATTCCCAGGCCCGGCGCAGGAATTCTTCACGGCCGACTGCTTCGCGGGATGTGCCCTCGTTGCGCAGCAATTTTTCCACCTGTAACTGCGTGGCAATGCCGGCGTGATCAGTGCCCGGCACCCACAGCGCCGCCCGCCCCTGCATCCGGGCGCGGCGAATCATCAGGTCTTCCAGGGCCACAAACATGGCGTGCCCCATGTGCAGTTCACCGGTGACGTTGGGCGGGGGGATGGAGATGGTGAACGGCTTCGCGTCGGCCGGACGACACTCCGGTTTGAACCAGCCGTTGGCTTCCCACCACTGGTAGAGCCGCTCCTCGGTCTGGTGAAAATTGTAGGTTTTGGGCATTTGGGTCATGTAAAAATCCCTTTGATAATTAAGTGATTGGGTAATTACCCAATTACAAATAAAAAGCCCTCATCCCTTCAAGGACGAGAGCCATCTCACGCGGTACCACCTTGTTTTTGGTAATCGGGCGTTCAGGTGCGGCGCACTTCTTAAGTGCGCCGCACCTGACAATTACCAACACTCTTAACGCTATAACGGGCTAACCCGTCCCAGGCTATTGGTGTGTAGTGGGCGATTTATCGCCATCTCACGGCGATAAATCGCCTACTACGAACGTTCACCGGGGCAATTCATGGGCGACTTGGGCGGCGCCGGTTTCCTGCCGGTACTTTCAGCCACGATACCGGCTCTCTAAAGGGGGCGCTGCTTACTACTCCCACTCGTTATCTTTGTTTGTTTAGCTGCGCGCGGAAGTATAACAAGGGGGGATACGGCCGTCAAAGCTATCACGGCCGTCAAAGTTGGTCATTCGTGGGCGGGCTGCCCAGTTCCATTTTTTTAAGGCGGTACAGGGTTTCTTGTGTGAGCTGACGGTGTTTGCTGGTGATGTCGGCCTGGACGCCAAAGAGGAAGATGAGCAGCCCCACCAGGATCAGGCCGGTGCCAAAGGTGATGGACTGGGTGAAACGGCCGATCCCCCGCTCCCCGATCACCCAAAAGTAGAAAAAGCGCAGCCAGAGCAAACTGCCCGCCGCCAAAAAGGGCAGCGAGGCATAGGTAAAGGTGCGCAGTGGTTCATAAAAGGCATAGAGGCGAACGATGGTGCTGGCCTGGGCTTTGATGAAGTGCCACATGGAGCGTTGCAGGCGCGACGGCCGTGTGGGGCCGTTGGTCTGCACCGGAATGCTGACAATGGTCAGCCCCATTTTGCCTGCCTGGATGATGGTGTCCAGCGTGTAGCTGAACTGCGTCAGAATGTTCAGCCGTAGGGCGGCGTCGCGCGTGTAGGCGCGGAAACCGCTGGGGGCGTCGGGCACATCGGTGCCGCTGACCGTGCGCACTGTCCAGCTTCCCAGTTTTTGTAACAGCCGCTTCAGCGGCGAAAAGTGGGTGATCTGGTCCGTCTGCCGGTTGGCAATGACAATATCGGCTGTGCCCGCCAGAATGGGGGCTACCAGTTCGGCCACATACCGCCCCGGATACTGATTGTCGGCGTCGGTATTGACGATGATGTCTGCCCCCAGGCGCAGGCAGGCATCCAGCCCATCTTGAAAGGTGCGCGCCAGCCCCATGTTGCGCCGGTGGCTGATGATGTGCTGCACGCCACAGGCGCGGGCGACCTGCACGGTGTCGTCGGTGCTGCCATCGTCAATGACCAGGGTTTCGATGCAGGTAATACCGGGCACGGCCGTTGGCAGTTCCGCCACTGTTTGGGGCAATGTTTCCGCTTCATTGTAACAGGGGATTTGAATGATGAGTTTCATGGTTATAGCGGTCAGGGGCAGTGGCCGCGCCACTACCCTTTGCCACTGAGAATATCATCCAGTTCCACCAGGTGCAGCCCGGCCCACAGGTAGATGTTCAGGTCAATACGGCCGTGTGCATCCACCATCACTCCTTCGGCCCGCAATAAGTTGGCCTGTTCCTGGGCGGCATGTGCGCGGTGGTGGATGCTGATGCGCCCCTGGTTGTTTACCACCCGTTGCCAGGGCACGGTAGCCGAGGTATACGGCTCGCCGCTGTCCGGCGCATTCAGGGCGCTCAGGGCGTAGCCTACCGCGCGGGCGGCATTGGGATGGCCCAACATGAGGGCGATACGGCCGTAGCTCGTCACCTTTCCCGGCGGAATTTGCTGCGCCACTTTGTACACCTGCACATAAAAGCTGGGTTTGTTCATGCCCGTTATCTTATCCACACTTCCCCGGTTAGACCACCTGCCCCAGCGCAACTTTTCACGGCTTGTTTACCTCCCCGCGTCCAACTTGGTGATATAACCGGCGCATCGTATTGCCGAAGTTGTGTGTTATTCGGGGTTTAAGCCAAGCGTGGAGGCAAGAAGGCATGAACAAGTCTGTCCTGGTTGTGGATGATGAACCATTAACCCGTAATCTCCTTCGATTGATGTTAGAACCGGCCGGCTATCAGGTTTGTGGCGCCGGCGATGGTGTTGAAGCATTGACGATGGTGAAAGAAGCCCATCCAGACATTATGATTTTGGATGTGATGATGCCGGCCATGGATGGGCTGACGGTATGCCGGTTGATTCGTGAAGATGCCGAAGTGGCCGGCATCCCGATTATTATGCTAAGTGGCAAGGTGCATCGAGATGCCGTTCAAGAGGGTTTACAGGCAGGGGCTAACCGTTACCTGTCCAAACCGATGTCCCGGATTGGCCTGCTGCAAGAATTACAAGATGTGTTAAACGAAACGGCCGTAACCTCCTAACCAAATCCCAAATCCGCAAACACAATAATACTTTTTTTGCTTGTCATCTTTTTGTTTCTCCAGGTATGATTGTGGTTAAGTCAGACCTGAGCATAACCGATTGCCTGGCTGGCGTATCGGGAGCTGCGCCAGCAAAAATGGCCGTCGGCAGAAGGGAGCCAGAAGGACAGCACATGAATTGGTGGTACAGCATGAACCGACGCATTTCCTCCAGCGGCCCAGGGGCAAAACTGTTCTCGCACATGGCCCACCATTTGGACGGCCCCAGTTTGCGGTGGAGCAACGGCCGTTTTGCTCCTGGCGCATTTCTTACCGGCGTCCCGCTGATTACGCTCACCACCATCGGCGCTAAAAGTGGGCAGCCTCGCGCCATTCCCCTGTTGGGTACGCCAGATGGCGAAAACATTATTCTGATCGCCTCGAACTGGGGCGGTAAAAAACACCCGTCCTGGTATCACAACATTAGAGCCAATCCGCAAGTGCAGGTCGCCCGCAAAGGCCAGACCAAAACCTACATCGCCCAGGAAGTGACCGGCGCCGAATACGACCGGTGTTGGCGGCAGGCGGTGGCCATTTATCCGGGGTATGAACTGTATAAATCACGAACAGACGGCCGTGCCATTCCCGTCATTCTGCTAACCCCTCAGCCCTGATCGCCACTTCCACAAGAGACCTGACAGGTTTTGGGAAACCTGCCAGGTCTGAACGCTGACGAGGATGGACAGATGGGATCCAATTTAGCCAGTTATTGGAATCGTTGTTCAAATCCGCTACAATAATGCACGTCATGTGGTGAGACTTCTCCAGTCTATTGATCACTTCAATTGATGATCATTCATCACTTTTTTGTGTAATAGCTACCCTTTTCACCAGATAAAAAGGAAGCGCCATGCACCCAACAACCGCATCAGCCCTGGCCGGGTTATTTGACCAGACGCTCAAACAGTTCCCCGAACTGAACCAGAAGGATGTTATGCCTGCCTGGTGGGCGCAGGAGGTGACCACGGCCGTAGACCCCGCCAGCCTCAATTGGGCCGTTGGCCTGGCCGCGCAAGGGCAGCCCGCCCGCGACGTGTTGGCCCAAAGGCAGCCCCGCGCCACCATTTTCACCCGCCTCTTTCAACCAACAAACCTGGCGGAAGCCCGTTACATCCCCCTACAACCGCTGAGTCTGGATGCGCTCAAGCCTGTGGTCCGGCCTGCGGACACGGCCGTTGCTTATGCCGACTTGCTTTCCCAACTCCAACAGGCGCTCACACAGTGCCGTGACCTAGACCCGGAAGCGTATCTGATCACCGCCCAGGATATATTGCGCCGGTATACCTGGTGCCTGCCCAGCCCCACCTTTTTTGGTGAGGAAGCGGCCGTTTCCCTTTACGATTTCAGCCGCAGCGTGGCCGCCCTGGCCCCCTGCTACCAGGCAGGCGCCGGCCCGGAAACGGCCGTGGCCACCCTCATCAGCGGCGACATTTCTGGCATCCAGGACTTCATCTACACCATCACCGCCCGCGGCGCTACACCCGGTTTGCGCGGCCGTTCCTTTTACCTGCAACTGCTCACCGAAGCCGTCACCCGCTACGTGCGGCGCGAATTGGGGGCAGATGGCGTGGCCTTGCCGCCCACCAGCGTCATTTACAGCGGCGGCGGCCACTTTTACCTGCTGGCCCCCGGCGACCGACGCGCCGACGTGGAACAGATACGCCGCCAGATCAGCCAGAAGCTGCTGCCCCATCACCGGGATCTGTACATTGGCGTGGGCGCTGTCACCCTCACCGCTGGGGATTTTGCGCCAAAACGGTTCACGGCCGTGTGGCAATCCGTTAGCCGCGCCGTCAGCCAGACGAAGAATCGCCGCTGGAGCGAACTGGATGACAATACACTGGCCTCCTTATTTGCGCCGGTGACGAAAGGCGGCGACAAAACCAATGAATGTCGCGTTTGCCATTACGAATGGGGCGCAGGCGAAAAAGACGCCTTCCGCGAAGATGAGACACGACGTGATGATGACAACGACCTGATTCGTAAGTGCCGCCTGTGCGCCTCATTGGAAGAGTTAGGCAACCGGCTGCGCGACGCCCGCTACGTGCTGTGGCGGACTGTTCCCCCCCAAACCACAAACCGGCGGTTTAATTGGGATCGGGTATTGCAGACGTTTGGGGCAAAGGTGCGGCTTTACCAGCAACCGCCAGATGGCGCCGAAGGTGAGTTATGGGCGCTGGATGATGCCGCGCTCGAAGCGCCGCACACGGAGTCGCACACGGAGTCGCTCACGGCCGTGCCCGCCATCAACCGCCCCCTCACCCTTCGCTATCTGGTCAACATCAACCCCAAAACGAAGCAGAAAGATGTAGCTGAATTCCTTAAAGAGAATCCGACCACGCCCCAGGATGAAGTCCCGGAACCCGATCATGTCAAGACATTCACCCTGCTGCAATTCCAGGCCAGAGGCATCAAGCGGCTGGGTGTGCTGCGTATGGACGTGGACAATCTGGGCGCTATTTTCCAAAAAGGGTTTGGCGCCGAAAACGGCCTGGTGCAAACGGCCGCGCTCTCCCAGGCCATTTCGCTTTACTTTGAAGGGTGGATCAGCCGCCTGATCCAGGAGATAGACAGGGACGGCCGTGACGTTCTCTATGCCATCTACTCCGGCGGCGACGACCTCTTCATTGTTGGCGCCTGGGATTTGCTGCCAGAACTGGCCCACCGCATCAATAGCGATTTCCAGAAATACGCCGCCGGCAACCCCTATCTGCACGCCAGCGCCGGCATCAGCCTGCATGAAGGCAAATTCCCCCTCTACCAGGCCGCCCGCGCTGCCGCTACTTCCCTGGACGCGGCCAAAGCGTATGAAAATGAGCCGGGAGACAAGAAAAACGCCTTCAATTTCCTCGGCCGTACCCAACCCTGGGCCGCTTTTACCGAAATTCAGAACGAGCAGGCGCAGTTGGTGTCCCTGGTAAACGTCAAGGAGATCGGCCGTAACCTGCTGCAGCATCTCTTGCGGCTGGACACCATGTATCAGGAGCATGTGGCCGAACAAAGTCAGAATCCTGCTGCCGACCGCAAACCCTATTGGGGGCGCGGCCAATGGCTGCACGTCTACCAGATGACCCGGTTGGCCGGCCGGGTGCGCAGTGATAGTAAAACCCAATCGGGCATCTTGACTTTACGGGACAAATTACGCGGCAATCACTTTACCTATATCCAGACCTTAGGTTTAGCAGCGCGGTGGGCTGAACTGGCCACCCGCCATGAAAAGGAGGACATAATCAGTGGCTCTGAAAACAATTAATCCCATTCCCAAAAACATTATGAGCAAGATCATACAGGAAGGCGACGCCCAGGAATTGGTGACACAAGCCGATAAATGGGGGACACAGTTCGGCAAAAAACCGCCTAACAAATCCGAATCTGCGGTTTCTGCCAATCAGATTCGGGCTATTTTCGGCACGGTACGGCGCATTGAGATGAACTGGCCGACTAACACAGACGGAGAAGGTCAGAGCCAGGCAAAACGTGACTTTAGATTGCTGCAGCCGAAAATAATCTACCGGGCCGCCAGGGAGAAAGCCAAAGAGTTTCAGCAGTTTTCGGCGATAATGGTGGATGCGATTGATCTGGTATTGGCAGATGACAGCCAGGCGCGACAACGGTTTGGGCATTTTGTAGATTTTTTTGAAGCCATCATGGCTTACCATAAGGCAGCCAGCGAAGGTGTTTCTACTGTAAAGGAGGGACAAGGTGAGCGACGATAAGAAAATTCAACTCTACGGCCGTGTCTTTATTTACGGCTATGTCAAAGCGGTAACGGGTTTACACATTGGCGCCTCTGAAACGGCCGTCAGTATTGGTGGTGTGGAAAACACGGTCATTCGTGATCTAATGACCGGACGACCTTACATCCCCGGCTCTTCCCTCAAAGGCAAAATGCGCTCCCTCACTGAAAAACATAAGGGGCTGCTCTTAAACCAATCCATTGGTCGGGATGTAAGAATTCACATTTGCAAAAATGATCCTGATAATCCAGATGATCCGCCTTATGAAGATTGTCCTGTTTGCCATATCTATGGTGTACCAGCTAATAACTTCTCAAAACCAACCCGGCTGATTGTGCGCGATATTCCCCTTTCAGAGCAGAGTGTAAAGGAATTAAAGGACGCCAATACTGACCAGCCCTTCACCGAGGTAAAGACAGAAGTAGCTGTTGACCGAATTACAGCGGCCGCTAACCCCCGCCCACTTGAACGGGTGCCCGCTGGAGCACAGTTCGGCGAATTTGAACTGGTCTTTAGCCTCTTTGACGCCAAAGACGCCCAACGTTTTATGCAATTGCTGGAAGGACTACAATATGTTCAGGATGATTACCTGGGTGGTTCTGGTACACGCGGCAGTGGCAAAGTGGCCTTTGTCAATTTAAGGGTCGAGCTAAAAAACAAGGATCAATATCACATCACTAAGGAGATAGCGACGGCCAAAGACCTGAAGGGATTAACGGCCCAGTCGAAAACAATTCAGGCCGAGATAGAGGGGATACTGCCCCAGGCCAGCAAATGATGATGAATCTCACCACCTATAAATTTCAGCCGCGATCCGGTGTTGGTTTTCACTTTGGCGAACAAGGGTTGGAACTGGAAGAAAGCCAGGTTACTTTCCCCAGCGACTCCCTGTTTGCCGCCATGGTGGCCACGGTTGCCGAACAAGAGGGCAAAGATGCGGCCGATGCCTTCGCCCGCCCGTTTGCTGAGAAAAGCCCGACCTTTCGCCTGACCTCTGTTTTTCCGATTGCTGGTGATCTGCCTCTGCTGCCGCTACCCCGCCTGTCTGTGCATACAAAAGCAACAGATGAGGCAGAGCGAGAGAAACTGCTGCCGCGCAAATTCAACAAGAAGGTGCGTTTTATCTCGCCCGATATTTGCCAAAAACTGTGTGCGGCAGCCGATATGGATGCCTATCTGACAGAAGAAAAGGGTCGCTTTCTGCAAGGCGGGGCCATCTGGCTGACGGCCGCAGAACAGGCCAGATTGCCCAAAGAATGGCGGGCTATTTCCGCAGCGGAACTGACCCAAAAGCAGGTGTGGCAACAACACAATGTTCCCCGTGTCACCGTTGATCGGGTACACAACAACAGCACCCCTTTTCTGATCGGGCGGGTCGTCTTCAGTCAGGGTTGTGGCCTGTGGGTAGGGGTGCAGGGCGCCGACACGGCCGTAACCGGGCGAGTTGAATTGTTATTACATCACCTGGGCGACCGGGGCATTGGTGGGGAACGCAGCAGCGGTTATGGCGGCTACCAGTTGATCAAATTGGATTTCACCTGGCCGCAATGGGAAGCAGGCAATGGCTACTATCTGCTCCTGTCTCGCTATCTTCCTGTTATGGAAGAAATCAAACCGGCCTTGCAAGCCCCTGACAAACACCTCATTTCTTATCAACTGGTCACAGTCGGTGGTTGGTTGGCCACGCCTTACCAGCCCCATCTGCGCCGCAAGCAAATTTCGCTGCTGGCCGAGGGGAGCATTGTGGGCGCGCAGGTGAGCGGCCGTATGGAAGATGTGCGACCCGAATGGGTGGGCTTTCCACACGCGGTCTGGCGCAATGGCTTCGCCCTGACCATCCCGGTTACAGCTAAAGAGCGGGAGAGCGCATGAGAGAGAATAAACAGAAAACGATCTACGATCTGAAGCTTAACCTGCTGACGCCTCTACACATTGGTAATGGCGATACGTTTATGCTGAACTTCGATTTTGTGGTCCACCATAAACAGACCTGGTTGATTAACCAGGAACGATTTGCCGACCATGTCTTAGGCACAGGTGACGGCCGTTTTGACCAGCTGCTTGACGGTGCACCACCCGGCCAGCTTTTGCAGGCAGAGGATTTTACGAACAAAGACCTTTTTCGTTATGCGCTTCCAGGTACACCTCACATGAATGAAACAGGCGTCGAAATCAGGCAACACCTGAAAGATGTTTACGACAGACCGTACATTCCCGGCTCCTCTCTCAAAGGGGCGCTCCGGACAGTATTGTTACGGCATTCCTATCAAAAGTTTGGACGGACGCTTCGACCAGATCTACTGGACAATAACCGTAAACGAGCCGGGCAGGCGATGGAACAGGATTTGTTAAGCAGTGCTCAAGAGCGGCGAGGCAAGGCCCCCAACTACAGTCTGCTCCGTGCCTTACAGGTAGCCGATAGTGGCCCCGTGAGCAGCGAAAAAATGGTCTTACACAAAGCGCGTGTCTTTGGGCGTCGCAAGGCCGACATCCCCATTAACCTGGAATGTATTTCACAGGGCACAACGCTAGAGACAAGTTTGATCTTTGATGATTACCTGTTTAACGAAGCGCAGGCGGCCGCCCGGTTACAGTTTGGTGCATGGCATGAGTGGCTACGTAAGCTGCCGGAACTGGCAAACGCCCAGGCTCAGCGGCGTATCCAACAAGAGATAGAGTTTTATCAGAAACGTGGGCAAAGCCCGGCCCTGGCCTTTTATAAGGAACTGAGTGACCTGATCGGGCAGCAGCAGAAGGGCCAGTTTGTGATTCAGGTGGGCTGGGGCGGCGGCTGGGACAGCAAAACGCTGGCCTATTTGCTGCCTGACCCGGTTCGGGATGAAGTAGTTGTAAAGTTTTCGCTGGCCCGGAACTACTTCAAAGCCGGCGAGACCCCCTTCCCGCGCACCCGCCGCGCCGTCGGCCGGGGCCCGGATGGGCAGATTGAACCCCTACGGCCGTTCGGCTGGCTCCTGGTAGAAATGAAGGAGCGAACATGAGCGTGATCGTTTTTTGCAACGTAGGTACCAGAGATGTAACCCTGGGGCAGCCGGAAACGCTGCCGCCCCGGCCGTTGGGTGAACGCTACCTGGCCGACCTGGACAACCTGCGCGATCAACTACAATTCCCCATCATCCAAAACGTGCTGCAAGAAGTGCTGAACAGCCAGGGCGGGGCCATTGACCATCTCATTTTTATCGGCACCGACCAGCAGAGCGAAAAATTCAAACCGCGCGATACCCGCTTTTTTGCCGAAATTTTGGCTAAAGTTATTCCCGATCGTTTTCCCGGCCGGCTGAAGCAGATAGAAGTAGCCACCATTGGCGCCAAGGTAGACCCTAGCCTGTACGACGAAGCTCTGGATGCCATGGAGCCGATCCTGATGCCCTACGCAGCCGACGCAGAAGCCACCTGTATTATCTTGCCCGTAGGGGGGATCCCCGCCTGCAATACGGCCCTTATCTTGCAGGGGGTGCGGCTCTTCGGCGAACGCTGCCATATCTTTTACCAGTCGGAAAGCGGGGAGGCTATCCCGCTGGAAGTGGGGGCTAAAGTGTTGGGCGTAATGAATGAAAATGCCCTGTTGGCCGCCCTGGGCCGTTTCGACTTTACCACCGCTCTCTCCCTGCTGGGCCACAGCCACCGGGAACAAAAGCTGGTACAGGCGCTGCTGCATTATGGCCAGGCCCGCCTCTGCTTTGACTTTGAAGGCGCTGCCAACCATCTGAACGAGGCCATTACCGCCGCCCGCGGCCAGACGCGCACCCGCTTGCAGGAAATTCGCCGGCCGTTAAGACAATTGCTGGCCGAAGATGACCTGGCGCGTATTGGGGAACTGTACCACAATGCCCGCATCTGCTGGGAAAACGGCCGTCAGGTAGATTTTCTCGGCCGGCTGGTGCGTTTTTATACGGCCGTCCTCCACCGCCAGCTACAAACCGCCTTCGGCGATGACCAGGGCAAAGCGTGGGCGTGGCAAAGTTTCCGCACCCTGGCCGTGCAGGCTGATCTGCGCCATCTGCTGCTGCAATCGCTGGCGCTGCACGCCGGGCAGCCGGCCCCGCCAGCCCTGGACACGGCCGTCCTCATCAGCTTCAAAGCGTTTCTGGCCGATGCCTACAACCTGGATGAACTGCGCGATCTCAGTTTTGACCTGGGCATTGATTACGAAAATATCCCCGGCGCCGCCAAAGAGGCCAGGATTGTGGCCTTCATTGAATACATGCAGCGGCGCGGTCAGCTGCAACAGCTGATTACCGCCGCCACCGCCCGCCGCCCAGGCAAAGCGTGGACGCTGCCCACGGCCCTGGCCGCTGACAACCACGCCGTTATCGTCGCCGCCTTGCAGCGGTTGGAAACGCTCGTAGATTTACGTAACCAGAGCATCATCGGGCATGGCTATCGCGGCGTCTCCACCCGCATTATCCAGGAAGCCTATCCGGCGCCCGTTAGCGGCGAAGCCTATACCCCCATCGGGGACATGGCCGCCATCTGCACCGCCCTGGGTATTGACATTGCCAATCCCTTCCGCGAGATTGGCGACATCATTCGTGCCGCCCTGCAAGAGAAGTAATCGTGAGAGCAGTGCCAGGCACGGGGTGGCGCCGCCTGGTCAAATGGAGACCTTAAACCCCGTGCCTGGCACTTTGGACACTTTTTATGCACACAATCCACCCACCCCAACCCGACCTGGTTGCCCTGGTGCTGACCCTGGCCCCGGCGCAGCCGACGCCCACGCCCGGCCACCTGGGGCGGGCCGCCCACGCCCTGCTGCTGCGCCTGATTGCCACCGCCGACCCGGCCCTGGCGGAGGCGCTGCATAATACGGAAACGGCCAAACCGTTCACCTGCACCACCCTTATCGGCGGGACGCGGCTGCCGGAGCCAGACGCCCGCCTCTTCCGCCCCGACGAACCGGCCTGGCTCCGTTTTACCGGGCTGGAGGCGGCCGTCTCCGCCCACCTGCTGCGGCTGGCCCAAACGCCGCCGGAGACGGTGGAACTGGATGGACACCTCTTCCAGGTGCAGGCCGCTACGGTAGACCCGGCCGAACATGGCTGGGCCGGGCAGACCAGCTACGAAGAACTGGGCGCGCCCTGGCTGCTGGCCCACCGCCGCCCCGAATTCCGGCTGCGGCTGGAGTTTGCCGCCCCCACCACCTTCCGCAGCCAGGGGCGCAGCCAGCCCACCCCCCTGCCCGGTTGGGTTTTTGGCAGCCTGCTGGATCGCTGGAACCAGTTCAGCCCCATTGGCGCCGCCCAGGAGATGCGCCGTTTTGCCGAAGAGTGCGTGGCGCTGAACAAATACCGGCTGCGCACCCGCGCCATCCCCTTCAAAAACCAGGTGGTGCAAATGGGCTGCGTCGGCTGGGGCGAATATATCTGCCTGAACCGGGACCGCTATTGGGCCAGTATGCTCAACATGATGGCCGATTACGCCTTTTACAGCGGCGTTGGCTACCAGACGACCGTGGGCTTAGGGCAGGTGCGGCGCGCCGCGAGCGGCGCAGTATCCGACCATGTAGGCTGACCCGCTCGTGGCCTCATTGGCGCGGTGCAAACTTTGCTCGTTAACAACCACATAGCCCAAAAAGCGGTCATTTATTCGTAAGAATGGGTATACGACCCTCGGAAACGGCGATTAGGCCTGAAAACAGGCGATTGGCGGCGATCAGAAGGTGTTAACAGGGGCAAAACAGCCCGAATTTCTTATGAGTAATGCCTGGTTTTGGGGTTGGTCTGGCAGACCCTCGGAAAACGGGAAGCGGTGGGACGGCCGTACCGCCCCGCTGCTCCCCAAACAACCCAAATGGTGCAGCCCACCCACAAATCTGCTAAAATACCGCCTCATAACGGCCGCCATCCCACTGTGGATAACTGGGGTTTGAACGGCCGTAACGCTCTCAGGGGCATTCCGACCATACTACTTGGCCGCATTTTCGGCAGGAGTTTGATGTTTGAACGGCCGTAACGCTCTCAGGGGCATTCCGACGAATGACCTGGACAACGTCATCTGGGAAGTGTCGAGTTTGAACGGCCGTAACGCTCTCAGGGGCATTCCGACCATAAGAAAACACCTCTTAGATTGGTACCTTCTTATGTTTGAACGGCCGTAACGCTCTCAGGGGCATTCCGACTGTACGTGGGGTCTGGGCCGAGGATAACAAGCCCTGCGTTTGAACGGCCGTAACGCTCTCAGGGGCATTCCGACCACACGCCGATGAGAACAGCGAGCAGCATACCAGCCAGGTTTGAACGGCCGTAACGCTCTCAGGGGCATTCCGACAATTCGTCGTTGTTCATCAGTTCAGCAGTTGCGGTAAGTTTGAACGGCCGTAACGCTCTCAGGGGCATTCCGACGCTTCCCCA
>JAHBVI010000037.1 GCA_019637635.1 Anaerolineae bacterium
CAGCATGGCCATTGAGTTGGGGGCAAAGGCGGGCATCTTTCCGCCAACGGGCACGGCCGTAGCGGATTGGGATGTGCCTGACTGGCTGTTTGTTGATCCCGATGCTGACTACACCCAGACCGTCACCATTGACCTGGATGCGTTGGAACCGCAGGTGGCGATTCCTCATGCAGTGGATGATGTGGTGGATGTGGGCGCGGTGGCGGGGACAAAGGTGGATGTGGTCTTTTTGGGGACGTGTACCAACGGCCGTTACGAAGACATGCGTGACGCGGCCAACATTCTGCAAGGGCGGCGGCTGGCTCCGGGGATACGCCTGATCCTCAGCCCCGCCAGCCGGCGGGAATTGCAGCGGGCCATTGCCGATGACACGCTGAACGTTCTGCTGGAAGCGGGAGCGACGCTGACCACGCCGGGCTGCGGCCCCTGCATGGGGCGGCATCAGGGCACGCTGGGTGAAGGTGATGTTTGTCTGTCTACGGGTAATCGCAATTTCAAAGGACGGATGGGGCATCCGGCGTCACAAATTTATCTGGCGAGTCCGGCGGTAGCGGCGGCGACGGCCGTAATGGGGGTCATCACCGACCCAAGAGAATTATGAATTATGAAGGATGAATTATGAAGCTCCTCTGGATTCATAATTCCTAATTCATAATTCCTAATTGGAGTTAACCATGGCGAGAGTGTGGAAATTTGGCGCAGACGTGGATACGGATCAGATTGTGCCGGGGCGGTATGCGCCGTTTATGTTGAAAGAGGGGCAGGATGTGAAGGATTATGCCTTTATCGAGGCGCGGCCTGATTTTGCGCGGGAGGCAAAACCGGGTGATGTGATTGTGTCCGGGAATAACTTTGGCTGTGGCTCGTCGCGGGAGTATGCGCCGGAGGCGCTGCGGCGGCGGGGGATTGGGGCGATTATTGCCCCCAGTTTTGCCCGCATCTTCTTTCGCAATGCGATCAATTTAGGCATTCCCCTGTTTACCTCTGCGGAAGCGACTGCTTTGCTGGCAGATGGGGATGAGGTGGAACTGGATTTGGGCAACGGTCGTGTCCTCACCTCCGACCTGACCATAGACCTGCCCCCCTTGCCCGATTTTGCTCAGGAAATTGTGGCGGCGGGTGGGATTGTGGCTTATGTGCGGCAGCACGGCCGTTTTCCGGGTGAGAATTAGATGCGTGTTCGGGTGGAAATTTGCATTAACAGCACGACCGTCACGGCCGTGCAGCAGAATGTGGCGGCGGCATTTCGGGGTGGAGCCGATACTGTTGAATTATGCAGCCAGATGGAGTTCGACGGGCTTACGCCTGACCGGGAACACATCATGGCCGCACGGGCCGTTTCTGGGGATCGGCCGGGGCTGATGGTGATGATCCGGCCCCGTAGCGGCGATTTTTGGTATACACCATGTGAAGTGGACAAAATGAGGCGGCAGATAGACACGGCCGTAGCCGCTGGCGCCAACGGCGTAGTGTTTGGCCTGCTCAATGGGCGGACACTGGCACTGCCGGAGATGCGCCAGTTAACAGAGCAGGCACATCGTTTGGGGTTGATAGTGACCTGTCACCGGGCGTTTGATGCCGTAGATAACCAGATCGAAGCGTTGGAGCAGTTGGTAGAAATAGGCGTTGATCGGGTGTTAACCAGTGGTACCCTCTGGGGTAGTTCATTACCGGCGGCCGCCGGTATAGCCCAATTAGCAGAGATTATGCGCCAGGCAAACAATCGTCTGGAAATTGTCATTGGCGGTGGCTTGAACCCAGAAAATGCACCTGCGTTACTGGCGCAGTTGCCATTGACTACCGGTCGGTTGGCTGTACATACATATTCTGGTGTGTTAGCTGGGGAGGACGTGAGCGAAGAGAAGGTTTCCCGATTGGTGCAGACAGCGCGGAGAGTTGATAACCAGGAAAGGAGAGAAAATGATCCAGTTTGAGAAATCAAGACCTATCGTTGTCATACCCTATCAATCCCGATGGGTGACGGAGTTTCAGCAGATTGGCGGGGAATTGCGGCAGGTGTTGGGGGACACGGCCGTGCGCATTGACCACATCGGTTCCACGTCCATCCCGGACTTGCCCGCCAAAGACATCATAGACATCCAGGTGACGGTGGCTGATCTGGATGACCCGGCGATTGTGGCAAAGCTGGTGGGGGCGGGTTATGCGATGCGTCTGGAGTACGGCCGTGACGAATACATCGGCATCCCCGACCCCGATTCGCCGGAGCTGCGAAAACGATATTGCCGGGAACCAGAAGGTGGGCGGCGGATACACATTCACATTCGGCAGGACGGCCGTTTTAATCAACGTTATCCCCTCCTCTTCCGCGACTATCTGCGGGCGCATCCCCTCATGCGTGACGGCTACGCCCTCATCAAAATGCGCCTGGCGGCGATATTCCCAGACAGCATTGAGGGCTACCTGTACATCAAAGACCCGCTGATGGATATGCTGTTTGTGGCTGCTCAGGAGTGGGCGCAGGCCACCCACTGGCAGCCGGATGAGGGGTATCTGTAAATGAACCCGGAAACAGCGCCCCGACTGTGTGTGATTCCCGGTGATGGCATTGGGCAGGAAGTGATTCCGGCGGCGGTGGCGGTGTTGACGGCCGTGATTCCCCACCTACAAATTGTCACCGCCGAGGCTGGCTGGGGCACGTTTGAGAAATATGGCGTTTCCGTGCCTGATGAGACGCTGGTAGCCATCCGGGCGTGTGGCGCGGGACTGTTTGGCGCGGTATCGTCGCCCTCGCGCCAGGTGGCCGGGTATCGCAGTGCCATCCTGACCATGCGGCAGGAGCTAGACCTGTATGCCAATATCCGCCCGGTGCAAAGCTGGCCCCATGTCAGCCCGCGACCGGACGTGGACATGATCATTGTGCGCGAAAATACGGAGGGGTTGTATGTGGGGCGGGAACGGTGGGAAGATGAGGGGGAGACGGCCGTTGCCGAACGCCTCATCACCCGCCGCGCCAGCCGCCGCATTGCCAAAAAGGCGCTGGAATTGATGCAGCGCCAAAATCGCCACAAACTTACCATCGTTCACAAAGCTAACGTGTTGCCGCTGACGGATGGCCTGTTCCGCGATACGGTGCGGGCGGTTTTTGATGGGACGCGGATGAACGCAGATGAACGCGGATTTGTGATAGATGAATTGTTGGTTGACGTGGCGGCGCTAAAGATGGTAGCCGCGCCGGAGACCTTTGATGTGATTGTGACCACCAATCTGTTTGGCGACATTTTGTCTGACGCCGCCGCTCACTGGGGTGGCGGGTTAGGGTATGCTGCTTCGTTGAACTGGGGGGATGGCGTGGCGCTGGCGGAGCCGGTGCATGGTTCCGCGCCGGATATTGCCGGGAAGGGGATTGCCAACCCGATAGCGGCCATTTTAAGTGGGGCGCTGCTGGCGCGGTATGTGTGGGGGTTGGAGGAGGTGGCGGAGCGGGTGGAAACGGCCGTTGCCCACACCCTGGCCCATGAGACTTACCCCCAATTAACAACGACGCAGGCCATTACCCAATCTATACTGGCGGTGCTGTAACGCGATTTTCCAAAGGGCAGTGCCAGGCAAGGGGCTGTTCTACTCTGGTAAACCAAAACGGTTTTGCCCCTTGCCTGGCACTACTTCAAAAAAAACAGGCCACCTGATATTAGGTGGCCTGCCCGTTCACAAAGGAACGGGCACTGCTAGAGATTTGAGAGAGGGAACAGTGCCCTGGGCTTGATTAGCGGTTGTTCCAGTCGCGTTTCTTTTGTGCCAGTTTGGGGGAGGTGTGTTTTCTCAAATCCCTTAACCAACCAAGCTTGCGGAAATTATAACAGTGGCTCCTACTTTTGGCTAGATCAAATTCTAAAATTTGTTCTCAGCCATTTGTCCTACTCGCCTGACAAAACGGCCAGGGATCGCTCCCTTGTTGCAGGGCGGCCAGCGCCGGGCTGTCGGCATAAGCGCCATGATAGCGCGCCGGAAGTTGGGCCGCCAGATGGGCCATGATGTAATGGGTGTAGGCGGGTAAATCCTGGCTGCGCGCGCGGTGATCGAGCGGCGGCAGGTGAAAGGGGGGGCCAATGTGAACGCGCACGGCCGTGCCCTTCAACCGCCTAAAGTTAGCAAACAGCACATCCGTGTTTTCCAACCCTACCGGTAAGATGGGCACGCCGGTACGGGCCGCCAGATAGGCCGCGCCATCTTTAGCCGTGTTCATTTGCCCCGTTTTGCTGCGTGTGCCTTCCGGGGCCACGCCAAAAGCCATGCCCTGGGCTATGGCGTCCAATGCCTGGCGCATCTGGTGGCGGTCAACCTCATCACGGGCGATATAAATGGCGCCCAACCAGCCCATGAGTGGGCCAAAGATCGGGTGGCGCCGCCACTTTTCCACAGCAAAAAAGCGCCACTTTTGCAGCGGAAAGGCCAGCAGCAGCACCGGCGTGTCTACGGCGCTGGTGTGGTTTAACACCACAATGTAGGGGCCAGAAGAGGGAATGTGTTTACGGCCGTGAACCTCAATCCGCGCCAGTAATATCAGCCGGCAAATGGTCATGGCCACTTTCATCATGCGGTAGCGCCAAAGCATAGGGGGCGGATTGTCAATGATCAATGGTTAATTGTCAATTGTCAATTAACCATTGACTATTACACGCGGGCATGGTGTTCGGCGCGGATAAAGCGGCGGGTTCCCGTTTCGGCGCGGATAAGCAGGGAGTGGGTGGTGGCGTGGCTGCTGAAATAGTGCATGGCGCGCAGCAAGCGGGTATTGGTGATGCCGGTAGCGGCAAAAAAGACTCGGTTGCTGCGCACCATGTCATGGCAGGTGAGGATGCGTGAAGTGTCCAGCCCTTTGGCGGCGATGGCCTGGCGTTCGGCTTCACTTTGGGGGGCCAACTGCGCCAGCATGGCGCCGCCGGTGGCTTTAACGGCGCAGGCGGCAATGACGCCCTGGGCTGCTCCGCCAATGCCCATGAGCATATCCACGCCCATGCCGCCGATGGCTGCCAGCAGCGCCCCCTCGGCGTCAGCTTCGGCGCGCAGCATCACCCGCGCCCCGGCCGAGCGGATTTCTTCAATCAAGTCCATGTTGCGCGGCCGTTCCAGGACGACAATGGTTAGATCGTGGACGGCTTTTTTCTTCACCCGCGCCACCAGCGCCAGCGTCCAGGCGGCGGGGGCGCTCAAACATTCGGGCACCAACGCTTTGGCGGCGCGGCGGTCTACTACCAGCTTATTCATGTAAACGGCCGGGTCACAATCCCAGATGGAATCACGCGGGGCGACGGCGACGATAGAAATAGCGCCGGGCTGTCCCCGGATGAGCAGTCTGGTGCCGTCTATGGGGTCTACAATTACGTCCGCTTCGGGGCCATTCCCTGTGCCCACCTTTTCGTCATGGCATAAGGACACATCGTCGGCAGTTAGCCGGTTTTCTTCGCCAATGATGATACGGCCGTCCATATCCAATGTATCCAGCGCCGCCCGCATAGCACGGGTGGCGGCCCGGTGCGCGGCCGTATAATCGCCAGAGCCAACCCAACGACCAGCGGCGAGTGCGGCTGTTTCCGTCACCCGCACCAGGTCTAAACCAATGTTACGCGGCGCTCGTTCCTCTGCCATATCTATACCTCAAGAACGCGATTGGGAGATTGAGAGATTAGGAGATTCAAATACTGTCAATCTCCCAATCTCCCCATCGCCTGATCTCCAGACCTCCACTTCATGCCTCAGACATCGCACCACCGACTACCGATTACGGCTTACGGCTTACGGCTTACGGCTCACGGATTACGGATTCCCCCACCGCTTCCAACAACGCCTCCGCCTCCCAGGCCTGCATACCACCTTCCAGGATGGCAATGTTCTGGCAGCCCAGATTTTGCAGGGCGGCGGCGGCGCGGCGGCTGCGCCGGCCGCTGCGGCATACCAGCACAATGGGCTGGTTGGTGGGCAGTTTGACTTCCTTAGAAAGGATGGTTGCCAGGGGAATGGATTGGGCCTCGGCAATGTGTCCCTGGCGAAATTCGCGTGGCTCGCGCACATCAACCACCAGCGGCGGCGTCATGCCCAGGCCGCTGACGGCATGTTGATTGATCAGGTTGGAGGTGTGTAATTGCTGCCACAAGGCGCGGGCTTTAATGGTATGTAACGAAGCGTTGTTTACCTCGTGGTCGTGAGGAATGCCGGCTATGTCTACCCGCTTGGGCAAATTGGCGCACTCCTGAAAGACGCGCACCGGGCATTCGTAAATGCAGATGGCCGGATCGAGTATGTGGTAAAAGATGTGGGTGATGGCGCCATCCTTGTCCAGAATATGGTCAGCGCCTAACAGATTTTCCACAAAATCGGTGGTAGCGAAAATTTGTTTAACGCGATATTGCGGCCGTACCAGGTAAACGTCGCCGCCCCGATCACGGTAGGCCTTCACCACGTTTTCCAACATATGAATGCCGCTGAAGTCGCAATCATTCACGTTGTGCATCCGAATGAGCAGGAAACGCTGCTCAGGATGGCGGTCGGCGTGGTCCAGGATGTACTCTTCTACGTGATGCACCGCGCCAAAGTAGAGGTCGCCCAGGATTTCGATGATGCCCAGTTGGGGACAACCGGCTTTTTCTGGCTGGTATAGAAAGTGTTTGTAGTTGACATCCGGTTTGACTTCATGGACACGGGGGGTGCTGGTATGCAAGATGTACAGGACAAAGGAGAGCAAGATGCCCAACAACACGGCAAATTGGATGTCGAGGAACAGGGTGCCCAGCAGGGTAGAGAGGAGGATGGCGCCTTCACCAAGATTGCTGTGGAGGATGCGGCGGATCTCGGTGCGGTCAATCATGGTCACGGCCGTGACAATCAACGCTGCGGCCACGGCTGCCCGTGGCAAATAAGCTGTGAAGGGGCCAAGCGTAAACAAGGCAATGGCGACGAAACCGGCGGCGAACACGGGCGCCAGGGCTGTTTTGGCGCCATTGGCCAGGTTTACGGCCGTGACTGAAAATGACCCCGACCCGGCAAAACCGGAAAACAGCCCCATGGCGATATTTGCCAATCCTTGCCCCACAAATTCCTGATTACTGTCTAGTCGCTGGCCGGTTTGGGCCGCTACGGAATGGGCAACGGCCGTCGTTTGCACCAGACTAATGGCCGCCACTGCCAGCGCCCCCGCCGACAGGCTGCCGATCAGGTTCAGGTTTAACACCGGCAAGTCGGCCAGCGGCGGCAGGCCAACAGGCAACTGGCCGATGGTGGCGACCCCTTTTTCATCCAGGTTAAAAACAGCAACCAGAACTGATGTGATGGCCATGGCTATCAAGGTGGCGGGTAGGCGGGGGTTTATTCGTCTGATGAGCACAATCACGACCGTGGCAATGAGACCAATTAATGCCGTGGCCCACTGAATTTCAGACAGGTTATTGAAGAAGCCGTGAATGGTTGCCAGGATATTGTCTCTGGGGGTTGTGATACCTAACAATGGGGAAAGCTGATTAACGATAATGAGAATGCCGGCCCCGCTGGCAAAACCAATGATAACAGAGTGGGATACAAAGTTGACCAACATGCCTAAACGGGCGATACCTAACACAAACTGTAAAATGCCTACCATCACCGCCATTAGCCCTGCTGCCAAAACGAAAGATTGTGAGCCAGGTTCAACAACCGAAGCCAGGGAGGCAAAAACAAGCAAGGAAATTGTGTTCGTGGGCGCGGTAAATAGTTGATTGCACGATCCCCACAAAGCGCCTATGACGGCGCCCACCATGGCTGCATACAGCCCCATTTCGGGCGGCAAGTTAGCCATCAGCGCAAAGGCGATGGCCTGGGGAGCCAATACGACGGCGACGGTAATGCCGGCGATGAGGTCGGGACGCAAGTTTTGGCGGTCGTAGGTGCGCAAGATGGTATACGGCCGTTGCACATAACGCGCCGCCGGCCTGAAAGCGCGTTTCAGGTTTACTTTTTTGTTTATTTTGTCGAACCGGGTTGGTTGTTTAATTGGTTTGGGCGAAAAATTTCGCTTGATGGTGGCCATGATTTATCATGCGGCTATGTTACATTTGAACAGGTTCGCAAGGTCTGATTAGAGTGTACGCCGGGGAAAACGAGGCGTCAAGAGAAAGTGGAAGTGGTTCGCTGGCGCCAGCGGTCTAAATCGGCAGGCACGGCCACATGGTAGGCGCTAAAACCCAGCCGGCGCGCCCGTTCCCGCACCTGCCCAAAATTCGTATCTGGCTCCACGGCGATCAGCACCGGATTATAACCGGCGCGGGCCAGGCGGTGCAGCGTCTGGCACACCGCCTCTGTCCCCCGTGCAGTGATGACCAGAATGGTGACGCCCCAACTGAGATGCGCCGTCGCTTCGGTGGCCCAGGCGGTCAGCGGCACGGTATTTTCGTTTTCAATGCGCGCCAGCCGTTCCAGAATTTTAACCAGGTGGTTACGGCCGTGACGCGGCGGAATCACCGGGGGCAATAAAGCGGTCGGGTTTTCCGACAGAGCGGCGGCGGAGTGGCGCAGTAAACGGCCGCTGTTTTCGTCAAAAACAGGGCCATCACCCACTGCCAGAGGATCAATGCCGTTGGTGATCAGCCCCACCGCCTGCCGTTGGTCTACCAGATGGGCGGCCAGCGACGCGGCCACTTCAATGGCCCACTCGATGGCATTGGCGCGGGATTGGCGGGTGTAGGTGTCGGTGTGCAGGTCTAGCAGCACGGCCGTTTCCAGCGAGATAGCCGGTTCATAGGTGCGCACCAAAAGCTGGCGGGTGTGGGCGCTGGCTTTCCAGTTAATCTGCCGCAGCGAATCGCCCGAACGGAAATCACGCGCCCCCATGGGCCGCGCCGGGTCGGCAAAAAGGCGCTGCTGGCTGGCCAAGACGCCAAACGGCAGGCGCGAGGGCAGCCCCAGCCGCACCAACGGAATGATGCGCGGATAAATGGTGATGTATTCGGCGGGCAGGGTGGCGTGGCGCTCCGGCTGGATGCCAAACAGGTCGCCCATGGTCAGGCGCAGCGGGCCAATCTGGTAAAAACCGCGCCGCCGGGCGGCAATGGTGTACGTCAGGTCCACCTGTTTTTTGTGCCCCAACGCCACCACCGTATTCACCGGCGCGCCCTGGCGCAACTGCACAGCCACACTTTCCGTTGCCCGCACCCAGGGCAGGGGCAATCGTCCCTCGTTCTTCAGATGAATGGTGATGGGCACCAATTCCCCCCAAAAGGAGTGGGTGGTGTAGGTGCGCCCGCTGTGCAGGTTTCTGGCAACACGGGGCACCACCCAGCGGCTCCAGGCATAGACGCCGATGCAAACGTAGATGATGTAAAAGACAAAATCAACCCGCAGTAAAAAGGCGATTACCAGGAAAATCAGGATCAGGGTGGAAAACTGGTTCATGCAAATTATGAATTATGAATTATGAATTATGAAGGGGTTCATAATTCATAATTCATAATTCATCCTTCATAATTCCCCTATATCCAGCGGTGTGTCTTTGAGGATGTCCGCCAGGATGCGGGTGGTGGTGAGGCCGCGTAGGGCGCTTTCGGGGTGGATGAGGCAGCGGTGGGCCAGGATGGCCGGGGCCAGGTTTTTTACGTCGTCGGGTAGGGTGTAGTCACGGCCGTGCATGGCCGCGTATGCCTGAATCCCCCGATACAGGGCGTGGCTGCCGCGTGGGCTGGCCCCCAGCACCAAATCCTTATGGCGACGGGTGGCAAACACCAGGCGCACAATATACTCTCGCACCGTGTCATCTACATGCACCTGCCAAACCCGTTGCGCCAGTTCCGGCAGCCGGGCGCCCTCTACCACCTGCGCCAGCGTTTCAATGGGATGGACGCCGCCCAAATTGAGCAGCATTTGCCCTTCCGCCTGTTCATCCAGATACCCCAGGCTGACCTTCATAAAAAAGCGGTCAAGCTGCGCTTCCGGCAGGGGGAACGTGCCCTCGTACTCTACCGGGTTTTGGGTAGCCATGACGAAAAACGGCCGTGTCAGCGGATACGTCACCCCGTCCACCGTCACCTGCCGCTCCCCCATCGCCTCCAACAGCGCCGATTGGGTGCGCGGCGTGGCCCGGTTGATTTCATCTGCCAGCAATATGTGGGTGAAGGCGGGGCCGGGGATGAAGGTGAATTTTTGCTGCTGCTGGTCAAAAATGGAGACGCCGGTCACGTCGTTGGGCAGCAGGTCGGGCGTGCATTGCAGCCGCTTAAACTGGATGCCCAGGCTGGCGGCAAAGGCCCGCGCCAGCATCGTCTTGCCCACGCCGGGCACATCTTCCAGCAGGGCGTGTCCTTCGCACAACAACGCCACCGCCAGCAGTTCCAGCGACGGCCGTTTGCCGATGATCACCTTTTCTACATTATCAATCAGTTGTTGGGTAAATGTCTGGATTTCTTGCATGATGGTATGGGGAGATTGGAGATTGGAGACTGGAGATTAAGGCAATCTCCAATCCCCAATCTCTAATCTCATTTCGCTTTCGTCTGCATTAATTTTTGAATTTCATTCTCAAAACGGGTATCTGGGGTAAACATGAGATGCAGGCGACGCACAACGGCCGTCCTTGCTGCCAGATACGCCGCCAACAATTCCCGCAACTGCACGGCCGTTGCCTTTGTGTCCCGATTAAAATAAGCGGTTAACAAACCCTGGCGGGCCGGTTCTTCCGGTGGCAATACAGCCAACAGGGTCGGCAAGGTGAAATGTAGTAGTTCCAGATAAATGGTAAACGGTTTGTCCCGGTCGCCGCGTAACACCTGTCGGTACACGTCCCAAAACATGACCCAGAAGCGTTCGTCTAGCTGTTCCAGTTCGGCGGCGGTCATGCGGGGTACAGGTTGCGCCGTCTGGGCGCAGGCAGCCTGGTACTGCCCGGCCCAGCCGTTGTAATCTTTCAAAATGCGGATGTCGCGGTCCCAGGGGCTGGGCGGCAGGGCCAGCGTCTCGTAGCGGTAATCCACTTTGGCGCCGTTGCTGTAGAGGGTGATGTGCAGATACGGCCGTACATGCACCGCATCAAACGAGCGGGCGGGCACATAGGGTGTTACCGAACGCACAAATTCTCGCCGCCCCGCCCAGGCCATCTCCCTGGCCGCATCGTCGGCAAAGACCAGGGCCACATCCAGGTCAGAGTAGGCGTCGTCGCGGCGACGGCCGTAAGACCCGGCCAAAAAACAGACAGCCACACTCTTTTCTGCCAGCACACGCTGTTGCAACCGCGTTATGACCCGTTCCTGTTCAAACATGATCCGTTGTCCGTGACCCGTAATCCGTGACCCGTAATCCGTGATTCGTGTACCGTAATCAGTAATCCGCACGGATTATACCGGTTTTATGGTGATATAATAGGTGCAATCTGCAAGAAGCGGTTGCCGAGTGATGGCCGGTGGCTGAGGGCGGCGCAAAGCACCAGCAGCAAACCATCAGTCACCACTCACAAGGAGAAAAAGTATGCGTATTCAAGTCACCGATGTCCTGTATGATGAGGAAACCGGCCTTACGATGGTAGAGTTTTCAAACCCGTTTGGCGTGGGAGTGGGTGAATGGCGGGGTGAAGCGCCGCCGGAACGGTACAACCATTATCACGTGGAAATTGAAACCGCCAGTCGCCTCACCTGGGGCCAGGATATTGTACTCGTGCCGGATGAGCATTTTGTCATTGATTATGATTTGAACCAGTTGGTGACGCTGCAAGGCAAGATAGAATCAATCCAGCCCGATGGCGTGGCCTATATCCTCATAGGCGCTGTGCTGGTGACGGTGAAAACAAGCGGCGACCCACTGCCCCTGGATAGTTTTGTGCGTGTTCATGCTGACCGAATTAACCTGTATCCGTATGAACCGTAATACAGCTAACCGGCTCTGCTGGGGTTTGACCGGCCTGTTGCTCTGCCTTCTGGCAGGCTTTGGCGTGCGCCCGGCGGCCGTGGCCGACCAGCCAGATTTACCTGTCAATCATTGCCCGCCGCTGCCCCCCTCTACCGGATCGGTGATCACCATTTCTAACGAGGCAACCTTACGCAATCAGGCTTACAATGCTGCGCCTGGAACTACCCTCCTCATTCAGCCAGGCGTGTACCAGATGCAAGGGTTTGTGCATGTGGTGAATGCCGGCATCAGCCTGCGCGGCGCTACCGGCAACCGGGGCGACGTCGTCCTCGATTTTGGCGGCATGGTGGGTGGGCATTTTGGCATTCTGGTAGAAGCGGACGATGTGACCATTACCGATCTGACCATTCAAAACGCCAACGACCATGCCGTTTCTATCCAGGGCCGGGACCGGCTCGTTCTCTACAATCTACACATCCGCGATATTGGCGATCAGTTGGTAAAGGTCAACCCCTTTGCCAACGGCAGCGAAGATGGCCTGTTGGCCTGTTCGCGGTTGGAATACAGTACCACCGCCCCCGACGAATATACCAACGGCATCAGCGCCCACAACGCCCACCGCTGGACGGTGCGCGATAACGAATGGTACCGCATCCGCACACCGGGCAATAGTCCGGTACCTACCATTTTGTTCTGGTCTGGCTCTTCGGGCACGGTAGTCGAGCGTAATTTGCTGGTAGATTGTTACCAGGGCATTTCCTTTGGCAACGCCGGGCACGGCACGGACGACCACATAGGCGGTGTTGTGCGCAACAACATGATCTATGCCAGCCAGCCGCACGATGTGGTGATTGAAATGGTTCATGCGTCCGGCTGGCTGGTAGCCCATAACACGGCGCTGCTGCTGAACCCTGGTTCTGGTCTGACCTGGGGCATGGAAGCCCGTTTCAACGACAGCCAGGGCACATTTGCCTATAATCTGACGAATATGGATATCTGGGGTAACCGGGACGGGGCCAACGGCACACTGACCGGTAATCTGACTAACGCCCAGAGTGATTGGTTTGTGAATGCAGCAGCGGGCGATTTGCATCTGGCGGCTACGGCCGTAGCCGCTATTGACCAGGCTGCTTCTCTACCTCAGGTGACAGATGATTTTGACGGCGACGGCCGTCCCCTCGGCCCGGCCCCTGACATCGGCGCAGACGAATACGGCGGTACGCCGTTTGAACCAACTGCCTGGATTTATTTACCCATCATCACGAAACTGCCCTAAACACAGGATAGCTATGAACAACCCCATCTTGCTCCCCCACCCCCAATCCCTCACCTATACCGGACACATCTTTAGCCTGCCGGAAACGGGACTGATTGCCCTGCATGGGGCGGATGTGCCGGCGATGTGGTTCACGGCCGTCTGGCTGCAAGACGCGCTGTTTGAACAGGCCGGGGCGGATTATGAACTGGTGGCGGGCACGGCCGTGCCCCCAGAGCAAATCACCATCCAACTCAGCCTCATCCCCGGCAGTGTGCGCCATGAGCAGGGGTACGAATTGACGGTGACCGACGGCCGTATTGACGCCATCGCCAACACCATCCCCGGCCTCTTTTACGCCGTGCAAACCCTCGGCCAACTGCTGGAACAGACGGGTAAAGAACTGCCCACGCTGCGCTGCCGCGACTGGCCAGACTTTCCCCAACGTGGCGTCATGTTAGACATCAGCCGCAACAAAGTGCCCACCCTGGAAACCCTGCTCGATCTGGTGGATATGCTGGCAAGTTGGAAAATCAACCAGCTCCAGCTTTACACCGAACACACCTTCGCCTATCGCCGCCACCCCCTCGTCTGGCAAGACGCCTCCCCCTTTACCGCTGAAGAAATCCTCACCCTGGACGCCTACTGCCACGACCGCTGCATGGAACTGGTACCCAACCAAAACACCTTCGGCCACATGCACCACTGGCTGAAACATCCCGCCTACCAACACCTGGCCGAAAAGGCCGACGGGGCGCAGACCCCCTGGGGCTTTTACAACCCGGAGCCTTTTTCACTCTCCCCGGCTGTGCCCGGCAGCCTGGAACTGGTGCGCGATTTGCTGGATGAACTGCTGCCCAATTTCCGCAGCCGCCAGGTGAATGTGGGCGGCGATGAGACGTATGACGTGGGCCAGGGGTTAAGCAAAGAATTGGTCGCCGAAAAGGGCAAAGGGCGCGTTTACCTGGAACATCTGCTGAAAATATACCGGGAAGTGCAGGCGCGCGGCCATACCATGCAGTTTTGGGGCGACATCATCATGGAACATCCCGAACTGACCCGCGAACTGCCGCGTGACCTGATTGCCCTGGAATGGGGGTATGAAGCCGGGCATCCGTTTGCCGAACACGGCCGTCTCTTTGCCGAATCGGGCGTCCCCTTTTATGTGTGTCCCGGTACCTCCAGTTGGAATACGTTGGGTGGGCGGACTAACAACGCCATTGGCAATTTGCAGAACGCGGCGCAGCACGGCCGTACCCATGGCGCCGTCGGGTATCTCATTACCGATTGGGGCGACAACGGCCATATGCAGCCGCTGCCCGTCAGCTACCTGGGGTTTGCTGTTGGCGCGGCGCTGGCCTGGGCAGACGAGGCCAACCGGACGCTGGATGTGCCCGCCGCGCTCAACCTGTTTGCCTTCCGTGACGACGCGGGGGTCATGGGGCAACTGGCGTATGACCTGGGCAACGTGTATGAGATGACCCAAATCCCCAGCTTTAACGGCACACCTTATTTTTATGCCCTGGTGTATGATCTGGCGCAGATGGTGAACGCCGCTGATCCGACTGACGCGGCTAACCGGATGGAAAATTTGCGGCGGGCGGTCACGGCCGTAGATGAACTGCTGGCCCGCCTGCCCCAAACCGACATGCAGCGAGACGACGCCGACCTGATTGTGCAGGAATTCACCTGGGCTGCCAGGATGATACAGCACGGCTGCCGCCGCCTCGTCTGGGCTATTGGCCGGGCCTTGGGCCAGGAAGAGGTGGCTTTACGCCAGGAACTGGCCGCGGAGACAGAAGTCTTGCTCGCCGAATTTGAACGGGTGTGGCACGGCCGTAACCGCCCCGGTGGTTTCCCTGCCAGCCTGGCCCGCCTGCAAAAAATGGCGGATGATTATAAAACCCACAAATAGGAGCAAAACCGCATGAGTCAGCAAAAAAACAGTCAAGATGTGGTCATTCTGGCCGGGGCGCGCACGCCAACCGGCAAATTTAACGGTGGGCTGTCTGGTTTTACCGCGCCGCAGTTGGGGGCGATGGCCGTAGAAGCGGCCGTTGCTCGCGCCGGTATTGATCCCGCCACTGTGTATGAAGTGATCATGGGCCAGGTGGTGCCGGCCGGAACCGGGCAGGCAGCGGCGCGTAAAGCGGCGATTGAGGGCGGCTTGCCCGATACGGTGGGGGCCACGGCCGTCAACAAAGCGTGTGGTTCCAGCCTGAAAGCGGTCATGCTGGCGGCCAATTCCATAGTGGCCGGTGAAGCAGACGTATTTGTGGCCGGGGGCATGGAGAGCATGTCCAACGCCCCCTACCTGCTGCCCAAAGCGCGGCAGGGGCTGCGCTACGGCCACGCCGAACTGAAAGATGCCCTGCTGCACGATGGCCTCTGGTGTCCCTTCCAGGATTGGGCTATGGGCAACGCTGCCGACTTTATCGCCCGCCAGTTTGAAGTTAGCCGCGAAGAGATGGACGAATTTGCCCTGCGCAGCCATGAAAAAGCGGCCGAGGCTACGGTTCACGGCCGTTTCCGCGACGAAATCATCCCCGTGGAAATCAAAAGCCGCAAAGGGAGCGTCACCGTTGACCGGGATGAACCCATCCGCGCCCGTTTTAGCAATGGCAGCTTTGAACTGGATACCAGCCTGCCGCAGTTGGCTGCCTTGCCGCCCGCTTTTGCCGCCGACGGGCAGGTGTCGGCAGGTAACGCGCCCGGCTTGAATGATGGCGCGTCGGCTGTTGTGGTCACCAGCCGCGCCGAAACCGAACGGCAGGGGCTACGGCCGTTGGCCCGCGTGGTCGGGTATACCCATGCCGCCGTACACCCCCAGTGGATTTTCTCCGCGCCGGCGCAGGCCATTCCCCGGCTGCTGCACAAAATCGGCTGGTCACTGGACGAAGTAGACCTGATCGAACTCAACGAAGCCTTTGCTGCTCAGGTGTTGGCCAACGGCGTAGACATGACCCGCCAGGGTTTGCCCTGGAACTGGGACAAAGTGAACGTCAACGGCGGCGCGGTGGCTCTGGGCCATGCCATTGGTTCCAGCGGCACCCGCGTGCTGGTAACGCTGCTGTACGCCCTACAACAACGCGGCTTGCAGCGGGGCATCGCCTCGCTCTGCCTGGGCGGCGGTGAAGCGGTGGCGCTGGCGGTGGAGCTGGAATAACTGGTTTTGTTTGTAGTAACGGCTTGAGCCGTTGCACCAAACGTTTGACCGTACAGTTGACCCATCTAACCATCACCCTCTTTGGTGAATTCGCCTTAATTCCGACCGACAAACCGGCGGTGAGTATGTCTGGCGACCGGCCAATCTCCCTGTTGGCCTATTTACTGCTGCACCGGCACACGGCCGTATCCCGCCAACACCTCGCCTACACCCTCTGGCCCGATTCCAGCGACAGCCAGGCGCGGGCCAACTTACGCAATCTCTTCTTCACCCTGCGCCAGACCATCCCCGACGCCGATAATTTCCTGGCGGCCGATTCCATGACGCTGCAATGGCGCGCCGACAGCGATTACACGTTGGACGTGGCCGAGTTTGAAGCGGCGCTGGCGGCGGCCAAAACGGCCATTACCGCCACCGATAAAGTTGCCCTGCTGGAAACGGCCGTCTCCCTCTACAAAGGCGATCTGCTGCCCGGAAACTATGACGATTGGATCATTCCCCGGCGCGAGGAACTGCGCCAGGTGTACCTGGATGCCCTGCACCAGTTGGTCGCTTTGTTGGAGCAGCAGCAGGATTTCCGCGCCGCCGCCCGCACCGGCCAGCGCCTCTTGCAGCTAGACCCCCTGGATGAGACCGCCTACGTTCACCTGATGCGCCTCTACGCCCGCAGCGGCGACCGTGCCGGGGTGCGCCGCGTCTATGACCTGTGTGTCACCACCCTGCGCCGGGAACTGGACGTGGAACCCGCGCCGGCCACCCAGGCAGCTTACGAGCAGTTCCGGCGTCAGGAAGCGCCGGCCGCCCTGCCCGAACCCCCGCTGCCCGAACCCCCGCCACCGGCCGCGCGGCCACGCCCCTTGCCACAGCCGGGCACACCGTTTGTGGGCCGTGAAGTGGAACTGGCCCATCTGTCCGAGTGGCTGGCCGACCCCGGCTGCCGCCTGATCACCATCGTCGGGCCGGGGGGCATGGGCAAAACACGGCTGGCGCTGGAAACGGCCGTCGCCCACCAGCGCATCTTCCCCGACGGCGTCGCCTTTGTAGACCTGGCCCCCATCCGCGATGCCGGGCTGGTCGCCGCCACCATTGCCCAGGTGGTGGCCAACAGCGCACCGGAACGCTCCGCTCACCCCTCCCAGCTCATCCCCGCGCTGGCCGACAAAACGCTGCTGCTGGTGATTGACAACATGGAGCATGTGCTGGATGTCGCCGACCTGTTGCCGGACATTTTGCGCGGTGCGCCCGGCGTGAAGTTGTTGGTTACGTCGCGCCAGCGGTTGGAACTGGCCGAAGAGTGGCTCTTTGACCTGGGTGGACTGCCCCTGCCCGATGCCCAAACGCCGCCGGCCGAAAACAGCGCCGTAGCCCTCTTTGTGCAGGCGGCCAAACGCGCCAATCGCCATTTTGACCTGACGGCGGCGGAGGAAACGGCCGTTGGCCGTATTTGCCGGTTGGTGGGGGGCATTCCCCTGGCGCTGCAACTGGCCGCCGCCTGGGTGCGCGTGTTAAGCTGCGCCGAGATTGCCGCCGAAATCGAGCGCGACCTGGACTTTCTGGCCGGTAGCCAGCGCCATTTGCCGGAGCGCCAGCGCAGTATGCGAGCCGTGTTTGATTACGCCTGGCAGTTGCTCACCCCGGCGGAACAGGCTGCAGCGCGCCGCCTGGCTGTTTTTCGCGGTGGCTTTACGCGCCAGACGGCCGAAAGCGTAGCCGGGGCGTCTCTGCCCGTCCTCTCGGTGCTGGTGGAACGGGCGCTGGTGAATCGCAGTGGCGACGGCCGTTACCACCTGCATGAACTGGTGCGCCAATATCTGCTGCACAAGCTGTTGCTCACCCCGGCCGACGACCAGGAGGCGCGCCAGACCCATGCCGTCTATTTCCAAAATCTGGCGGCGGAGGCCCACGCCCAACTGGAAGGGCCAGAAGGGATGCACTGGCTGGCGCAGCTAGACGCCGAAATTGACAATATGCGGGCAGCCCTGGCCTGGGCGTTGGAAAATCGGGCGGCGGTGGTGGCCGTGTCACTTGCCGGTCAGTTGTGGCGTTTTTGGTGGTGGCGTGGTTATTGGCGGGAAGGGCTGGACTGGCTGGAAAAGGCGCTGGCGTTGGCCGATGAAGCCGCCGCCGCCGGTTTACCGCCCACAACGTTGGCCCTGGCGTACCAGGGCGCCGGGGTGCTGGCCCGCAGTTCCGGCGTGTATGCGCAGGCACGCCGCTATCATCAGGCAGGGTTTAGCATCCAACAACGGGCCGGGAATGAGCGCGGCATGGCTGCCGCTCTCAACAGTTTGGGTAATCTGGCTTTGTTTGAAGCCGATTACGCGGAGGCGGCGCGTTGTTTTAATGAGAGCCTGGCCCTTTACCGGCAAGCGGCTAATGAACGGGGTCAGCAGAGTGCATTGAATAATTTGGCTATCGTGGCCATGTACCAGGGCGATTTTCAGCAGGCGCGTGTTTTGCACGAAGAGAATTTGTCTTTGGCGCGTGCGGCGGGCAATGCCGTCCACATTGCCACTGCGTTGGGCAATTTGGGGGATGTGTACCGCTATTTGCAGGTCTATGACCGGGCGCAAATGGTGTTGCAGGAAAGCGAGCATCTGCTGCGCCAGGTGAACAACCAGCCGTCGCTGGCAACAACGCTCTATTCGTTGGCCCGGCTGGCGCTGGACACCGGTGATCTGGCTGCCGCCGTTGCTTATTTCCGGGAATGTTTGCACATTTACCAGGAGACGCCAGACCCGGTAGCGGCGGCAGATGCCATTGAGGGGGTGGCCATGTTGGCCGGAAAATGGGCACGGCCGTTGCCCGGTGCGGAGCTGTTCGGCGCGGCGGCGGGGCTGCGGCAGCAAACGGGCACGGCCGTGCCCCACTCCGAACGCGCCGCCCACCAGCAAATCCAGGCCGAGATGGTCACGGCCGTTGGCGAAACCGATTTTCAGCGCGCCTGGGAGCAAGGGCGGGCACGGCCGTTGACGGCCGTTATTCATCTGGCCTTATCGGTGTTAGCAGAGGAAAGTTGAGGGGGTTTGTCGCAACGGCTTTAGCCGGTTGCCCGCGGAAGCCGTTACGACAAACTTAACCTGGTCAGGTACTAGCGCACAACCAGCGGTAGATATACCTTGTTTGGTAAATCGGGGGGCGGTGGGGTGGGGCCGGTACTCGCTTTAACCACAAATGCTTCCACGCCCTGCCCCCGGTTGGGCTGGAAGCCGCCACCGGCTACCGGGAAAGCCAGCGATTCCGTCCGCCCGCCCACTACCAGGTTGCCGCCGCTGTCCAGCGCCAGCCCGGCGGCCACGTCATCATCTGTGCCGCCCCAGTAGGTGCTGAAGGGCATCGCGCCAGTTGGTGTAAACTGGGCGATGAAGGTATCGTAACAGTTTCGGCTGGTGGAGCTAAAGCAAACGCCGGGGCCACGCTGCGGCTGCCAGGCGGCTGCCACCGGAAAGGTATCTGAACCTGTGCCGCCGACCACAAACACCTGCCCGGCGTTGTCCAGGGTCACTGCCGTTGCCCAATCCGACCCCTCGCCACCCAGATAGGTGCTAAAGGCCACCTGGTAGCCTGCGCCCTGCCGCGCCAGCCGCGTTACAAAAGCGGCGCTCATCGTGTGGCTGCCCGGTTTTTGCGCCTGCGCCGCGTTGGCCACCGGGAAATCACCGGCAAACGTCTCGCCCACGACGGCGATGTTGCCGTTGGCATCCACCGCAATCGCCCGGCCAATATCCGTGCCGCTGCCGCCGTTGGCCGCGCTGCCGCCCAGGTAGGTACTGAACAACAAATCGTCGCCAGCCGGGGTTAGTTTCACCACAAACGCATCGGTGCTGCACGTCCAGTCGTCAAACGAACCACAATGCTCCTGCACCGGGTTGACCGTTGGCCAGTCGGCCGAGCGGATTTCACCGGTGATGTAAATGTTGTTCTGGCTGTCCAGGGCCACGCCATAGCCAATGGCCTCCTGCCCATCAATCATCCGTTCGTACTCATTTTGGTACGTCTGCCCATTCACTTTAGCAAAAAAGCCACCCCAAATGGAGCCAACTAGATGGGCGTTCCCGGCGCTGTCCAGGGCGATGTCTGCGGCGGCGTCGTACAGATAGCCGCCGTAGTAGCTGCTAAACACCAGGCCGCCGCTGCCGTTAAGCTGCATTACCAGGGCGTCGCCGCCGCCGCCGCTGACGGCCTGGAAGGCGTTGGCCGTGGGTAGATTATTGGAAGTGGTGCTGCCGGCGATCCAGATTTTGCTGCCGTTGGTATTGACGGCTACGGCCTCGGCATAATCGCCGCCGCTGCCGCCGACGATGGTGGTGAACATCACGGCCGTTCCCGCCGCGTTAATCTTGGTTACAAACAAGTCACTGGAGCCAGAACCGCCACTGCCGCCGCCGGGCAATGTGCTGGAATAGGTGTTGCCCACCAGATAGACGTTGCCGCTGCCGTCCACGGCCACATCCCGGCCATAATCATCGCTGCCGCCGCCAAAGTAGCTGCTGTACACCAGTGTGGGGTCAATGACCAACGGCCGTGCCGGGTCGTAGGCGCCCAACTCAAAACGAACTGCATCCCCATCCAGCCGGTAGGCGGCTATGATCGGCTGCTGACGGCCGTTCACCACCTGATAGGCAACCGGCGCTTTTTCGCTCAGGGTGGCCTGGTCGTTCAGGATGATGTGTAAATCGCCGGTTGTCTCGTCCAGGGTTACGGCCGTGCCACCCACGTAGCGCCAGCCAATCACGGACGGGTCTGCGCCCGGCGCGACGTGATACGTGCCTTTCAGCAGCCCTTCGCTGCCGTCATACACCAGGTCAATGCCGGGGTACAGGCTGGTATAGGTCACAGCGGCATAGGTGGGCAGGCCGTGTTGCCAACGGTTAGGGTCATTGCCCCGGTAAAGGTTGGCTGTGCCAGGCAGGGGATCGGCGCCGGACACGGCCGTGTCCCCATTTGCCCCCAGCCAGGTTATCGTCAGAGCGCCATCCGGCAGCGCCAACTGCACGCCATCCGGGGCAAAGGCCAGCGCCCCATTTTGCCCAATGGCTTCAAAGCGCGCTTCCCCGTCAAGTTGCCCCACATTGGGAATGAAAGAGAGGGGCAGCCCGGTCAGATTTGCCAGATCAGGCGCGGGTACGGCCGTTGGCTTTTGCCCCAGGAGAAGCAGAACGGATAAAACCAGCAGCCCCAAAAATAAGATGGATGCCCCCGCGGACAGAGACAGATGAGATTTGTTATGAATGGACATGGAAAGATGCTCCTTTTTTGGATGAGTTACCCCCATCCTGGCCTTTCCCCTGAGAGGGGGAGGGCTGGGTGA
Source organism: Anaerolineae bacterium (assembly GCA_019637635.1). GTDB lineage: Bacteria > Chloroflexota > Anaerolineae > Promineifilales > Promineifilaceae > CAADGU01. Next base: position 21,550 of record JAHBVI010000037.1, read on the forward strand.
GGGTATGAATAGACATAGAATGATGCTCTTTTTTGGACGAATAGCGGACGGATCGTGGACGGCCGTGCCCTACAATGCCGCGCATAGGAGTATTAACTAATGAAAACTTTTATCTTGATCACCTTTTTACTTTTATTGTTAACAGCCTGTAGTGGGGGAGCGTCCGAGACAACCGCCACCGCCGTACCGGCAACGGCCGTCACTGAAAGTGACACGGCCGTTGCCGACAACAACACGCACGCTGCTGCCAATGCGGCCGACCCCATTGACACCACCACGTTGGATGTGTGCGCCTTGCTGCCAGAGGCGGAGGTGACGGCCGTCGTCGGCCCCTTGCGCGAATCCCCGTCTGCGGCCGAATTTATTGGCGATGAACGCGGCTGCACCTATCTGACCGAACAAGGTTTTATCTACACGGTGAACGTTGCGCCGCTGGATCGCTGGGAGATTATGACGGCCGTCCTCACCGATGCCGCGCCCGTGCCCAACCTGGGTGATGAAGCCCTGCTGCGTGAGATGTCCAGTGATAACGCGCTCTACGTGCTGCTGGATGGGCAGGCGGTGATACAGGTTTATAACACGACGGATGACACGGCCGTGTCCACCCGGCTGGCCCAGGTAGCGATTGATACCCTGACGCAAAACTGATGCCCGTAATTCGTGATCCGTAACCCGTAACCCGTGATCCGTAATCGGTGAGGTGTGAGGCGTGAGGCGTGAGGCGTGAGGCGTGAGGTGTGATTGGGAGACATTCACGCCTCACGCCTTACGCTTGCGTCCCCCACCCAGGCCAGGGTTACCAGCCCCGCCGCCGCTGCCAGGAAACCAAACGGTATCCCGGCGACAGCCGTTTCCGGGTGAAAGGCCATAAAGTCTAGCCAGTGATTGCCACCCGCCGCCGAAAACCAGAGCAGCAGATATAGCACCTGGAAGAAACGGCCGTTGCCGCTCCACACGCCACACGCCAGCGCCAGTGACGGCACAAACAGCGCCCCAACCAATATGCCCAACCACTGGAGAATGTCGCCGCCGATCAGGGCGCGCAAACCGGGCACGGCCGTGGCCGCCAGCGCCAGCAATATCCCCGCCAGCCAGGCCGCCCAAAACTGCGCCCGGCGTGGCTGCGGCGCAGCGTAGACGAGCGTTCGGGTGTGGTAAGTCTGGCTGCGTGTGCCCAATTCTGACCAGAGCAGCACCGGCCATAACCAGACCAGCACGCCGACCGGCGGCCCGTCCCCCGGCGGCGCAGCCAGACTGAGAAGGGTGGCGATAACGGCCGCCGCCAGCAGCCAGCGGGAACGGCCGTGAACCAGCAGCGCCAGTTCCGCCCGCAACAAGGTGAACAGAGACGGCTGTGCCGGGGGCGCGGTCAACGGAGGCAGCGCCGCCGCCGACAGCTGGGGCGCATCTATTTCAACTGCCGCCGGTTGAGTGGTACTCTGTCTCCGTTTGATCCGTAGGACAGACGTGCCTTGCCGGGCCGGGTCGAAGCGGTCAAACACCAGCGCGGTCAGCAGCACCAGGCCGACGTCAGCCAGCAGCCAGGCCAACCGTTCAGCGGCGATCACGGCCGTCCAGTCCATGCCCTGCCAGATTACAACCGAGGGGATACGGCCGTAATTGGCCCCGGCGATGTTAAAGTGGCCGCTGTAGGCTGGGTCAATCTGCGCCGCCATCGTTTGTAACGCGGCCACCGGTCGCGTAATGCCCAGCACGTCCGTGCCGGGGGCAATCTGGCCCACCTGCGCCCGGAACAGGCCGGGCAGCAGGATGTTGTTCAAAAAGAAGAGCCAGCCGAAGAAGTACAACACGTTGCCGACGCCGCCGGCCAGCAGCGGTACAGACTCAAACAGCAAGGCCAGCGCCGCCACCAACGCCATCACCGGCAAACCGAGCAGCCACAGGGGGGCCAGCAGGGGGAGGGGTTGCACGGCCGTGACCTCGCCCCGCCACAACTGCATCACCAGGGCCATCACCGACAGCGCCAGGAGCAGAATTATTAACACGGCCAGGTTGCTCAGCCATTTGCCCAGCAGATACAGCGGGCGGCTGACCGGCGTCGTGGCGATGATCTGGCCCACCCGTGTTTGCCGGTCGCGGCCGATGCTGTTTTTGATGGGGTAAAAGGCGAACAACGGCAGCAGCAGCACGGCCAGCAGGCCAAAGACAATGCCCACCCAGGCCGAGTTGTAGACGCCGCGCCACGGCCCCAGGGCCACCATCAACGTTTGAGAATCAGTGGGCGGCAGGAACAATACGCCAAACCCAACGCCCAGGGCGGCCACCAGCCAGATACCGGGGCGGCGCACCCGTTCCAAAAAGTCGGCGCGCATGAGGTGAAATAAGGTGTGGTGTGTGTGCATGGGGATGCTCCTTTTGGGGGGATTAGAGATTAGAGGTTGGAGATTGGCGCGGGTTTCGTTTCTAATCGCCAATCTCCGGTCTCCACAGCAACGGCCGTTTCGCTGTCCTTCACCTGTTCTCCATGGACGGCTCCAAGATAGGCGTCTTCCAGTGTGGGCGAAACGGGGCGGGCGGCAGTGGCCGGTGGCCGGGCCGCTACCAGGCGCACGTGGACGCCATCGCTGCGGCGGATGGCGCTGCTGACCAGGTGGCGCTGCCGTACCTGGGGCATATCGGCGGCGGGCACAACCCATTCCCAGACGCGCCCTTCCACGGCCCGCAGCAGCGCCTCCGGCGTGGTGTGCTGGCGCAGCCGCCCCTGGCTGAGGATGGCGATTTCGGTGGCCGAGGCTTCGATGTCGCCGACGATGTGCGTGGACAGGATGATGATGCGGTTGCCCGCCAGGTCGGCAATAAGCTGGCGGAAGCGGTTGCGCTCTTCCGGGTCCAGCCCCACCGTCGGCTCGTCCACGATGAGCAGTTGCGGGTCGTTGAGTAGCGCCTGAGCAATGCCCACGCGCTGTCTCATGCCGCCGGAGTAGCCGCCCAACGGCCGTTTGGCCGCCGCCGTCAGACCCACCACTGCCAACAACGAGTCAATGCGGGTTACGGCCGTGCGCCGGTCTAGCCCTTTAATGGCTGCCATGTAGTGCAAAAATTCCACCGCGTTCAGGTGCGGGTAAACGCCAAAATCCTGCGGCAAATAACCCAGCACCCGCCGCAAAGCATCCGGTTTTTGGGCCACGTCTGCGCCATCCCACACAATGTGCCCACTGCTGGGGCGGGTGATGGTTGCCAGCATGTTCATCAGGCTCGTTTTACCGGCGCCGTTTGGCCCTAACAGACCGACCACGCCGGGCGTCAGGCGCAGGCTCACATCCTGCACGCCCCATACACCCCGGCGGTATTGTTTGGAAACAGATTTGATTTCTAAGTGCATAGTCATCTCCTTTCATGGCATGGTTTAACCATTTGGTAATGCTCTTAACAAATGACTACAGCGGATTTAGAAATAAACGGATAGTTCTGTCGAGTTATCCGTTATTTCCCCTATCCGTTGTAGTCTCATTTTGTAAAGCAAGTTATTCAACACATAGTGTGCAACTTTCAATTTGCCAGAGGAGTGGGGCACGCCCTCGTGCCCCACGTGGGACGTGGGCGTCCCACGCTCCTCGATTAAATCGTGCAAAAAGTTGCACATCAGGTTGGCAATATAACCGGACGGCCGTTTCCGCAGCGTCATGCGCAAACGTGCATTTTCAAACGCTCAATAAACGGCCTGATGACCTGATGAGATAACTTTGCCAAACCGGACGCTGTGGTTACACTCGTGTTGGTTAATTCAAGATTTTGGGGATTGATTTTTGGTATGTATTCAGCCCCTCAAGAGACCTGACAGGTTTTTGGCCTGTAAAGTCTCAATTTGAACTGGTAAAAACCTGTCAGGTCTGAACGGTTACGATTCTTAAAGCAATGGTGGCAGAACCTCAATTACACATCACACTGTTGGGCGAGTTTGGGCTGGTTTTCCGCGGTAAGGCAGCGCCCAGTTTCAGCGGCGACCGGCCGATTTCACTGCTGGCCTATTTGCTGCTGCACCGGCACACGGCCGTGTCCCGGCAACATCTCGCCTTCACCCTCTGGCCCGATTCATCCGACAGCCAGGCGCGGGCCAATTTGCGCAACCTGTTCTATACCCTGCGCCAGACCTTACCCAACGCCGACGACTACCTGGCTGCCGACGCCATGACGCTGCAATGGCGGGCGGATGCCAGTTTTGTGCTGGACGTGGCCGAGTTTGAAGCGGCGCTGGCGGCAGCCACAACGGCCGTTTCCGACGCCGACAAAGTGCGCTGGTTGGAAACGGCCGTTTCCACATACACCGGCGACCTGCTGCCCGGCAACTACGACGACTGGATCATCCCGCGCCGCGAGGCGCTGCGGCAGGCGTACCACGAAGCACTGTATCAACTGGTACGCCTGCTGGAACAGGAGGGCAATTTCCGCGCCGCCGCCCGTTATGGCCACTCCCTCATCCAGCACGACCCGCTGGATGAGACCGCCTACGTCCAATTGATGCGCCTCCAGGCGTTTAGCGGCGACCGGGCCGGGGTGCGCCGAGCCTATGAGCAGTGCGCTGCCATCCTGCGCCGCGAACTGGATGTGGAACCCGGCCCGGCGACCCAGGCCGCTTATGAACAACTGCTGCGCCTGGAAGCGCCAACCGTTCCCGTGCGGCCGCCAGAAAGCCGGCCAACGGCGATACGGCCGTCTCCGCTGCCCGTTCCCGCCACCCCCTTCATTGGCCGCGAAGCGGAGCTGGCCCACCTGGCCGAACTGCTGGCCGACCCCAACTGCCGCCTGGTGACCATTGTGGGGCCGGGCGGTATGGGCAAGACGCGGTTGGCTTTACAAACGGCCGTAGGCCATCAACCCGTTTTCGCCGACGGCGTAGCCTGGGTGGCGCTGAATGCGCCGCAAACGCCTGACCAGGTGGCTGCCGCCATTGCCGAGGCGCTGCAATACCGGCAGAGCGGCGCGGGCGATGCGGAGAGCGAACTACTGCACCTGTTGGCAACCAGACAACTGCTGCTGGTGCTGGACAATTTTGAGCATTTACTGCCGGCTGCCGATTTTTTGTCGCGCATAGTGGCAGAGACAACGGCCGTGAAACTCCTCGTTACCTCCCGCCAGCCGTTGGAATTGGCGGAAGAGTGGCGCTTTGATTTGGGGGAATTGCCTGTTCCGGCTGAATTGGCAGCGGAAACGCTGGCTGAAAACAGCGCTGTGCAGCTTTTTATGCAGAGCGCCCGCCGCGCCGCCAGCGCCCGGCCGCCAGGTGTGGCCGATTACCCGGCCATTGCCCACATTTGCCAACTGGTGGGCGGCATGCCTTTGGGCATTGAACTGGCTGCTTCCTGGGTGCGCCTGCTTTCGTGCGCCGAAATTGCCCAGGAAATTGCCAGGAGCATGGATTTTCTCACTGTTTCGCAGCGCCATGTGCCGCCGCGCCATCGCAGTCTGCGCGCCGTGTTTGATTATTCGTGGAGTTTGCTAACGCCGGCCGAACAGCAAATTTTGCTGCGTTTGTCTATTTTCCAGGGCGGGTTTACGCGGGAAGCAGCGGCGGAAATCGCTGCGGCCGACCTGCCGCAGCTATCGGCGTTGGCGGAGCGTTCGTTGGTGCAGCGCACGGCCGTTGGCCGCTACAGTTTGCACAACATCATCCGCCAATATGCCCACGATCACCTGCAAGCTGACCCGGCTGTGTATCAGGAAACGGCTGCGCAGCACGGCCGTTATTACCTGCAATGGCTGGCGGCGCAAGATGCAGTTTTACGCGGACCGGGGCAGAAGGATGGGTTAACGGCCGTGGCTACCGAATTAGCCAATGTGCGCGCGGCCTGGGAGTGGGGCACGGCTAATCAATGCTGCGCCCGGTTGCGCCGCGCCGATTTTGCCTTGTTTTACTTCTACGAACTGCGTGGCTTGATTCAGGATGGCGAAGCGCTTTTCCGTCTGACGGCCGAGGCGCTGCAAGCCGAGGCCTTATATGGCGATGCCGAATGCCAGATTGCCATCTGGGCCATGCGCACCCATCAGGGCTATTTTTTGCACCGCTTGGGGCAGACAAATGTTGCCCGTGACTTGTTGCAGCAAACAGTGACTCAGCTTGAAGCTCTAGGTGAGGAAAAGACCCTCAGCTATAGCTTGCGCTACCTGGGCCTGACGGCGTGGGTCAACGGCCGTTTCGATGAAGCGTTTGATTTACTGCAAATGTCACATGAACTGGCCGGGCGCTGCCAGGATCAATGGGGTGTTGTTATTTCGCAGGCTTATCTGGGGGTGATCATGCGTGGCCAGGGGCGTCTGGCTGAAGCGGTGGAGCAGTTAACGGCCGTACTCTCCCAGGCCAAAGCAGTAGGCGATCCACGGCTGATTGCCTACACCTTACTGGCCAGCGGCCGTACCAACTTCTACGCGGGAAATTTGGCCGAAGCCGATCAACAACTGGCATCTTGCCTGGAAATAGCCCAAGAAACTAACGATCTCTTCAACATCACCAACAGCAGCCTATATCTGGGGTTGGTTAAACAAGCTGAGGAAGATTTAACCACAGCACGCAAGCTCATTCAGCAGAGCGTAGCTTTATGCACCCAAACCAACGATTTGTTTGGGCTGCAAGATGCGTCTATTTCTCTAGGTTTTTTAGAGATAGCCGCCGGAGATTTCCCGGCGGCGCGCTTCCGTTTTCAGGCAATTCTTCAAATGGAAAACCAGAATCAGGAAACCTTATTTCTGTTACCAGCCATAGTCGGTATGGCTGCTTTGCAAGCCCGTGAAGGAAACACCGTCACGGCATTGAGATGGGTCTTCACCGTGCTGGAACATCCGGCGCTCCACATAGAAGCCAAACAGCGTGCGGAAACCTTATGTGCAGAATTGCAGGAGCGCCTGACCCCCGACCAAATCACCCGCGCCCAACAGGAAGCTCTTGAGCAATCCCTGGACGCTATTGTAGCCAGCATCGTTGGATCGTAATTCGGTCCAATTCCCTTCAATTTCATTCAATAAGAGTACAACGGATGGAGAAAAAAGCGGATAAATTTCCGGAGAGGAATCCGTTCATTTCTTTATCCGCTGTAGTCATGGCGAAAAACTAATGACATTAACTTCAATGTAATTTCCAAACGCTGCGCCAAACGGCTGCCAAACGGCCGTTCCGTTACTGTACCCCCATCACACAACCAGGCAGACCGATGAAAACAATCCGGTCTTTACAGGAAATGATGATGAGCGACAAAGAGCAACTATCGGATTCACAGCTTTTCACCCTCAGGGTATGGTTAGAGGGTGAGGTAGAAGGCCAACCCCAATGGCGTGGCAAACTGCGCCATGTGCCCAGCGGAGAAATTCGCCACTTTCGCGGCTGGGCGGCGTTGATCCCGCTCATGCTAGACATGTTGCGGCGTTACAATAGGCTGCCTACGGCCGTTAACCAGAAGGAAAGTGGCGCGGGCGAGATGTAATCAATCTATTTGGAGAAAAAAACCATGTCAACAATAACCGTTACCGTTTCCAGCACCGTCGAAGCGCCGGCCGCCGTTGTTTACAACGTCTTGTCCGATTACAACCACCATCGCCGCATTTTGCCGCCGAAGTATTTTCCCGGCCTCGATGTGACCGAAGGCGGCGTGGGCGCCGGCACCCGATTCACGCTTCACGCCATGTCTTTTGGCGGCAAGACGCAAATGCACATGGCCGTCACCGAGCCGGAACCGGGCGCTGTGCTGGTGGAACGCGATGTCAATACGGGTCTGGTGACGACCTTTACCGTCAAACCGATCAGCCCGACTGAATCGCAGGTGACGTTTGAAACCGTCTGGCAGTCCCAACCCGGTTTGAAAGGTCTGATTGACCGGACGACAACGCCATTTTTCATGCGCATGGTGTACCGGGAAGAGATGAAAATCCTGAACGATTATGCCCGGCAGCAGGCGCGCCTTAGCCAATAGAGAACGCAATTAGACAGTAGATCGCCCGAAGTCTGGCAGCCGCGGCTGCCAGATCGGGCGCATCTTTCGGAAAGCTCAGGACAGGTTCTGGGGATGTTTCGTGCTGCTTATGCACATTGTTCAATCCTGGACGAACTTGCCTACAAGGTAACTTTGATGAAAACCAAACCAAAATTTCCCGGTCTATTACTCGTGGTTTGCTGGCTGCTGGCTGCCTGTGCAGGCCAAAGTGGTGCGCATCTTGAACACAATGGCATCAGCCTGCGCTACGATCCGTCGTTGTTGGGCAATGCCCACATTCAGGATGTACCGGCTACGGCCGACCAGGGGCTGTTTGATCAACCCACGCCGGCCCACACCAGGATTGGCTTTGCCCCGGCCGGCATTCCCGATGACGACAGCAGCTTTTGGACATTGTCCCGCGCCCCGCAGGTGATCGTTTTTAGTCTGAGCGATTTTGGCGGTTTTGCCCCTGCTGATGAACGGGCACGGGCTTTTATAGCCGCTTTTCAGCAGCTATTGGCGGAACGGCCGTCTACCTTCAGCGATGAAGTGCCCATTTTGCCGTTGGTTAATGCCGACCAGGCCATGCGCGCTCAGGTGCAATGGCTTGATTTTAACGGCAGCCGCAGCCGCATCCTGTGTATGGATGGCACGACGGGGAACTGCTGGATTGCGGCCGATGCGGTGCATCTTACCGACCATTGAGACCCCAGAAACTATTTTCCTAACCGTTCAGACCCGACAGGTTTTTTACCAGTTCAACTTGAGGCCTCCCAGGTCAAAAACCTGTCAGGTCTCCAAAGAGGTTGAACGCTTGCCTATTTTCAAAAGAGGTATAAATCAAATGAACAAGTTAGCACTCAAAAAAATTTCCTTAAAACCCATTATTGGCCTGATGATCCTGGCCGGTTTGCTGATGATTGTTGTGTTACGGCCGTCGCCCGCCCAGGGCAGTGGTGAGTACCTGGTGTTTTTACCGGCGATCACCAGCAGCAATACCAACACCCCACCACCACCGCCGCCCCCTACAGGGGTGGAAGGCCGTTTCTTCTTTGACACGCAATATAAAACCAGCAACGCCAGCATCCAGGTTGATGCGCAGGGCGGTATGCATCTGGCTTACTATTATTACGAACCGGCCATTGACGATAGGCCGACGTATGGCGTGTACTACTATTGTCCCGGTGACTGTGACCATGATGCCAGTTGGAGCGGCGTCGCCATGGGCGAACTGGTGAATGAGATGCAACTGCAATTGACCGCCACCGGCCAGCCGCGCATCATTTTCAGAACCCTTTCCCAGATGCGGCCCAACGGCAATGACTATTACTACGCAGCCTGTGACCAGAACTGCACCGATCCGGCCCGGTGGGGCCTGATCTACCTGACCTCCAGTTCGGGCATTGGCGTGATAGATTTGCTGAAGGATGACGCTATGCCGCAGCGATACTTTGCGCTGGACGCCAACGGCCGTCCCCGCTTCGTCTATAAGGATGGGGTAACCGGACACCTGGGCACCTTCTATGCCTACTGTGATGGCGGCTGTACTGACCCGGAAAACTGGTACGAAACCCAAATCAACCAGGACAACGGCAACGAGTACAACTATCGCTACGAAAAATTTGATTACCCGGTGCTGGCTTTCACGCCCCAGGGACAGCCGCGTGTGCTGGCCGACGGCGCGTCCATGCAAGATGAGTTTTACCTGTATTACCTGGTGTGTGACGCCAATTGCGACCAGCGGGACAACTGGCAAAGTGTACCCTTGTACGACCGGGGCAGCGGCCCAAACGTTTCTTATGACCTGGAAATGGATGCACAAGGCCGTCCGCGTGTCGCCTTCTACGAAGGAGCGAAGTTAAACGGGCAAGGCGACCGGCTGTTTTATGCCTGGTGCAACGGAAGCTGCCAAAACAGCAGCAATTGGCAGCGCAAAGAACTGGGATTGAGTGTGAACGACGGCCGTGGCCCAGACCTGGAACTCGACGCCACCGGTAAACCGCGCATCGCCTATGCCCTGTACAACGCCGGTGGCCTGGGGTACAGCTGGTGTAACAACAACTGCGAATCGGCCGGCGCTGCCTGGCAGCACCAGGTGACGGAATCGCGCAGTCAACTGGTTACAGCCTGGCCGGTAGCCATACCGCCGCATTGCGACGGCGGCCTGTGGGATGGCATCGCCCCTGTCTTGTCCCTGGATGCGCAAGGAAATCCGCGCATCGCCTATGACACAACCTACCATGCCCGCTGCTGGTACAACCCGGACACGGGCGCGTGGGAACCCTGGTCTGTATTCCGGCTGGTGCAGCGCGCAGTGCGGGTTGTGTATTTCCCGCAGCCCTAACACAGCGGCAGCGCCGGAAGCAAGAGAATTTTCAGGCGGAAAACGGCCGTAGGCCGGGCGTAGGGAAAACGAATGTTATATTCACCCCGCGCCCGGCGACATCTCTGTGTGATGGCTGTCCCCGCAGCGCGATTTTTCAAATCGGGCCTCTGACCATCATCAAATCATCAATCAGTAGCGTAATTCTCGTGATTGCGCGATTAAGGAGAGTAAACATGTCTCGCACAACAGCCTTTTTATTAATCGGTTTTGCGGCCACCCTGCTATTTGGCGTTTTGACCATCTCTGCCCTATTGCTGGGCCGCAGTTATTTTGCAGTTCAAGAGCCGGACGTGACGTTGATCACGCCCATCCCGTTTGGGCAAAATCCGGCAACGGCGACGCCGACCGTGACGATTGAAGCACCCAGCGTCACGCCCGCGGCCGATCCGGTGGATTCTGAGGCCACCGCTGCGCCAGCAACGGCCGTCGCCGCACCCGCCGTGACCCATGTGCCGCCAACGGCCGTGACCGTCCTCAACACCCAGGTGCAATATGTCATGGCCCTGACCGACGTGAACATGCGCAGTGGCCCCGGCACCGGCTACAACGTGATCGGTTGGGTGGCCGGGGGCCAGACCGCCACCGTCACCGGCGTCAGCAGTGACTTTGGTTGGTGGCGGGTGAAATGCGCCGACGGCTCAATTGGCAGTTGTTGGATCACAGCCCATACCCAATACACCCAGGCTACCACCGCCCCCGTGACCGCCTGTACCAACAGCGCGGCGCTGGTAAGCGATGTGAGTGTGCCGGACGGCTCGCAGTTTGCGCCCAATACCGGCTTTAACAAAATCTGGCGCATCAAGAACACCGGTACCTGCACCTGGGATACCAGCTACAAAATCGTCCATACCGGCGGCCATCTGTTGGGCGCGGTTTCCACCTTCTTCCCACTGCGGGATTCGGTGCTGCCCGGCCATACCGTTGACCTGACCATCAACATGGTCAGCCCGGATGCGCCAAACACCTACCAGAGCGACTGGAAATTGCAGGACGCGACGGGCAACTTCTTTGGCGTTGGCCGAAACAACAGCCCCTTCTGGGTGAAAATTGTGGTGACGGCCGTGCAGCCCACCACCATTTCCGGCCTGATCTACCAGGACTGGAACCAGAATGGCGTGTATGACAGCGGCGAAACGCTGATGGGCAGCCGCGAAGTGTGGTTGATTCCCGGCACAGCCTGCCATGTGCGCCAACAAGCGGTGGCGATAGTGTATTCAAGCGCCGACGGCCGTTACACCATCAGCGGCAGCTATAACGGTAGTTACTGCGTGGGGCTGGTGGGCAATGGTGGTCTGTTGGATGATGTGGCCAGCGTGGCCGTCACCACCGGCCAAACGCTAAACGGCATCAACCTGAAATCACCCGCGCCCAGTGGCTCTATCACCGGTTTCGTGTGGGATGACTACTGCCTGACCAATGAAAACGGCGATGCCCTGGACGGCAACTGTGTGGCCGACGGCAATGGCGATTACCACGCCGATGGTATGATTGCCCCCCATGAGGGGTATATCGCCGGGGTGACGATGCTGCTGCAAGCCGGTTCATGCGCCACCGGCAATCCGGTCGCGGTTACGGCCGTGACCGACGCCAGCGGTAAATACACCTTCGGCAGTTTGCAGCCCGGTACCTACTGCGTGTCCATGAACGCGGTCGCCGGAAACAACGCCGCCATCCTGCTGCCCGGCGACTGGACCTTCCCGGCCAGAGGCATCTGGTACCAGGAAATTACCTTGTTAGGGAACGACCATGCCTACCCGGTCAACTTTGGCTGGGATTACCAACTGCGCTAAACAAACCAGGTGTGACGCACTTCAAAAGTGCGTCGCACCTACCAGAATTGAGGATATAAACCATGAACACCAAACCATTTTTTATCTTATCACTCCTGTTCAGCCTGTTAGCCTTCTTGATGCTGGCGGCTTGCAGCCCGACCGGTGGGGATGAACCGGCAGCCGTTGTGGAAAACCAGACCGGCGTGATAGATGATATGACCGACACCGAAACCGTTGTCGAGAAAATATCTATTGCTGATTGCCCTGAGGCTGTGCCCGGCGCACACCAACTGATCTACGCCGCGCAGGGCATTTGTTTCCTCTACCCGAACACCTATGACGTTTTCCAGAGCGAGGACGGGTCGCTGGCCCTTTACGTGCGCTCACTGCTCAACACCGAAGCGCCGTTGGCCACCGTGCGCCTGGAAGCGTTAAACGGCCGTACCATTCAAGAAATCATCCCTGACTATCCCTCCGACGCGGAGTTAGCCACCATGTCCTTCCTCACCATCCAGTTGGGTGGGGAACAGGCCACGGTGCTGGACAACCTGCCCGGTCAGGACGTGAACCGGCGCGTGATTGCCCTGCACGACGGCCGTGTTGTAGACATCATGGTGGCCCGCATTGGCGCGGAGTACGGCGCCGTGGGCGAACAGGCAGAAGCCCTTTACCAGATGATCACCGATTCGTTCCGGTTTATCGGCATCGAACCGGAAGCGCCGCTGTTGGCCGGGCCAGAATGCCCGGAACCGGTGGTGGGCACATCATTGTTCACCAATGCTGAGGATGGTTATTGCCTGCTGCTGCCGGATGGGTACGCGGTGGATGACAGTTTGACATCGAACAATGGCGGGGCGGAAACGGCCGTCTACGTGGATTCCCTGATGAATAGCACGCAACCACGCCTGTTCATCACGGTGGAAGACGCCAACGGCCGTACCCTGGACGACATCACCATCGAAAAAGCGGCCGAAATTGAAGCGATGATGGGCAGCAGCCCCATGTGGTCATTTGGCTACATGCTCGATGGCGTCATGGGAAACCAGTTTGACCAGGTTCCGGGGCAAGATTTTACCCGGCAGGTGGTGTTGGTGCGGGACGGCCGTGTTTACACCCTCACCTTCATCCCCGACGACCCGGAAGCCGCCGCCTACGCCGATTTGCAACTGTTGTATGATACGGTGATGGACTCTTTCAGCTTTCTCTGGCAAGACTAAATACAACACTTCACCTGTCATTCCGAGCGGAATCTTGGGAGCGAGGAATCCCTCTCCTGTACAAATGAGAGGGATTCCTCGTCGAAGACTCCTCGGAATGACATGGGAAAGTTCAGAGTATTTTGTTAACACTGGTCTAAACAAAAATTGAACCACGAGGAGGATATGCCGCTCCGCTAAATCAGCGGCGTAGCATTGGAGAGCGAAACATGATCATCACCACCAAAACCCTTGTCCACGATCTCACCCGGTTGGGGCTTACCGCCGGGCAAACGGTACTGGTACACACCTCAATGAAGGCTTTAGGCGGCTTCATCGTGGGCGACGCACCGGCGGTGGTAGACGCGCTCATGCAGGTGATCACGCCGGAGGGCACGCTGGTAATGCCCACCAACAGCACCAACAACACCGATCCACTCACCTGGGGGGGCAGCCCCGTCCCGCCAGAGCAGTGGGACATTATCCGCGCCGAAACGCCGCCCTACCGGCCCGAACTGACCCCCAGCAACAGGATGGGCGCCATTAACGAATGTTTCCGCACCTATCCCGGTGTGCGGCGCAGCAGCCACCCCGCCTTTTCCTTTGCCGCCTGGGGAAAACATGCCGATTTTGTGACGGACAACCAGTCGCTGAACAACAGCGTGGCTGAACAATCGCCGATTGGGCGCGTCTATGATCTGGATGGCTGGGTGTTATTGTTGGGTGTGGGCTATGAGCGTAATACTTCGTTGCATCTGGCCGATTTCCGCGCCGATTACCCTCACAAGCAGTCGGAAGAAAATGGATCAGCCATGCTGGTAAACGGCCGTCGCCAGTGGGTGACGTACCGGGATGACGCCATTGGTATGGATGACTTTGCCGCGATTGGTGCGGCCTTTGAAGCCGAAACCCATGAGGTGATCATCGGGCAGGTAGGGGGTGGCACGGTGCGGTTGATGCGGCAACGGCCGTTGGTAAATTTTGCCGTGCGCTGGCTGGAAACAAACCGTCGGTAGGGTTCAGCCCCGTCCATTCTGAAAAACGTCGCCCCAGGCGGCGTTTTTTTTTCGACCGCCTCCCCAAACGGCTGGCAAACGGCCGTTGGTCTACATTACCCCCATCACACAACCAAAACGGCGCGCCGGCTGCCAACCGGCAACCGGCGCGCCACTGACAAAGGAGAACCTGATGCAACCCCAAAAACCTGGTCAAACCATCACCCTCATCTCAGGCGTGTTGCTGCTATTTATGCTGGCGCTCACGGGGCAGTCCGGCGCAGACGCGGCGGCCAATGCTGCGGCCAACCAGGGTGACTATCGCACCTATTTACCTATTGTGCTGCGCCCCGCCGACAATACCTCCGGCAGTGGCCCATTCCGCATTTATGCTTACAGCGATGCGGCCGTGTTGTTACCCAACGAACTCTTGACGCCGCAGCTTGCCGCTCAAAAGGAGATGCTGTGCGGCCCCGCTGTGCCGCCGCACACCCTTAGCCTGGCCCAGGCACTGCAAAACGGTTGGAATTACCTGGCGCAGCAAGTGGGCGCAGCCAATCTGACTACCTTCCGCCACGCGCCAGAAGTGGCGACGGCTGACGCCGCCCAGGCGTTTGCCATGGCCGCCATGATAGACAACCGGCCTGATGGCGCATTGGCCGGGCTGCTGCTGGCCCATGAACATGCGCCGCAGTCGCGCATCATTCTCATCAACGCCGCCGGGATGTTTGCTTCCTTAGAAATGCCCAATGAGGCGCTGGCGCTGCTGAATGCGGCGCAGAATTTGCCCGACGACCAGGCCACGCCGATGGGCATTCCGGCGGCCGAACTGGCAGCTAATACACGCGGTTATGCCTTGTTGCAACTGGGGCAGTGGGCGGCGGCGGAGGCTGTGTTACGGCCGTTGGTGGAGGCGAGTACAGAATTGGCCGAGGCGCGACTGAATCTGTCCCTGGCGCTGCTGTGCCAGGATGAGGATGGCCAGGCCACCTACTTTTACCGCGCCGGTTCGCGCCGCCAATTATGGGATGAGGTGGTGGATGGCGAAGAAATCGAAGGGATTCGCCTGCCGCCGCAGCAAACGCTGAACCGTTCGGCAGGGCAGTTGTTTACCTTACCGCCACTGGGGGTGATGAATACGCCCGGCCAGGCGCAAAATGCGGCCAACCATTATTACACGCTGGTGATGGACAGTCTTCAGCGCAGCGGCATACGCGAGCAGTTGATTCAAGCCAATATCGAAGCACGCAGCGCACGGCCGTTGCCAGGGCCATTAACCTGGGAACGCTTCAATAACATCTACATCACCGCTAACCGCGCTGAATACGAGCCGGACATTCAGGCGCTCTACCTGGACGTGGTAGCCCAAGAAGAAGCCCTGGCGGAACTGACCGATCAGCAAGACGAAGAATTTCTGGAATTGTATGAACTGTATCCCGACCCGGAGGCGTTCATTGGCGCCTGCCGCAGCACGGTGACGCAGCAGTTGGCAGAGATGCTGCCGGAATACTTTGAGTTTGAGGATTTGCTGGAGGCGTACACCAGCGCCAAATTTGCGGCCATGACCGGCACGGCAGCTAATTTGTCTGACGTTCTGAACCATGAGTACGTGTCGCTGCTGATTGAGGATTCGATGGAAACGGATGTGGCCTGGCGCTTGAACGTCATATGGGGACAAGCCAACCGCACGGCCGTGAACTGGGCTATTTGTGAAGGCGCCGAAGAGAACATCGTCACGCCGCCCAGCGAACCGGCGTATACACGTGCGCCGCGTTGCCCGGCGTCGCTGACGCGGGGCAAAATGGCGATCAAATTCCTGAATATGATCCAGATCAAGGCCAACTGCGAAGTTTTTGAAGTGGAGGTTGCTGGCCCCAGTATATTGACTCTCTTTGGGCAGGTTACCGTCAATTTTCAGAATAAAACGACCACGTTTTTTGCAGGCGGCAAGATCAATGCGCCGGGTGGTTTGGGTGAATTAGGGATTAACGAAGGCTTTTACGTTAAAACCGGCCCGCAAGGCGTCACCGACGTGGGCATGAAGGTCAGTTCTAGCGTGGACGTGGGTGTAGGGCAGTTTGCCGGGGTGGTGGATGGCCCGGAGATGGAGTTTGGCGTCGCTCCGGCTGTTGAATACCTGGGCACACTGATACCCCCCGGCCCATAATTTCCAAACGCGCAATCAAACGGCTGGCAAACGGCCGTTGTTGTACACTGAAATCATTGAATACAACTTTTAAGGAGAACCGATCATGTTTATGGAATTAACCCAAATTGATTCACCCTGGTCTGAATTGCAGGCGCAGATAGAAGGCCGGGTCATTACCCCGGAAGACAGCGGCTATGACGAGGCACGGCTGGCCTGGAACCGCAAGGTGGTACAGTACCCGGCGGTGATTGTGGAAGCGGAATCGGCGCAGGATGTGGCTGCGGCCGTGACCTTCGCCCGCCAACATACCTTGGGTGTCGCCGTCCAGGGCACCGGCCACGGCAACGTCCGCCCCGCCGACGACTGCCTGCTCATCCTCACCCGGCAGCTAAACGGCGTCCTGGTTGACCCGGCGGCGCAAACGGCCCATGTGGAAGCAGGCGTCAAGTGGGGCGCGGTGCTGGCAGCGGCCCAAAAGCACGGGCTGGCGCCGCTGCTCGGCTCCTCGCCGACGGTGGGTGTGGTGGGCTACACATTGGGCGGCGGCCTGGGCTGGTTGGGGCGCAAATATGGCCTTTCTGCCGACAATGTGCTGGAATTTGAACTGGTGACGGCCGATGGGCAGTTACGCAAAGCCTCGGCCAGGGAAAACAGCGACCTGTTCTGGGGGCTGCGCGGTGGCGGCGGCAGCCTGGGTATTGTCACTGGCCTCACCATTCGCCTCTTCCCGGTAACAGAGGTGTATGCCGGGAATCTGTATTACCCGGCGCACATGGCGCGGGAGGTGTTTCGCCACTATCGCGCCTGGATTGCCACTGCGCCGGATGAACTCACCTCGTCGGTGTTGGTGATGAATTTCCCGCCTATCCCTGAATTGCCAGACTTCTTGCGCGGGCAGTCGTTTGCCATCGTGCGCGGCTGCTATGCCGGCGATGTGGCGGATGGGGAAGCGCTGCTGCGCCATTGGCGCGACTGGCAGCCGCCGCTGATTGACGATTTTAAGACCATCCCGTTCAGCCAGGCTGCCGTCATCAGCAATGATCCGGTAGACCCCATGCCCGGCTTCAATTCTGGGGCGTGGCTGCGTGAACTGAGCGATGAGGCGATTGAGGCGGTGGTGGCGTATGGCCTGGGCACAGGCAGCCCCAGTCCGCTGATCTTTGCGGAAGTGCGCCATGCGGGTGGGGCGGTTCGGCGGGTGGACCCGGCTACGGCCGTGTTCGGCAACCGCGACGCGGAACTGGTGCTGTCGTTGGTGGGCGTCACCCCCACACCCGAAGCCCATCACCAGTTGGTGGCGTACACCGGGCAGTTGAAAGAGGCGTTACGGCCGTGTCTCACCGGCGGCGTCTACATGAACTTCCTGGAAGGGGTTGAATCCCAACAACGCATCCGCGATGGCCTGGTTCCTGGCGGCTATGACCAGCTATCCCACGTGAAGGCGCAAACAGACCCGACCAACCTCTTCCGCTACAGCTTTAACGTTTCCGGTTAGGAACGCGAATTAAACAACGTACACGAGATTGGAGATTGGAGATTAGAGATTGATCAAGCATTCAATCTCCAATCACGAATCTCCAATCTCAAAACCGGAACTGATTTTTAGCCCATCCCTCAAACCGTTTCCGCATCATGGCAACTCTTTTGGGGTCTGGTACTTTTGTCCTAAACGTGTTATCCTGCTGAGTAATGATGGCTGTTTGGACATCAGGTACACTCCCGATTGATACGCCCCTATAAAATCCCCCATATTCCCGGTGTACCTGGGCCAAACGAGGATACAGACGACGTGGCAGACCCAAATGATCTGGTTGGACAACAAATCGGGCAGTATCAGGTACGGCAACACCTGGCGCGGGGGGGAATGGCCGATGTTTATCTGGCGCTGGATACTGACTTGCAGCGCCAGGTCGTCCTCAAAGTGCTGCTGCCCAACTTTGCTCAGGATAGTGGCTTTGTAGAGCGTTTCCGGCGTGAAGCGCAAGCCATGGCCCAACTGCACCATCCCAATGTGGTGCAGGTGTACGCCATTGGCACAACGGGCAACCGGCAGCCTTATATTGCCATGCAGTTTGTGCCGGAGGGCACGCTGGCGGAAAAACTGGCTGACTTGGGCCGTCGCAAGGAAATTTTGACCACGCCTTATGCCCTGGCGCTGGCGCGGCAGGTGGCCGATGCGTTAGCAGCGGCGCATCGCAAGGGCATTGTGCATCGGGACTTAAAGCCAAGTAATATCTTGCTGGATGCCCATGGCAAGCCTTTGCTGACGGATTTGGGTATTGCGGTGGTGGAGAGCAATCCCCGGCTAACGCAAACAAATGTGTTGTTGGGGACGCCCCATTACATGGCGCCGGAACAGGTGAAGGGGGAACCGGTTGACGGCCGTACCGATCTCTACTCCCTGGGTATCATTTTGTATGAACTGTTTGCCGGGATGCGGCCGTTTACGGCCGACGTGCAGTGGGGGGTGCTGCACAAACAGATATATGAAGAAGCGCGGCCACTCCACCTGATCCGGCCCGATTTGGCCCCCGAAGTTATTGCCATTATTGAAAAATGTATGCGCAAAGCGCCAGAGGACCGGTATCAATCGGCCGAAGAATTGGTGGTGGCTTTAGACCAGGCGTTGCACCTGGTGGGCGCGCCGGGACAGCAGGCTGTGTCTGGCGCCTGGCTCTGGCAGCCGCCGGAAACGGGCAAATTGGTGACGGGTGGCAGCAAAATTGTGCCGCCACCGGCGTCTACGATAGTGAGTGAACCGGTGGTGGAAACGCAGGCGCAGCCGCGACGCCGCTGGTCTTATGCCTGGCTGCTGCTGTTGCTTTTGCTGCCGCTTTTTGTTTTTGGCGGCTGGCAGGTGTGGCTGCGTACCCAGGCGACGCCGGTGGATGCTGTAACGTCTACGCCAGAAACGGCCGTAGCCCAAACGACGCCCGTTGAGCAGCTACCGGTGTCTAATACCGTACCCACGCCAACGGACACGGCCGTGTCGTCTACACCCACAGCAACAGTTGCGCCGACGGTGACGGCCGTGACCGGCGAAATTGAATTGGTACGTCCTGGCGTGGATACATTTACGCTAGAAGACGAAGTGCAGTTTACCTGGCGCTGGCCGGCGGCGTTAACGGCTGACCAACTCTTTACGCTTTATTTTGAAGCAGACGGCAAAGAGATGCGCGCCATGTCCGTGGAAAAGCCATTTTCGGGATCTTTGTTCCGTTTGCAGTTTGTGTTGGGTGATATTTTGGAAACGCCGGGTGTCTATCGGTGGTTTATCCGCCTGGAGGCGGATGGCGTGGCCGAACCCTTGTTGGAAAGTGATAACCGGGAGCTGGTTGTAGAAGAAGTGATACCGGCAACAGCGACGGCGACAGCCACATCTGCCGCCACCGCAACAATAAGAGCCTCTGCTACACCCGCGCCGACTAACACAGCCACGCGCCCGGCTGCTACCGCCACGTCGCGCCCACCCACCGCGCCGCCCCCGACATCACCGCCCCCGACTGCGCCGCCGCCCACCGCACCGCCGCCGACATCACCGCCACCCACCGCGCCGCCACCCACCGCGCCGCCGCCGACAGCACCGCCGCCGACTGCGCCGCCGCCCACCGCGCCACCGCCCACCGCGCCGCCACCTACCGAACCACCACCGACGCCTACACCGCCGCCACCGTAATCGTAAGGCCGATTTGCCAGAGGGTGTATTTCAAATGAGTTGACGGGTAGTACCAGGCAAGGAGCTTTTTGGCTCCGGTTGACCAAAACGGTTTTGCCCCTCGCCTGGCGCTACCTATCCCTACCATAGGTAAAGGAGGATATGATGAAAGGCCAGAAAGTTTTTTCGTTGGGACGGCCGTTTTATTTGTTTTCATTCATGATATTGTGCCTGTTGTTATTAGGGGGTCAGGTAGCCCTTCCGGCGGCTGCCGAACCAGATGCCATCCAATCGCTTTATGAAAGCGGTCCATTTGTGAACAGCCCGATGAATGGGGCCGGTGGGGCCGATGAAAGTATTCTACAAACCGATTTGTTTGGCATGAATACACTGGGTTTAGGTCACCAGGCCGCAGTGGGATTTCGGGTAGCCGATGATTTTACGGTGACGGATGCCAATGGGTGGGATGTAGAATCCATCACGTTTTATGCTTACCAGACCGGTTCTACCACCGCTTCAACGATAACGGCCGTGAACTACCGCGTGTGGAATGGTTCCCCGGCAGACCCCGGCAGCCAGATTATCTTTGGCGATACCACCACCAACCGCCTGATCGCCACGGCCTGGACGAATGCCTATCGGGTGACGGAAGCCACATCGGGCACCGCCACAGACCGGCCTGTGATGACGGTTGTCGCCAACGCCGGTTTTCATTTAGCGCCCGGTACCTATTGGCTGGATTGGCAGGCAGATGGCACACTGGCCTCCGGCCCGTGGGCCGTGCCCATCACCATTTGGGGCGAAAGCAGCACCGGTAATGGCCTGCAATATAATCCCACTTTAGCCTCCTGGGGTGAAGTTTTGGACAGTGGCACGGGTACACCACAGGGTTTCCCCTTTGTCATCCATGGTGTACCGCCGCATGACCTCTTTGTTAACCCGCGCGTGGTGTCCAACCTGCCATATCTGGATCAGGTGCGGACCACATCGGCCACTACCAGCCCGGATGATCCCATTTATCCCTGCCCATTTGTGCCCAACCAGGGGCAAAAATCGGTGTGGTACCGCTATAGCACATCGGCCACCACGCCGATTGTGGCGCATACGAAGAATAGTAACTACGATACGATGTTGGCCGTGTGGACGGGCACACCGGGCAGCTTGACCAATGTGGCCTGCAACGATGATTCCGGGGGAAATTTACAGAGCTATCTGACATTCACGGCCAAAGCCGGTACGATGTACTACTTGCAGGTATCAGCCTATGGTATGGGCGGCGGCGGCGACCTGGCTCTGTCGGTCATTGAGGGAGATCAGTGGATGGCGCGGGGACCGGAACGGCCGTCGCCCACCATTAACGAATTGACCATTGATACCACTGCCCCTAACACGGTTTATGCCGCCACCACTGAGGGCGTTTACAAAAGCACCAATGGCGGCAGCAGTTGGTCGCCGCGGCTGGACGGCCTGGGGACGTTTGGTGGTTTGGAAGTGACGAATGTGGTGATTTCGCCCGGCAGCGCCCAAACAGTTTACATTTCTACCTGGGGTGACGGCGTGTATAAAAGCACCGATGGCGGCAGCAATTGGTCGCTGCTCCGGTCTTTGCCAGAAGCTATTTATGGCACGGCCGTCCGTCTGATTGATGGCGAATGGGTTCATCAGATTGGCCCGGCGCCGTATACCCGCCTGGCTGCTGGGCTGCCTCTGCCAGAATCGTTTGCCGCCTTAGAAGAAGGGGTGGATACGGCCGTGATGGACACGGCCGTAGATTTCAAACAGCAGCTTGATCTGTCCCTGCCGCTATTGGAAACAGATGATGAATCATTCCGCGTGCCAATAGCCATTCAGTGGGTACCGGCGCGGTACCTGGCCATACACCCCACCGACGCCAACCGGCTGATCGTGGCTGTTTCCGGGCGCGGGTTTTATCTTACCCAGGATGGCGGGGATTCATGGGCCGAATTGGATATGCCCGGCGCCACCTTGAGCAGCGGGCGGGCCATCGCCTTTTCACCTTCTTCACCCAACATTGCCTATGCTTCCAGGGGCGATTGGGGCGCCAACGGCGGCATCTTCCGCTCAACCAATGGTGGCCTGAACTGGACGATGACAGCCGGTAATGCCATGGTGACAAACGTCGTCTCCCAGTTTGCCGTGCATCCCACAACCCCCAATACGGTGTTGGCAGCTACCGTTGGTCAGGGCGTGATGAAAACCACAGACGGCGGCCAAAACTGGAATCCCAGTAACAATGGATTGGGCGAACCGAACTTGCTCAATATCGAATTTTCACGCCAGAATCCTGACATCGTCTTTGCCACCGGCATTTACTATATCTGGAAAAGTGTGGATGGCGGCGATAATTGGGAGGTGGCTGACGCGGCCTTCCCCGATTTGAACGTGAGTGGATTGGCGCTGCATCCCACGGACACGGCCGTTGCTTACGCCGGTGCGCAGCAGTATTACTGGGGGCCATTTTATTACGGTGGCGGTGTCTTCAAGACGGTTGACGGTGGCAGCACATTCGTCCGGCACACCAGCGGGATGCAAAACACATACGTCCTGGATATGGAAGCAGACCCCAATAATCCCATGATGGTTTATGCGGGCACGTGGGGTTCCGGCATATTCCGCAGCACCGATGGCGGCAAGACGTGGGCGCAGGCGAATAAAGGGTTATCTTTACCATTTGTGTATGCGCTTAAAGCCACCAGTGGCCCTGGTGGTACAGTGCTGTATGCGGGCACGTTTTACAGTGGGGCAGGGTTGTTTGTCAGCTATAATCAGGGTATTTCCTGGGAAGCGCTGCCGACAACAGATCTACCTCCCTTTGCGCAGCCGGTGTTTGATGTGGAATCGCGCACGGGCAATTATGACCGCCTGGCGATTGCCACGGCCGATGGCATTTACGTCAGTAATAATGCCGGCGTGAATTGGACCCGCGGCCTGCTTAACGGCAACCCCACCGAAAATATCATCTTGGACATTGAACGTGTGCCAGGGGTGACCAACCGGCTTGTGGCTGCAACCTACGGGGATGGGGTGTATTATGCCAGTGACGCAAACGGCTTTAACTGGAGCGCCGCCACCGGAGAGCCTTCTACGCTGGTGTATGGCCTGAGTAATGCGCCGGATGTGGCCCAGGCGACCCACGTGTACGCGGCCAATGCCGGGGTATCTGCTTTTACGGGCGGCACGGCCGTTGCCGGACTTTCGCGTAGTGTAGATGGCGGTGTTACCTGGCAGGCGGTGAATGATCCGGCATTGGTCGGCCTGTCCTTCCGGGCGGTAGACCATGCCCTGGAAGGCACCGGTGACATCTTTGCCGGCAGTGTGGGGCAGGGCATGTGGGTTTCGCCTGATTATTCGGGCCGATGGTTCCACATGAGCCAGGGTTTTACCCCCACGCGCGTGCGGTCTGTAGACGCCAATTTTGCAGCGCCAAACAAGGCGTTTGTAGGCACCGATGGGCAAGGAGCCTGGTGGTTCCACAGGGTGAATGCCCCCGCGTTCCATTCGGTTTACCTGCCGGCTACGCTTAAGCCCTGATCGGGCTTGATTTTCCTCCGGAGGGGAGGCTTTAGCCGACATAGTGTCGGCTAAAGCCTCCCCTCCGCTTTATCCCCCCTTGACAATGTTCATAATTAATAGTATTATTTTAGACTATACGGTCTAACTTAACAGTATAACCATATGGTTTAATACGGCAAAACGAATGAGGTGTGAATGCCCCGACCACGATTTGAGAAACTATCACCAGAAAAACGCGAACGCATCCTGGAAGCGGCGGCGCAAGAGTTTGCCACTTACGGATACGCCCAGGCGTCGTTGAACCGGATTTTGGAGACGGCGGGCATTAGCAAGGGGGCGGCGTATTACTATTTTGATGATAAGGCAGATGTGTACCTGACGGCCGTCCACCATTACGGCCACACGGTTTTGCAAGCCATACACCTGGACGCATCCATGCTGACGGCGGCCAATTTCTGGACGGCCGTGGCTGACCTTTACCAGCAGCAATTTACGGCGTTTGCCGACCGCCCCTGGGTGTTGGGTTTGCTGAAAAGCAGCAGTCTCAGCGCCGATGCCCTGGCTGCCGACGCCCAATTGGTGGCGCTGATGGCGGAAGTGGGGCAACTAATGGCGGCGCTGTTGCAGCAGGGGCAGGCGCTGGGCGTGGTGCGTACTGATTTGCCGGGTGATCTGCTGGCAGCGATGGTTACGGCCGTGGACGATGCCCATGACCGCTGGCTCTTTGGCCGCGCCACACCACTGAATTCTGCCGAACTGGAATCGGCCGCCGCCCAAATTAGCGACTTGCTGCGCCGGATTTTAACGCCGTAAGCGTGTGTTCAGGTGTTCAAGTATTCACGTGTTTACGTGAGCACTTGAGTACCTGAACACATAAACACGTGAAAACAATGATCCTTGTCGAAAATCTCACTTTTACCTATCCCGGCACGGCCGTAGCCGCCGTGCGCGATGTGTCGTTCCAGGTAGAGCCGGGCGAAATCCTGGGCTTTTTAGGGCCGAGCGGCGCCGGTAAATCTACCACGCAAAAGGTGCTAAACGGCCTTTACAAAGAGTATGCCGGCAGCGTCCGGGTGCGAGGCAAAGAGGTGCGCGATTGGGACTCCGCCTATTATGAACATATAGGCGTCTCCTTTGAACTGCCCAACCATTACCAGAAGTTGACCGGGCGGGAAAACCTGACCTATTTCCGCGCTTTGTACAGCGGTGAAACCCATGATCCGCAAACACTGTTGGAGATGGTGGGGCTGGGCGAAGATGGCGATATGCTCGTTTCCCAGTATTCCAAGGGGATGAAAAACCGGTTGGGGGTGGCGCGGGCGCTGCTGCACCGGCCTGACCTGCTCTTTCTGGATGAACCCACGTCGGGGCTGGACCCGGTGAATGCCCGGCATATCAAGGAGTTGATCCGGGCGCAACAGGCGCGGGGAGCGACGGTTTTCCTGACGACGCACGATATGTTTGTGGCCGATGAATTGTGCGACCGGGTGGCTTTTATTATGGGTGGGCAAATTCGGCTGATTGATTCGCCGCGCGCCTTGAAATTGCAATACGGCCGTGCCCAGGTGCAGGTGGAATTCCAACTTAACGGCCATCTGGAGCGGGAGCAGTTTGCCCTGGCAGGGTTGGGCGGCAACGGCCGTTTTCAAGACCTGCTGCACTCCGGTTCCATTCAGACCATGCACACCCAGGAAGCGACGTTGGACGATATTTTTATTGCCGTGACCGGGCGGCGTTTACAGTAAGCGGTTAGCGGTGAGCGGTCAGCAGTGAGCGGTGACAGGAGGTGGCAAATGAAGCGATTATGGTCGGCCATACGGTGGGAAGTGCGGCTGCAATTTCGGAATGGGTTTTATTATGCGGCGGGGTTTGTGGCGGTGTTGTTTATTATGGGGCTGCACTATCTACCGGCGGCTTATTGGCCGCTGGCGATGCCGGTGCTGGTGATGGGCAACATGACCATGAATACCTTTTACTTTATGGCGGCGCTGGTGCTGCTGGAAAAGGATGATGGTGTTTTGACCGGGCTGGTGCTGACGCCGCTGCGCCAGGGTGAGTATCTGTGGGCCAAGCTGCTGTCGTTGGCGCTGCTAACACTGGCGGAGAATGGGATTATTGTCACGGCCGTGATGGTGACAGCTGGTGTTAGCGTCTATTTCAACCCCTGGCTGCTGGTGGCGGGCATTGTGCTGCTCAGCTTCATCAACGCCCTGTACGGCTTTATGGTCGTCATCCGCTACGAGTCGGTAAACAGCTTCATTTTCCCGTCGGTCTTCTGGACGTTGTTGTTATCCATCCCGCTGCTGCAATACTTTGGCCTGGTAGCCACGCCGCTGATGTACCTGCACCCGGTGCAGGCGCCGCTGCTGCTGCTGACCGGCGCGTTCCAACCGATGCCGGCCTGGACGTGGCTGTATGGTCTGGTCTATGGTGCGGTGTGGGTGGCTATTCTCTTTTGGTTGGCGCGGCGCGCTTTTCACCGTTTTGTCATTTTGCCGCGTGGTTTGGCGGTGTGAAAGTGACGGGTGACAAGTGACGAGTGATCACTTATAACCTGCCACTTGCCACCCGTTTATTGACTATGAATGCGCTAACAATCATCAAAACATTGGGGCCGATTGACGGCCGTAACACGCGGCGTGATCCGATGCTGCGTTGGATGCTGTTTGCGCCGTTGTTTTTGGCGCTTATCTTCCGATTTGTGCTGCCCTGGGGAGTGCAACTGGCGGCGGTGAGTTTTGGCGTGGATGCACGGCCGTATCTGCCTGTGTTCTATGCCTATATCGCCCTGCTGATTCCGGTATTGTATGGCGCGGTGGTGGGCTTTTTGCTGCTGGATGAACGGGATGACCGCACGCTGCTGGCGCTGCAAGTGACGCCGCTGCCGCTCGCCGGGTATGCCGCCTACCGGATTGGCGTACCCCTGGCGCTCAGCTTGCTGCTGACGCCGCCGACGTTCTGGGTGGTGGGGGTGCCTGGTTTGTCGCTGCCGCAGATGGTGGTCACGGCCGTTGCCGCCGCCCCCCTGGCCCCCATTTACATGCTGCTGCTGGCCGCCTTTGCCGCCAACAAGGTGCAGGGCTTTGCCTTGATGAAGGGATTGGGTATTTTCCTGATTGTGCCCCTGGCGGCCTGGTTTGTCCCCATGCCCTGGCAGTTATTGTTGGGGCTGCTGCCCACCTATTGGCCGGTAAAAGTGTTCTGGCTGTTGTTGGCCGGGCAGCCGATCTGGGGATTTCTAATCGCCGGTTTGATTTACCAATCACTCCTGGTGGCCGTGCTGTTTCGCCGCTTCCAAAAAGTGACAAACAGGTAATTGAGTAATTACCCAATTACTCAATTACCACCCGCTTCCCGCATCACGGCGGCAATGTGCGCCAGGCTACGGCCGTCAATCAGCGTCATCGGTTTGCCCTGCGCCCAGGCGCGGGCGGCGTCGGAAATGTCTGCCGTTGTCACCAGGAAAGCGTGCGCGGCCCGTTCGTGTATCAACGTGCCATACAGTTCGCGCACAATGTCTGGCCCCACGCTTTTGCGGTAGCGTTTGCACTGCACAATTGCTTCCTTGCCGTTGGCCTGGGTCAGCCGCAAATCTACGCCGTTGTCCCCACGACGGCCGTGCAGCTTCACCCGGTATCCCCGCTGCCGAAACAAATCGGCCACGTACTGTTCAAATTCATAGGGTTGTAGGGCGTAAAGCTGCTCCAGGTCTAAGGGGGTGACGGCCATCACAGGCTGCTTTGGCTTCGGCCACCACAGCAGCCCCCACATCAATACCAGGGTGATAAACCCGGCGATTTCTGCCAGCCGCAGCAGTTCCAGCAGCGAGGCCGGCAATTGCGCCAGCCAGGGCGGCTGGCTGATGACCCGTATAAAGAGCCAGAGCAGGTAAACGGCCGTGAGGATAAGGATGAGGGTACGGCCGTGACCCACCGACCGGCCCTTTTCCTCAGGCCGCAGCCGGAAGCCATTTTGAAAAATACGGACTTCGTACCGGGCGAGCATGGGTCGGAAGGTAATTGCGTAATTACGCAATTACGCAATTACCTTTACTTTCCAAACAGCTTCCGAATTTCCGGGCGGGTCAGATAATAAATGATAATCGCGCTGATAATCAGGCTGAAAAAGCCCAGGTATTGCCCGGCCAGGAAATAGGAGAGAATTTCACGGGCAATATGCACAAACTGAAAAACCAGCGTCAGCATCCAGGCCCAACCCTTCAGCCCCCAGATGCCAAACCCCAATACAAAGTTAATGACGCCTGTCACCAGCGCCAGAGAGGCCAGCAGCGTATTGCCATCAAAAAAGCTGCCGTAAACAAAGTCAAAAAAGGCCACGGACAGCAGGTAAGCCCCCAAAAATACCTGCAAAAACGAAATCAGATAAACACCGGTTGGACGATCCATTTCTCCTCCTTAATCGTTGTGAATAGTGTGGTAACAAAATGTACCGGCAATTGTAACACACTGCTCACACAGGCAAAGGTGAGGTCAATGCAGATATGCTATTATTGTTAAACGCTGGCTAAACGATGAAAGCCTATCATCACGGTTATTGGATGTCGGATTACTCGATTGTGTAACAGGAGGTACGTAACCATGCGACCGGTTGAAGAATTGCAGGTATGGAAAGAACGCTGGCAAACGCTAGACAAAATAATGAGCGATTTGCTGACCGCCTATGGCCGTGATAGCGGCCCGGATTTCCCGCGAAAGGCGACAATTTATGAGCTGCTGCAAAGGTTGAAGTCATTTGGTAAGTCGCACTTCACCTATTTTTATCAAGGTTTTCTGGATGGTAGTCCACTGACATTGCACGAGGACCTGGAAAAATACCCCCCGGCGGCCGTTTTACGTTCCATTATTGACCAGATTTCGTTTGATTTAGAGGTGATTGAACGGGCCTGGAATCAACGTCTGGCAGGCACGGCCGTGACGAAAGAGGCTTTGCAACTGGCCGATGCCCTGGGGCAGTTAGCCTTGCAACCGGCTGTTCATGGGGGGTTAATTCCAGCAAATGTTACGACGCTGACCTACTTTCAGAAATCCACCTCAGTGCGCGTCATCCCCTATGCCGATGTAGCCATTGTGGGGTTGCCGTTCACGGCCGTGGACGTTTCCCGTGATTTTCTGGCTATTCCCCACGAAGTAGCCCATTACTTGTATCGCCACGGCAACCACGCCGAAAAGCCGGTTTCAACCTTTTTGCGGGACAACACAAAACAGCACCCCAAATACTTACGGAACTGGTTGGAAGAGACATTTGCCGATGTCTATGGCTGTCTGGTAGCCGGGCCGGTGATGGCGATTGATTTTCAAGACTTGCAGCTAGACGACCCGATTGACGAGTTTACCAAAGCCTACATTGATTATGAGGACCCGGTTCCCGTCATCAGGCCAGACATTTATACAAAAACCCTGGTTCATTCAGACGTTCACAGGAATACCGATCTGGCTCTTTTACTGGAAAAACGCTGGCATGGGCGCCGGGACAATTACCTGGGCCGGTCTGCGGAGGCAGAAACGCCGATTACGTTTACGACCACAAACCAGACGTTTAGCCTGGATGATGTTCGCTCACCCGGCGGCAATCTGGATGCAGACAACAAACCGCTGGACAACATGTTGCAAGAGATCCTCAACCTGTTGGCCCCTTGCATGGCCGCTCACCCGGCGCATCCGCGCTGGTCAGGCGATGAAAACAGTTTGTCAGCCATTCGTGCGGTGGCGCAGTTGCCGGCGCTGTATGCAAATTTTGACCAGTTCAAGGACAGTATCGAAGTGGTGCATACGCCACAAGATAAAGAATTACGCGATAAGCAATATCCCCACAAACTTGTGATATTCGTACCAGATGTGCCGGCCGATACGGAACAGTTAGAATCGTCTCTTGAACTGGAGGCTGCCGGGTTGACACCCGGTATTGATTCCTTGTGGGTGAATTGGGCAGCCAGGTGGGCGCAGCGCAACGAAGTGCCCCTGGGAGAATTACTGGCCGAACGCAATCCGAAACGCGACCCAAAGAATAGTAAGGATAAGTGGGGTTGGATTGAACTGGCATATGCCGATGGTTGGGCCACACGCGGCCCAGAACCGAACCCGGTAGGTGGCTGAGCGCCGCAATTCTCCCCGTAAGCGTTCAGCCCCTCAAGAGACCTGACAGGTTTTTGGCCTGCAAAGTTTCAAGTTGAACTGGTGAAAAACCTGTCAGGTCTTAACGGTTACTTCTCTACTACTGACGGTTAAGCCCTTCCTGTACTTTTTGGATGAGGGCGGGGTGTTGCAGCGACTGGGCCACTTCCCAGGCTTCTTGCCATTTTTCTCTGGCCTGGGGTAACTGACCCAGGCGCTCAAAACAGTCGGCAATGTGTGTGAGCGTCCAACCCAGTTGCAGGTTGAATTGCGACTTGCGGCAGAGTTCCAGACTTTTCAGGCCCACCTGTAAGGCTAGTTCATATTGCCCTTTCACCAGATAAATACGACCCAATTGGTACAGAATCATCGCTTGGGAGCCGAGATCGCCCATGTTTTGTAGCAGCTCCAGGCTTTTTTCACCATAGGTCTGGGCCGTGTCCAGGTCATTGAGTTGGTGGGTGATGTAGGATAACACACCCAGAACGACGGCCTGGTCGCCTTTGTCTTGCACCTTTTCGGCCAGTTCCAGGGCGCGTTGGGCATAGGCTTGGGCAGAGGCAAAATCCTTCTGCATGATGAAGGCGCTGGCTAATAAACTCAGGGTGCGTAAACCTTTGTCCGCAACGGCCGTATTCGCCAGAAGTTCCAGGGCTTCTTTGCCTAAACGTATTGTTTCTTCATGTTTACCCCGAAAGTAATTCATTCTGGCTTCCACATGAAGGGTTTCGGCAATGCCCGGTAAATCGCCCAGTGATTGACGGAGGGCGCGGCTGGTGTGCAGCCGTTGTTCTGCCAGGTCATAGTTGGCCTGCTCCACGGCAATGCGCGCCAGATCACATTGATTTTGGGCGAGGCCGGCCAGGTCTTGCCCGGTTTCAAAAAGGTCGCTGCTTTGCGAGAGATGTTCGGTCGCTTCCGCAAAATCACGCTGTTCCAGGCAGGCCACCCCCCAGTTGTGCAGGCACCTTGCCTGGGCAGGCGTGTTCTCCGTCTGTTGGGCGGCGTGAAAGGCCCACCGGTAGCCCTGGCGTGCCTGTGTGTAACGGCCGCGCGCAAACCAGGCATTGTGCAGCGCATCGGCAAAATCAATAACGTCTGGCCACAGTTCGGCATCGTAGGCAGTTTGCATGGCGGCCATCAGGGTCTCCCATTCGGGGCGGAGGGTGTCGTAATCATGCTGGTTTTTTTGGGCAAAGGTGAGGTAGGTGTGGGCCAAACGGCCGTACCACACCCCTGCTTCCCCTGATTCCACTAGCTTCTCCCGCGCAAAGTCCGCCAACAGCGGGTGCTGCCGGTAGCGCGTGGCCCCTTCTTCCTGAGCCAGCGACAGGGCCACCAGGGCAAAAATCCGGTCTTCCGTTTCATACCGATCTTGCCCGGCAATACCGGCCATGAGATCAGCGGCAAAGCTATGGCCGTGAAATAACCCCATCAAGGCAAACATCTGCCGCTCCTGGGCATCCAGCGTGTCATAGCTGATGGCAAACGAGGCGCGCACGGCCCGGTCACTGATTTTCAATTCCGAGAGGCGTTGTTTTTCATCCCGCAGCCGTGGGA
The DNA here is from genome assembly GCA_019637635.1 of Anaerolineae bacterium. GTDB lineage: Bacteria > Chloroflexota > Anaerolineae > Promineifilales > Promineifilaceae > CAADGU01. Next base: position 52,850 of record JAHBVI010000037.1, read on the forward strand.
TAACATCGGCTAATTGGCGGCGAGGGCGCGACTTGAGTCGCTGGCCGATAATTTCCACTGCCAGCGGCAGATTTTGCAGCAGGTCACATATGGCCCCCGCCGCCTCCATTTCGGCCACCACCCGTTCATGGCCGAGGATGTGGGTCAGCAAGAGAAGGCCATCTGTTGGTGACAATTCCGCTAACCGCCACACCTGCGCGTCCAGAGCATGGGCTAAATCCTGGTCACGGGTGGTGAGCAAGACGCGGCAATGTGGGCTGTTGGGCAGCAACGGCCGTACCCGCGACACGCTGACCACATCATCCAGCACCAGTAGTACCCGTTTATCCGCCAACACGCCGCGAAAGGCGTTTGCCATGCTCTCTAAATCGGCCAGCCGCGTAAAGTCATAGCCGTATGCCTGCGCCCAACTTTCCAGTACGGCCGTTGGCTCGCTCACGGCCACACTGGCCCACAACACGCCATCGCTAAAATGCTCTTGCAGCGCATGGGCAATCTCCGCCGCCAGCGCCGATTTACCCACGCCGCCCATGCCCACCAATGCCTCAATTCGGTCCCCATCCTCAGCCTGCAAAGCGGCCATTATCCGCGCCCGCAAATCATCCCGGCCCACAAAATGGGGCAGCAGTGGCGGCGCTTGAAATGGCGGCGACCAGGCCTGGGGTGGGGGGGCGGGCATTGGCAAAACAGCCACATCGTCCCCGGCAATCTCGCCGCGCCAGATTTTCTGGTACAACGCCGTCGTATCCGGCTCCGGTTCCAGTCCATCTTCGGCCAGCAGCGCTTCATACCGCTCATAATGGCTGCACGCCTCATTGATCTGGCTGGTCAGCGCCAGCAGCAGCATCAACTCCCGGTTGGCTTCCTCAAAGTAGGGGTTAATGGCCAGCAGCCGCGTAATGCAGGCCAGCGCGGCCACAAATTGCCGCTGCTCCTTGTAATGCACGGCCAGCAGGTAAAGGGCCGTCACAATTTGGGTTTCCAGGGCGCGGCGCACCTGCTCCGCCCACTCCTCAAAGCCATCGGCGTCTCTTACCCGCAGTCCTGAAAGAAAATCTCCCTGATACAGGTCAACCGCCCGTTGTAATTGCTCCGGTGTGGGGTTAGGGTTACGCAAACAAGCGTAAAATTCATCCAGGTCCAGCCAGTAATCGCTCTCCGTTTTGAAGGCCGCCGAAAACTTGCGGGTCTCCACAAACGCACTCAGCACCTCATTAAGCGCCAGCAGCGCCCCCGGCCCGCGCAAATTACTCAGCTTTTTCTCCCGCGTCATCGTTTCTTCGGAGAAAAGCATTTCCGCCAGCCGCTCCCGTGTGTGCTGCTGCCCGGTGACGACCAGATAAAAAAGCAGCGCCTGCGCCTTGGCCGGCAGCCCGGTTATTACTTTACCATCCAGTCTGATTTTTGGGGATCCCAACAGGGAGATTTCGAGGCGCGCCATTTTATCCTCAGCTATCGATGATTATTCTCTGTTTTGAAATGCAAAGCAATCAGACGTAATGCGGTTGCCATTTCATTTTTTAGAGCACGGCGCCATTGTTTGGCCCACTCATCAAAACCATCGGCGTCGCGCAGGCGCAGCCCGGCAAGAAAATCCGCTTGATACAGGTTTACGGCTCTATGTAATTGTTCTAGTGTTGGATTCGGACTGCGCACACAATCCTGAAATTCTGCCAGGTCTAACCAGTAATCGCTATCTGCTTTGAAGGCTACCGAAAACTTGCGGGTTTCCACATAGTCGTTCAGTACCCCATTGAGCGCCAACAGCGCCCCCGGTCCGCGCAAATTACTCAGCTTCTTTTCAAGCGACATCGTTTCAGTAGAGAAAAGGATTTCGGCCAGGTGTTCGCGGGTTTGTTGTTTATTTGTAACTACCAGGTAGAACAACAATGCCTGGGCCTTTGAGGGCAGACCGGTTATCAGTTTATTATCCAGCTTGATTTTTGGGGATCCCAATAAGGAAATTTTGAGGTGAGCCATAGGTTTGATTTGACGCCAGACAAAGGGCATTTTTACTCTGGTTGACCAGATTTGTTTTGCCCTGTGCCTGGCACTGCCCGCAAGATTTAACGATAGATCAGCGTTCGCGGTTTATGGTGGTGCCAGGTGGATGCCGGTAATCGGTATTCGGTGATCGGTTTACGGGCTTCAGATTTCGGACTTCGAATGATGAACGACGGATTACAGATTACGGATTACGAATGACGGATTACAGCGCAGTTCCCCTATTATACCAATTTACACCGGAGGTGAAGTGATGACTTTCAGTAATCCCCCTATGTACCGCACGTTTATTTTGCGTCTTTGGGAAGAGCGCAACCCTGACCCCCAAAAAGCCAATAGCTGGCGTTTTACGCTGGAAGACCCGGAAACCCATACCCGGCACGCTTTCCAAAGCCTGGATGGGTTGTTGCAGTTTTTACAGAAGCAGATGGCTTCGTGATGCGTAAGCCGTAAACCGTAAGCCGTGACGGGTGACGGGTGATGGGTGACAGGTGATGGCTTAAGGGTTGACGGTCAACAGGTGCAGCGCCAGCAGGGCGTATTCCAGGCGGGTGGCGCCGGCCGTTTCCAGATGATGGGCACACGCCTGCAAAATCATTTGCTGGAACGGCGGCAGGTCGTCGGGGAGGCCGGTATGCAAAAAGCGGCAGAGGATGGTGAGGCCGTCGTCCAGGTTGCCGGTGCTGCACGCGGCGGCGCTTTGGGTGAGCAGGGTGAGGGCGGGGGTCACGGCCGTGTCCTTTTCCTTTCGCCATTTTTTTCCCAGCCCGGTAATGGCCTGGGCCAGCGCCGTGCCCCGGTCGGCGCGGCATTGGCGTAAAAGCTGGATAAAGGTGTACTCCTCCCCCGTCAGCCGGGCCAGCGCCAGCGCCAATTCCAGCCGCGCCGGTTCCTCTGGCTCGGCCGCCAGCAGCGCCAGAATGTCGGCCACCGCGTCGGTGGCCTGCAACTGCCCCAGCGCCGACGCATAAGCGATGCGCAGACCATGATCCGGCTCCACAGCCAGCCGCTTGTGCAGGGTGGGGATGGCGCTCTGGTCGCCCAACGTGCCCAATGAACGGGCGCTGTGGGCGCGGATGGAGCGGTAGCCGGAGTCCAGGGCGGCGTGTAGGGGGGCGCAGGCACGGCCGTCGTGGCTGCGCCCCAACGCCCAGGCGGCCATCACCCCCAACGCCGGGTCATTGCCGTGCAATACCCGGCTCAAGGCATTGATAAGCTGCTCATCGGGGCGGGTGTGGCCGATGGCCACAATGGCTTCAAAGCGCACGTTAAAGCGGGGGTCGGCCAATGATTCCAGCAGCTCTTCAATGGTGAGCAGGCTGCGCGAGCGCCCCAGCCGTTCGGTCAGGCGCACGGCCGTTTGTTCATCCCTGGCCATGTGGTAACGGATCATAGATTCCACCGCCAGAAAGGGGTTGCCCTTAAACAGAAAACCGGCAAAACGGCCAATGCCCACACTGCTGTCGGTTTTTACCCGCCGCAGGAAAAAAAGGCTGCCCAGGGGCAGGGTGATGCCTAACACAAACAGCGGTGTGTAGGGGTTGATTTGCACAATGCCCCAATCCACCGCCAGATCGCCGGACAGGTCTAAAATCCAGCCACCAACCAGTTGGCTCAGGCCGCCCATGACGCCAATCCAGGCATAATAGAGCGCCATGTAGTCACTCTTTTTGTCCGGCGGCACCACGCTAACAAACAGCAGCCGCGCCGAGCCTATGGCCCAGCCCATGTTGGCGACGCCTTGCAAAAAGGCAATGCTCAGGGCGACGTAGAGGCTGTAGGGGCTGCCTTGGGGCATGAACAACCAGCAGATGGGCAGCAAGATGCGCAGCAGGACGCCGGAGAGCATGACGGGGGTGCTGCCATACCGGTCGGCGGCCCAACCCCAGACGAACACGGAAGCCAGACTGCCCACCAATACGCCATTTTGCAGCAGCACCACCTGGCTCTGCGGCAGACGCACTTCCTCGACCATGAACAGGGGCAAAAAGGAAATCATGGGCACGGTTGCCAGGGTCATCAGGGCAATGCCCAGGGCGTAATTGCGGAAGTTGCGGTCGTGTACGGCCGTCCACAATTCGCGCCGGTTCTTTTGCGCCGGGCCGGCGACAGGCGCACCGCCGGGAATGTGGGAATAAGCCCACACCCCCAGCAGCCCAAAGACCACGCCCAGGCCAATGAGCAGCATGAACCCGGCAAGATCGTCGTTGTGGGCAATAACATACCCGGCGCTGGCGACGGCCATAAAGCCGACGATGGTGGTAAATACA
>JAHBVI010000038.1 GCA_019637635.1 Anaerolineae bacterium
CCGCGCGGCGTCCGGGATGCCCACCATTTCCAGCAGTTCTGTCGCCCGCTGCCGCGCTTCTGCTCGACTAAGTGAGAGGTGCAGCCGCAGGCCCTCCATCACCTGCCGCCCCACCGTCAGCACCGGGTTCAGCGAGGTCATGGGGTCCTGGAAGATCATGGCGATGTCACGGCCGCGAATGAGGCGCAGCTGCCGTTCGGGTAATTGCAGCAAATCCTGGTCGTCAAAGAGGACACGGCCGTGCTCCACTTTCCCCGGTGGCGACGGCACCAACCCAATCAACGACAGGGCGCTGACCGATTTGCCGCAGCCGCTTTCCCCCACCAGCGCCAATGATTCCCCCTTTGCCAGGGTATAGGAAATGCCGTTCACTGCATGAACGACGCCGTCCTGGGTGTAAAAGCGGGTAATGAGGTTTTCCACTTCGAGTAAATTAGTCATCTGGATTGCAGACCCTAAGGGTTTATTAGGGTCTGGGCGTATTACACACTATATTTCCGTCGCCAGCGACGGCGGGGGCGGGTGACGTCCATTTGCCGCCGCAGCCCTTCGCCGAGCATGTTGAAGGCAAAGATGTTTAGGAAGATGATGACACCGATGAAAGCCACTTCCCAGGGCGACAGCAGCATTTTGCTCCAAAAGTCCGAAAGCATTTGGCCCAGTTCCGGGAAACCAGAGGTCAGCCCCACGGGGATGACGCCGCCGCTAGACGGGTCTTCGGCCATGCGTATAAAAGCGTCGCCGATGAACATGCCCAGGAAGCCGAGTTCGGCAATGACCAGCAGCGTAGCTGCCAATTCAAAGGCGATGAGGGCGGGCAGGGCGGGCCACAGTTGGGGGAGTACGTAGCCGCGCAAAATGCCAAACGGCCGTACCCCCACCGCCCGCGCCCCTTCAATATAGGGTGATTGTTTGATGATCAGGGTGCTGTTTTTGACGAATACGGCCGTGTTGGCCCACCCCGTCGCCACCAACGCCAGCATAAACGTACTCAATTCCCGGTTGCCGATAAACGAAATCAACGCCAGGGCAAAGAGCAGAATGGGCACTGCCAGACTCACGTCCGTCAATAAATCAATCACCCTTGTCACTGGCCCGCCAAACCAGCCGCCCGTCAATCCCAAAACCGTGCCCAAAATAATCCGCAGCGAGGCAATAATAAAACAGAGCAGCAGCGTGGGGCGGATGGCCCACAAGAGGCGGCTGTATAAATCGCGCCCGGCGTTGTCTGTGCCCAATAAAAACTGCTCCAGCGTCAGTGGCGGTACCGGCATCCGGGATGGGGCATAAACGGTGTCTCCTACCCGGATCAATTCATTAAACACTTCCAGCGGATCTTGGGGCGCCAGGCGTGAACCGAGGATGGCGATTAACACAAAGAAGCCGGCAAGCGTGGCGCCAATCCAGAGGGGGTAATTGCGGGTGGAGACTTTCGACATACAATGGTGAAGACCCTAAGGGTTTCTGAAACCCTCAGGGTCTGAATGGTCATCAGGCCAGCGTCACCTCGGCCTCTTCGGCCGCGCGGCTCAGGCGGGGGTCTAGCCGGTAGGCCAGGACGCTGGTGAGTAAGTCGGTGATGAGCAGCCAGCTACCCAGGATAACGGCGATGATGGCAATCAGTTCGGGTACGCCAAAAAAGACGCCCGGCCCACGTGCGTCCAGCCGCAGCCCAATCGTCAGCAAAAAGACACGGCCGATACCCGGCCAAAGAAATATCGCTTCCACAATCACCAGCGCACCCACCATCAGCCGCATCGCTTCGCCAATGGTAATGAGTACGGGTGAGAGCATGTTGGGTAGGGCGTGTGACCAGATAAGCTGCGGCCAGCTTAAGCCTTTACTGCGTGCCACCTGGATGTAATCCTTTTGCAGTTCGTTTTCCAGCAGCCCGGCGGTGATTTTGGCCAGATGAAAGGTGGGCTGGATAGCCAGCACCAATACAGGCAGGATGAGATGTTCGTCCATCCCGTAGCCGCTAATGGGTAGCAGCGGCGTCTTGTTGCTGGAATAGAGCAGCCGGTAGACGATGAAGGAGAGGATGATGGCCCCAAAGACAAAACCGGGCATGGAGGAGCCGGCAGCGAGGAAGGTGAGGGCTACCGGGTGCATGCGTCTCGTGCGGCGCGAGATGGACATAAAGCCAAACAACAGTCCCAGGACGATGGTGGTGAATATGGCGGCGGCTAACAGGATGAGGCTGTTTTTGATGGGGTCGCGGATGATGTCGCTTACGGCCGTTGTTCCCACCATGCCCAGGTCGCCCGCCAGCAAATTTTGCAGGTATTCGGGGTAGTGGCTTTCGATTTCGTGTTCCACGGGACGGCCGGCGGGGGAGAAAAAGAGTCGCGGGTGCAGCAGGGCGTAATGATAGGCAACGTAGTTAAGCAGCCCCAAGATGATGAGCATGATGATGAATTTACGGATGATCAGACGGGCCATAGGTGTAGTACACTGACAGGTCTTCCTAGACCTGTCAGGTTTAGGGGGTGATGGGTTGAAACTGAGTAAGGCTCCAGAAGCCGTCTTCATAGCTGATAGAACTGGGGTAGCCGTAGGTCTGGCTGAAGGTGATTTCCGATGGGTGGTCGGGAATGTTCAAATGACCCACCCGCTCGGCGACGATCAAGAGTTTGTCTACGGTGAATTCGGCAGGGTCTATCTTCTGCAAGGTGCAGTCACGGGGGGGGAAACAATCTTGTTTGTGATCAATGACCGCACCATCCTGCACTGTCAGGTCAATAAACTGCGTGTTCCATCCGGGCTGGTTGTAGCGAACGCTCACGGTGTAGTCGTCTATCTTGTGGGATTCCCACGTTGTTTTGGCGGTTTCAAGCCGTTGTTGGAAGTGGGTATTGTTGCCGGTGTTGGTTTCGCCGGCGGCGCCCGCCATAATGCGCGTGGCCAGGGCGTTGGCTGTGGCTTCGGTGGGGGAGGAAGTGGTGGTCACGGCCGTGTTACCCCTACCGCCACACGCACCCAATACCAGACAAAGGAGGGCAAGAAGGGCCACGATTTTGTTAACTGGTAGTTGGATCATCTTTCTCTTCTTTCCTCAGCAGGCAACGAGACTTTACCAGCTTTGCTAAAAGTCTACCTGTTATACGCGGTCAGGGCAAAAAACATATGAACGCTTTGTTGCAGAGTTGTTTGATTTGAGAGATCAGAGTGACCGGCTTACCCGTTCGCTAAAAGCGGCCGCGGCCGCGGCCGCCTGCACCATCTCGTGTTCACTGCGGGCGGTTTGCAACTGGCGCAGTAAGGCAAGCAATTCCTGGGGGTCAACGGCCGTGTCCAACTCCCTCAAGCGCGCCACAAACTCCTCGTCCGGCAGCGTGGGGTTCAGCCGGTAACGGAAGCCTACATCGCGCTTGAGCCGATGGTGATAATCTTGCAGCACGGCCGTGCGGTGTCCGGCGCGGCGGCTGAGATTGGCAATGCCGGATATATATTCCAACGGCGTACGGCGGCTGAGCGTCTGTGGCATGGGCAGCGGGCGGCCAAAGATGCGCCCTTGCAGCACCAATCCCACAAACAGCACCAGCGCCGCATAGAGCAGCGCCCGCCCACCGGGAGTGCGCTGCAACCAGTTCCCCGCCGTCACCGTCACGGCCGTACCGCGCACCCCATGATGCCATTCATCAAAAAAGATCACCTGCGGCTCGCCCGCCCCATTCAGCAGCGCCAGCACCCAGGCGGCGTTGTCCGGCTCTTGTAGACCCAGATTGGTGAAAGGGGTCGGGCTGGCACTGAGGATGATACGGCCGTCTCCCTGCGGCCAGGAAACCACCACCGGACGGCCGTCGGCTGTGGCATAGTGCGTCACAAAATCGTCGCGGCGGGGTTGCAGGGCATACGTGGTGGTCAGGGCGGCGTCGGCGGGCAGCGTTGGGGTCGTCAGCAGCGGCGTTTGGGGGAACACGGCCGTTTCCGTCCCCCCGGTATAGCTCAGACGAAAACCAAAACAATCCACCACCTGACTGCTGAAAAAGTCATCACCCACCACGATGAGCGTCCCCCCCTGCTCCACCCATCCCTCCAGGACGCGCCATTCCGGGGCAGTCACGGCCGTTTGTGGCGCCAGCATCAGCACCACATCATAATCAGACGAAATGGCAAAGTTCTCCTGCGTGGGGTTATGTACCGCCAATCCCATGCGCTCCAGATAGAGCCACAGCGCCCGCGCCCCATCCGGTTGGCTGGAAAAGCTGGCTAAGGGCGGCGCCTGCTGGTTGGCCTGGGTCTCCTGGTAGAGCGCCAGGGCGCTCACGGCCGTAAACAACACCAACAACAGCAGCGCCAGCCAGGAATCGCGGGAAAGGCGTCTCACTCTTCCACTCGCTTCTGCTGTTTCAGGCTGTCTACCTGGCGCGCAAACTCCTCATAGCTCTCCTTGCTGATGGGTTGAAAGCCGTACCAGACGCAGTCAAACACATCAATCACCTGGCGCAGCACGGCCGTCAGGCGTGGCTGGTGGGCGATGGTGCGCAGATATTCCCGGTTGGTCAACGAGCGGTCATAACGCAGCAGTCCCCGCTCTTCCAACAGCAGCAAGGAGGAGAGATAGAGGTAGCGCACGGCCGTGCGGTAATCGCCGCCGGTAGATAGTTCCTCCGCCCGTTTCAAGGCCAGGTCGGCCGTTAAAAATTCTCCCTCCATCCCATCTTCATCCAGCCGCGAACTGGCGCTAAAGTCGGCAATGAGGCCACGAATGGCGTAATAAATAACAAAGGCCAACGCCACCGCGCCCACCACATTCAGCGCCGTTGGCAGCACCCCACCCAGGCCGGTCAGTTCCAGAAAACGGGTCAGCAGTTCCCGAAGCTGGCGGGTAAAGTCGCGCCACAGGCGTTGCAGCACATTTTCGGATTCCGGGGTGTAGCTAAACTCCTCGCGGGACAGGATGGCGGCCATGACGGTGGCGTCGTAAGGAACGCCGGGCGCCGGCCAGCTTTCTTGTTCGGCCAACAGGGTATCCAACAGGTGCGCCAGGCGCGTCAGGTCAGGGTTGGCGGCCGTCAATTCGCTAACGAGGAAGGTGGACTGGATGGGGATGGTACGGCCGTCTGGCAGGGTAACGGCCGTGATCTCTTCCAACTCTGTGGCTGCCTGGGATAAGGATGCCCGATAATCGGCCACCGTCGCAGCGGCTTCCTCATCTGCCGCCAAATCGGCAACCAGGGCGCGCAAGTCAGCCAACGTCTGCCAGTAGTCGGCCACCGGGACCGGTTCCGTTTGGGCAAAGAGAGAGGGTGGCAGGGTAACGGCCGTGAGCCAGCCCACCCCCAACATCAGAAGAAGCAGCACTCTTTTCACGTAAAACAATAGACCTGGCAGACCTGAAAGGTTTCAAAAACCTTTCAGGTCTACTTCCATTAGCCCAGCAAAACCGCCAGCAGAAAAACTGCCACAATGATAGCCACATAAATGCCTATAAACGCCATTGTCAGCAAAAAGTATTGGCTTAAATCTGAACGACGGGGAAAAAAGCTAATATCTGGCGCGGGCGCTTCCCCCACAATGGACAATTGGCTCTTCACCATTTCTGGATTCTCCTCATCCAACGCCACTTGCAAGGCCAGGTCTAGCCCCTCGGTGCGTGCGCGCACATCCAGGTAAATCAGCAGCACACAGGTCAACTGAATGGGCAAATAGATCATGTTCAGCAGAAGGCTAATGGTCTGGAACACAATTGCCGATATAGTCGGGCTAAGCCCCTCGCCGGTTATAGCCGATATGCCCCCGGCCAACAACAACGCCGGCCCGGTGACAATCACCTGGGAAAAGAGGCCCAACAGCAGCATAAAACCAATAAACCACCAAAAGCGGCGCTGCGCCAGTTCCAACGCACGCGGCAGCCCCGATGAAGCATTTTGGCCTTCCACCACAATGACCGGGGTGATAAAAGGAATGGCTACCAGGCCATAAAAAAAGAGCAGCCCCGGCCCCGTGAACCAGCCGATCAAGGGAATGAACGTCCACAATGCCAGCATGATAGTTACAATCATCGCCAGAAAAACAGCGCCCAATAACGATACCCACCCATTCCCCAACCGGCGATAGCCATCCAAAATGCCACCCGACGCGCCAAAATAGGCATCTGTCGCGGCGCGGGTTAGCGCCGCCGCCCCCACCAGGGTCAGCGCCCATCCCAGAATGCTGACCAAAAAGGTGCCAAACGTGGAGCTGGTGCCGGCGGCTTGGGTCATTTGCAGAAAGCCCCCGATAGGTGAGTTTCCAAAAACTTCTGCTGTTGGTAGCGGAATTTCCGGCGCCGGCGCCAGCAGCGACAACAAGATGTTGGCAACGGTAATGGGAATCTGGGCAATGGCAATGATGCCCACAAAGGTGAGAAAATGTTGACGATACAGACGAATGGCTCTATCGAACAATTGGCCGGCGCTTAACGGCCGTAAATCTACACTGTTCTTTCTTGTGGTTGCCTCAAACATGGGCGTCCCCCTTTTTCTAACCGTTTGAGAATGATACAGAGCATAATGAGAAAATTCTAACAGTGGGCACACTAAATCGCAATTGGCGATTAGAGATCGGCGATTAGAGATTGAATGTTTGACCAATCTCCAATCTCCAATCCCCAACCTCATGATCGCCAGCCTCGTGTAATCCTTATCAAGACCTCCACGCACAGATTGAATCTCCCAATCTCCCAATCTCTGATATAATCCCCCGTATTGAGGAGAGGATTATGAGACAAACCTTGATTATTCTATTGAGTTTTTGGTTGGTTTTTTTGCTCACTGCCTGCGGCGACCTGGCAAATCAAATTGTCGGCGCCACTGCCACGGCCGAAACACCCACCGACTTGCCCCCTACCCCCACCACCCCACCCACTCCTGAACCTACTGCCACTTCCGCCATTTCATCCGAACCCGTGCAAGGGATCGCCACCGTAGACAGCATAGATATACAAATGTTGGAGTCTTTCCCCGTTCAGGTAAATGTGCGGGCGCAAGGGAATTTGCCGGATGGCTGTACCCTGATCGAACAAAGCCGTGCCGAGCAGCAAGGAGACACCTTTATTGTTACCATCTCTACCATCCGGCCGGCCAACATGCTTTGCACCCAGGCATTGGTACCTTTTCAAGAGGTCATTCCTCTGGATGTGGAGGGGTTGCCCGCCGGAACCTATACGGTTGATGTGAATGGTGTCACCGATACGTTTACGCTTGATGTAGACAATACCCTGGTAGAGGCCACGCCCACGCCGGCCGATTCGGCCAGCGCCATCATTTCTGGCCGCGTCTGGCATGACCTCTGCACCGTTCTCACCGACGAAACGGGCGCGCAAATTGTGCTTTCCACCGGCTGTGTGCCGGTAGGCGATGGTACGTTTGAAGCCAACGGCCGTCTGGAAGATGGCGAACCCGGCCTGAGCAACATCCTGGTCAGCCTGGGCAGTGGGTCATGTCCGGCCGATGGCCTGACTACCACGCTAACAGATGCCGATGGCGATTTTGTCTTTGACGGCCTGACTGCCGGTGATTACTGTGTGTCCATTGACACCACCGCGCCGGAAAACGCCGACCTGCTGCCGGGTGTGTGGACGTTTCCCGGTTTGAATTTCACGGCCGTCACCCTCACCGACGGCGAAATTAAAACCGGCGTCAACTTTGGCTGGGACTTTGCCCTGCTGCCGGAAGCAGACATTGACCTGGCCAACTGCACCAACAGCATTGCCTTTGTGGCCGACCTGAGCATTCCCGATGACACCGTCGTTGGCCCAGGCGAAACCTTTGAAAAGGGCTGGCGGCTGCGTAACAGCGGCACCTGTCCCTGGACAACCGGTTACAACTTCGTCTTTGCCGGTGGCGACCAGATGGGCGCACCTAATGCCGTACCGCTTACCAATGTCGTGCCGCCCGGCGAGGAAGTGAGCATTTTTGTCACCTTTACGTCGCCACAAACTGTGGGCACCTATCGCAGCGATTGGGTTATGGCCAACAGCAGCGGGCAACGTTTTGGCGTAGATGGCCCGGCTGATGAGGTGATTTGGGCGCAAATTGTGGTGGGTGTGCCCCAGCCAACGGCCGAACCCCGGTCGGCGGCCATTGGCGGTGTGGTCTGGGAAGACGTCTGTTTTATTCGCGCCGATGGCACACCATCGCCAGGCTGTGTGCAGATTGAGGGCACAAACCAATATCGGGGCGATGGCACTCTCATTAACGAACCCCGACTGGCCGGTATCACCGTGCTGCTGGCCAGAGGCGCCTGCCCGGATACCGGTGTACCGGCGGCCTCTGCCGTCTTGCAAACCACCGTCACCGATGATCGAGGGCTATACCGCTTTACCGGCCTGGATGAAGGGCTGTACTGTGTGGCTATAGACGCGCTCAGTCCAGACAATTTGAATCTACTCATTCCCGGTAACTGGACGTGGCCCGCGCCGGGCACGGGTCGCCAGGGCATCAATCTGGCCGCCGGTGAACAGCGGTTGGAAGTAGATTTTGGTTGGGATTATCAGGAATAAAGACCTTAACGAACCCATAAAAAAGGTGGTTGCCATGTCTCTCGTCGTTGCCGCACAAACCGAAGCCAAAATACCGGGCCAGTCCGAAAACCAGGATTCCATTCATGCCAGCACAGCCAGCATAGGCGAAACCGCGTGCGGGCTGTTTATGGTGGCTGATGGTGTGGGTGGGCATAAAGACGGCCGTGTCGCCAGTCAGACGGCCGTGAACACCATTTCCGCCGCCATTGAACCACTCTGGCAACAGATTCCACCATCACCCGCCCAGGCTGCCCAATTCTTGCAATCCCATCTATACGAAGCCATCGTCGCCGCCAACGAAAAAATTTATGCCCAGGCCAAAGAGCAAAATGCGCGCATGGCCAGCACCCTCACCTGCGCCCTGGTGCATGGCACATTAGCCGTCATCGCCAACATCGGCGACAGCCGCACCTATCTCTATCGTGGGCAGAAGTTGGAGCAAATTACGGTGGATCACTCGGTGGTGGATTGGCTGGTGCGGCAGGGACATCTGGCCCCGGAAGAAGCCGCCACCCACCCATACCGCAACGTGATCATGCACGCCCTGGGTTCCCACGAAACGCCAGAAGTAGATATTTTCCTGCGTTGGTTGCAACCGGACGATATGCTGGTGCTGTGTTGTGATGGCGTTTGGGATACACTGACCACCGAACAAATGGCCGCCCATTTGCAGGATAACCCACCGGAAACGGCCGTACCCGCCCTCCTCGCCGCCGCCCAAGACCATTCGGATGATATTTCCCTGGTCATTGTCAAAGTGATGCGTGACGAGTGATTCGTGAGAAATCACGAATCACTCGTCACGCATCATCCTCCCCCATGCGCGCCCTTCTGCAACGAGTCTCCTCCGCCCGCGTCACCGCCAACGGCCGTGTCACCGGCCAGATTGAGCGCGGGCTTGTCATCCTCCTGGGCGTCACCCACAGCGATACCCCCGCCGAAGCCGAATGGCTGGCCGCCAAAGTGGCCGGGCTGCGCCTGTTTGAAGACGACGCCGGAAAAATGAACCTCTCACTGGCCGATGTGGGCGGCAGTTTCCTGGTTGTATCCCAGTTTACGCTGTATGGCGATGCCCAAAAAGGACGACGGCCGTCCTTCACCGCTGCCGCCCGCCCCACTCAGGCTGAGCCTCTGGTTGATTATTTCTGTCAATGCCTACGCGAAATGGGTTTTGTGGTGGCTGTCGGCGTGTTTGGCGCCCATATGGAGGTGGAAATCCTCAATGACGGGCCGGTCACACTGTTAGTGGAACGTGACCGCATGTGAAATTTATCACATTTTCTGGTAAAGTAAGCCCAATTACGACTTACTTTACAGGAGCAACCGATCAATGAAGTGGAACAAACCTCTTTTTTCCCTCTTTATTCTGCTGCTGGCTGCCTGTGGCGCACAGACGCCCACGGCGACCCCAGGCGCCCCTACCGCTGCCGCCGTCTTGCCCACGGCCACCAACCCACCGGCAGCCACCAATACAACCTTACCGGCAACGGCCGTGCCCGCCACCAACACCCCCGTCCCTGAACCGGCTACAGCCACAGCCATCCCCACCACCGACAGCGTCGCTTCCGGCAGCGCCGCCACGGTAACGGAAACCGCCACCCCGCTGCCGGAAGCGACGGAAACAGAGCAGGCCGGCGTGACACCTTCGGCAACAGTGGGCAGCACGGCCGTACCCCCTACCGCCGATCCCAACGCCACCGCCTCCCCCACTGCCGCCGCGCCCACAGCAGCAGCCCCGCCTCCCGCCGGGAACGTGCCTGCCCCCAGCGACAACAACTACCCCGGTTTTGAGGACCGGGCCGGCTGGGAACGGCGCATTAATGTCCCTGCCGGTTTCACCGTTAGCTATGTGGGCCGGGTGAACGGCAACCCCACCAGCATCACCTTTGGCCCCGATGGGCTGCTGTATATTGCCATGCAGCAGGGCAGTATTCTAACCATGAACAACAGCGGCAGCGTCAGCACCTACGCCACCGGCTTCAACACGCCTACCGGCATTGCCTTCCGCCCAGGCACCAACAAACTGTACGTCTCCGACCGGGTTCTCAACGAGAACGTCGGCGGCGAGTCGCAGGTCTCCATTGTCAACCAGGGGCAGTTGATTGGCGGGCTGCCCTGTTGTTACACCTTTTTCCATGCGGCTAACGGCATCGCCTTTGGGCCAGATGGGTACGGCTATGTGGGTGTAGGCGGCCGCGCCGACCATGGCGAAATTTTGGACGGCAGCGGGCGGATGGACGAAATGCACCCGCTGGAAGCCAGTATCTTGCGTTTCCACCCGGATACGGGCGCTGTTAGCGTCTATGCGCGTGGCTTCCGCAACCCGTATGACATTGCCTGGGATGCCAACGGGCAGTTGTGGGCCACCGACAATACCCCCGACTATGACCCCCCGGAACGGCTGCACCGGGTAGTACCTGGCGGCATACACGGCTACCCTTACTACGACTGTGACGTCTGCTTCAGTCCGCCGGAAGGGGTGACGGTGATTCCGCCGCTGGTGACGTTTGTACCCAGTTCTTCGCCCACCGGCATCGAGGTCTATCTGGCAAATCAGTTCCCCGGTTATTACAACAGCATGTTTGTGGCTCTGTGGAGTTCGTTTGTGGGCGCACAAAAGATCATGCACGTGCGCGCCGGCGGTTCCGCGCCGGTCAACTTTGCCACCGGTTTTGCCGCGCCCATTGACGTGACTACCGGTCCCGGCGGCAGCCTCTACGTGGCTGATTGGGCCACGGGGATTATTTTCAAGATCAGCTATACGGGCTAAATCATTCGTTTCTCGTTCCACGCAGAGCGTGGAACGAGAAACCATGTTGTTATGGAAGGGATAGTCGAAAGAGTCACGGCCGTACACCAACGCATCACATCCGCCGCCGCCCGTGTAGGCCGTGACCCGGCACACATTACGCTGGTGGCGGTAACCAAAACGTGGCCGCCGGAGACGGTGCTGGCGGCCTATGCGGCTGGGCTGCGCCATTTTGGCGAGAACCGGGCGGAGGAGTTGGCCGAGAAACGGCCGTACCTGGAATCCCACCTGGGCGCAAACAGCGGTGTCATCTGGCACCTGATTGGCACCCTGCAAAGCCGCAAAACGGCATGGGCGGCCGACCATGCCGACGTGTTCCATGCTTTAGACCGGCTGAAAATTGCCCACCGGTTGGCGCGGGACCTGGCGGCAAACGGCCGTGCCGCCAACCCACAATTCGCGCTACCCATCTTTCTGGAAGTGAACGTGAGCGGCGAAGAGACCAAGTCCGGTTTTGACTGTACCCAATGGGAAACAGATGAAGGGCAGACGGCCGTGCTGCGCGCCGCCGCTGCCGAAGTAATCACCCTGCCCGGCCTGGCATTGGCCGGGCTGATGACTATGGCCCCCTGGGACGCCCCGCCAGAGGAGGTTCGCGCCGTCTTCCGACGCACACGGCAGTTAGCCACCCGCCTGCAAACCGACCTGGCCCTGCCCACCCCCCTGCAACTCTCCATGGGCATGACCGATGACTTTGAGATCGCCATTGAAGAGGGCGCTACCCATGTGCGGGTGGGCCGGGCGATTTTTGGGGAACGGCCGTGATAAGGATAAATTCCTCATCACGGCCGTTCATCTAGTTATTATTCATTCCCCCGCTGCTCATCGCCGGCTCCACCACTTCACCTTCAACCGTAATCGTGCCCGCATTGGCAAACTCCAATTCAATCTGCACCTTTGTGCCCAACGCCAGCGGCGACGCTTTTTGCATGCACATCACATGCAGCCCACCCGGTTTCAGTTCCACCGTTTGCCCCGCCGGAATGGTAATTTTCCCACCGGCTACCGGGCGCATCACCATGACATCATTCTCCATGACCATGTCATGCAGCTCAATAACGCCGCAGCCATCCACCGCCGCCCCCAAAAGGGCATCGTCCGTATCTGAATGATTGGTAATCAGCATCCAGAACGAGCCGGTGTCGGTGGGCAGAGTCATATTGGCACGCACATTTTCCACAGTAATGGGCGCCGCCTCTGATTTTGAACTGCTGCTGCAAGCAGCCAGGGTTAACACACCCACCAACACTATAACAAAAAGCAAATAACGTTTCATTCTTCAACTCTCCTTACTTATTAAATAGGTTTACCATCTCACGCCAACGCTCTCGACCTTTGCAGACGGAGAGTGCTGACGCGAGTAAAGGGCATCATTGGGTTTTAATCAGATATTCCACATCACGGAAAAGGTCGTCCAGCGGCGTCTCATGGGCATAAGAGAGGATGACATTGCCCTCCCTGTCTAGCAAAAAGAAACGCGCCGTGTGGTCAATCAGGTAGCCAGAGGCAGCCGACCCTTCATGTTGGTAATAATAGAGACCAAACGGTTTACCAACAGCGTCAATCGCTTCCGGATCCCCAGACAAACCAACAAAAGAGTCATCAAAGTAACCCATATATTCGGCCAATGCTTCGGGGGTATCTCGCTCCGGATCAACGGTGATCATCACCACCGCCATCTCATCACCCCGATTCCCCAAATCCGCTTTGACCTGTTTCAATTTGCCCATTGTTACCGGACAGACATCGGGGCAAAAGCGGTAGCCGAAGTAGACGAAGGTGTATTGACCGGCAAAATCGTGCAGGCTCACCGGCCCGTTTACCGACTCCAGGGCGATGTCTGGCGCCGGCTGCGGCATTGGCAGCAGCGTACCGGCAAATTGATACGGCCGTTGGCAACCTACCAGCCAGCATAAGAAAATGAGAACACCCCACTTTGTCCAGTTCATCATGTGTCCTCTCACAAAGAGCAACAAGTAATTGTTATATTTTGTGATTTATCGCAGATTATATCATCCTGGCGGATTGGCACAAGTTCACAAATCAGGAGTGGATGTGGTGGGAATGGGAGAGGAAGGCATAGGCCTGGGCTAACTGCATGACCTGGCCGCCAAAGCCTCGCTGAAAATTGGCGGCGTCGGTCTGGCTGGCAAAAGCCAGCACGCTGGGCACACAGCAAACGGTAATGCGGCTTTCAACGACATAGTAGGCCTGATGCACATTGATGATACGGCCGTAAATAAAATCGCGGAGCAACGCCGTCGTCACCTCTGTTCTGGCGTGCAGCAGCAGCAACCCACAGTGCGGGCAGCAAGCGCGGATGACCTCATTGTTACGGGTTGTCAACACAAAATGCAGCCGCCGTTTCACCGGCATCTGGCACATCTGGCACGTTTCAGTAGTGACCAGATTGGGGTCTGGCAAACGCACCCCCCCATGCACCTTTTCCACCAGCCCGGCTTCGGATAAAGCCGTCAGGTCGCGGTGGACGGTCATGGTGGAGACGCCAAGCCGCTGCACCAGTTCATCTATGCGCAGCAGTTGGTCTTCACGCAGCCAGGCCACAATCTGTTCGCGTCTCTCGGACGGTGTGTTTTCCATCAAGTTACCCTAAACACTCCACCTGTCATTCCGAGCGGAGTCTTCGGAGCGAGGAATCCCACTCCTACACAAGTGATAGGGATTCCTTTCAGGCAACAAATTGTTCTTTCTTGGTAGCAATGGTCGCCATGAGCGCATCAAACGCCTTTTCAAAGGCGATGACGCCGTCTACCTGCAACTGCTCGGTGATGTCGTCCAGGTTCATGTGCAATTCGGCCAGGTTGTCCAGCAGTTCCCACGCTTTGTCCACGTCTTGCTCCAGGGTGTTTGCCACACGGCCGTGATCCCGAAATGCCTCTATCGTCTCCGGCGGCATGGTGTTCACCGTTTCCGGGCCGATGAGTTGGTCAACGTAAAGAGTGTCCAGGTACGCGGGGTTTTTGGTGCTGGTGGAGGCCCATAGCAGCCGTTGGCGGGCCGCGCCGGCTGCCTGTAACTCTTGAAAAGCGGGGCCGTGAAAAATCTCTTTGAAACGTTGGTAAACCACTTTGGAGTTGGCTACGGCCGTCTGCCCCATCAATGCCACCGCGGCCGGATCATCCAACCCGGCCAGTTTCTTGTCTACGGCCGTGTCTACCCGGCTGACAAAAAAGGAAGCCACGGAAGCCACCTGGTGGGGGTTGCCGCCATCGGCCAACAGCCGTTGCAGACCGTTGATGTATGCCTGGGCCACTGCTTCATAATGGGCCATGTTGAACATCAGCGTAATGTTCACGTTGATACCGCTGCCGATGAGGGCTTCGATGGCCGGGATGCCTTCGGGGGTGGCGGGCACTTTGATCATCAGGTTGGGGCGGCTCACGGCCGTGAACAAACGTTTAGCTTCCGAAACCGTGCCCACCGTATCCCGCGCCAGGTGCGGCGACACTTCCAGGCTGACAAACCCATCGCCGCCGTCTGATTCGGCGTACAAATCGGCAAATAGATCGCAGGCGGCCTGAATATCGGCCAGCACCAAGGCCTCATAAATGGCGTCCACATCTGCACCCTGGGCCACCAACTCCCGAATTTGGGCGTCATAATCAGCACTGTGCCCAATCGCCTTCTCAAAAATGGAGGGGTTGGAGGTCATGCCGCGCAAGCCGTCCTGGGCAATCAGGTTTTGCAATGTACCATCCTGCAAAAACTGGCGGCGGATATTGTCATACCAGAAGCTCTGCCCGTAGGCATGCAGTTCAACCAAAGGGTTCATACACAATTTCTCCTACAAAGGTCATCAAAGATTGCGCAGATTACACCGATTAGAAAATCTGCGCAATCTGGGCAATCTTTGATTGATATAAACCGTTTCAGGTAAGTGAGATGATGAGGTTTTTCATGGCCGGATTGACGGCAAAGTGGGTATCGAGATAGTGCAAAATGGCCTGAGCCGCCTGGGGGGTGTGGTCATAACCGGGCACAAATTCGGGCAGATTAACGGCCGTGACCGGAAACCGCTGCTCAAAGCGGCGCTCAACGCCAAACGGGTCCCGAAAAGCCGGCTGCTCATCCTCCACCAGCGCCGCCAGTTCCAGCACGCGGTCAACGGCATACCCCTGCACAAAACGGGCCGCTGACAGCTTTTCGCCGCGCCGGTAGCGGCACAGCCCCACGTACAAATTGGTCACCGCTTCCCCCACCAGCCAATCCACATTCAATACGGCCGTAGACGCCTGTTTGGGCTGCATAATGGTGGGATCAAAGCTCGCGGCCTGCCAGACAATCCGTTCGGCAGAAAAAGGGATATGGGCCAGTTCCGCCTCTTCAAAAACGGCAAACTCGCAAAAAACACCGTCGGCAAAGAGCAATTTGTACCCGTCGGCGGTATTCATAAATTGAAAGGCGATGGGGTGTACGGCCGTCATCCAGCCCAAATCCTCAATAAACGCCTGTTTATAACCGGCCTGCACAATCACAAAAAAATCCAGGTCAGAAAAAGCATCCATGCGGGCCGTTTCGCTGCCCGCCGACCCCAAACCAATGAGCGCCAATCCCCCTTCTGCGGCGACCACTGATCGGCCAATTTCCTCAAGTCGTTGATATAGCTGTTGTGGTTGGGTCATAGGTGGAGATTAGAGATTGGGGATTGGAGATTGAGGCATATCCAATCTCCTTAAACGCCATGCGCCAATCGTTCAACCAGGCGGCGGGGCATACCAAACTTTTCCATGCGCCGCTGCGTCACCTGCACCGGGTATTCAACCCGCTTAAACATACACACCAGCGCCTCAGTATCCAACAGCGCATAAGCCGCGCGGGGATCAGAATCACGCGGCTGCCCCACGCTGCCAGGGTTAATGATCAGACGTGAGTCACCCAGCACAAAAGGCTCACCAGATTCCATGTAAAAAGGGGCGCGCATATAAATTTCCCGACGCGAGCTGACCCGCTCCTCAAAAATTACCGGCACATGGGTATGCCCCACAAAACAGTAGGGCGTTTGAAACCAGTCAAAATTCTCGGCGGCCGTACCGGGGTCAATAATGTACTCCCACACCGGGTAACGCGGGCTGGCATGGGCCAGCGTAAAAGGTTTTTCCACCGTCTTTGATGAAAACGCTTGCAGATATTCACGCGACTCTTCGGTCAATACATCTTGCGTCCAGCTTATGGCAAAGTTGGCCTCACGGTTAAAGAGCTTGATGTCCAGATTGCCCAATACAGCCTGATCATGATTGCCGGACAGGGAAATGTGGTTATGCTTTTTCAATTCAGCGACACATTCATTTGGATCCGGCCCATAACCCACCAGATCACCTAAAAACCAGATTATGTCCCATTGTCCAGCAGCATCCGCTAATACGGTTTCAAATGCAGCGAGGTTGGCATGGATGTCCGAAATTATCAATACACGCATGTGCGTTCCTCAATACTAATTTTTTCTCCCCGCCCAGATACGTAGCCATTCGGACCTGATAGGTTTTTTTACCAGCTCAACTTGAAACTTTGCAGGCCACAAACCTGTCAGGTCTCCAGAACAGGGAGAGTCAAAACTAAAAGTGCAAAGACACTTTGTATTGTATCCCTTACACCACATCTGGACAGGGGATAATGATACCATCTTTGGCGGGTATGGGTATAATCGGGCTGTATTATGGCGATATTAGACCCCTGGACATTGGATTTTGTGAGCAGCAGTGAGGAGCAAACGCTGCGGCTAGGCGTGCGGTTGGGTGAGCTGCTACAACCGGGCGATTTGCTGTGCCTGTCTGGTGAGCTGGGCGCGGGCAAAACGGCGCTGGCGCGTGGTGTGGGGCGCGGTTGGGGCACCACACTGCGTGTCACCAGCCCCACGTTTGTGGTGGTAAATGAATATCCGCGCCTGCACGACGGCCGTGTCCTTTACCACCTGGACTGCTACCGGCTGGAAGGTCCCGGTGATGTCTTCACGGCCGGGCTGGAAGATTTACTGGCCGAACCGAATACGGTGATGGTGGAATGGCCGGAGCGCATTGAAAAATGGCTGCGGCCCGACAGGTTATGGATCACTTTGACCTATGCCAGTGAAACCCGGCGTAAAATGCAAATAAAAGCACAAGGTGATCGCGCCCAGAAATTATTGGAAGAGTTTAAGAAGAGCGCGTTTGGAGTGTGAAAATTTGGCGCTGGCGGCCGGTACTAACCACCAGCCACCAACCGCCAGCTTAAAGGAAAGAGGATGATTCTGGCAATTGACACAGCAACACGATGGTTAGGACTGGCGCTGCACAGCGGCACGGCTGTACTCGCCGAAAGCGGCTGGCGCTGCCTGAATAACCATACCATCGAACTAACGCCCGCCATCCAACAGATGTTGCACCAGGCCGGCGCCGCCATGCCTGACCTGACGGGTATTGCTGTGGCCAGGGGGCCGGGTTCCTACACCGGGCTGCGGGTGGGGCTGGCGGTAGCCAAAGGGCTGGCGCTGGCAAACCAGACGCCGCTCATTGGCGTCTCCACGCTGGATTGCCTGGCGGCGGGCATTGGGCCACAACCGGGCAAACTGATCACCGTGGCCGAAGCCGGCCGCACCCGCGTATGTACGGCCGTGTACGAATGGCAAACCAACGGCTGGCAGGCCACCCAAACGCCCACCATAGAGGCGTGGGATGAATTATTGGCGCGGTTGGACGGCGACGGCCGTTACCTGTTTGCCGGAGAAATCACCCCCGAAGCCGTGAAACAAATCCGCACGACGGGCAAGGAGTTCCGCATTGCCCTGCCCGCCGCCTCTGTGCGCCGCGCCGCTGTGCTGGCCGAAATCGGCTGGCGGCGCCTACGCCAGGGGCAGGTGGATGACGCCGCCTCGTTGGCCCCGCTCTATCTCAAAGAGCCGGATGGGCGATAACGATAAATGGAGGGGCGAGGCAGTTGGGTAAAAGGTTAATGTACCAGACTAATTGACGCCCCAACTGCCTCGCCCCTGCCTCACCACACACCCATGCTCACCCCGCCCCTACCCTACCACCTGCGCCGGATAACAATGGATGATTTAACGGCCGTTGCCGCCATTGACCGCCTCTCCTTTCCCACCCCGGCCCGCCCCGGACTGTTTGAACATGAAGTGGATGGGAACAACCTGGCCCATTACCAGGTATTGTGCGCAGATGATCAGGTTATTGGTTATGCCGGGTATTGGCTGATTGGGGATGAAGTACACATCAGCACCATTGCTGTGCATCCAGAGTGGCGTGGTCAGGGATTGGGCGAACTGCTGCTGCTGAACCTGCTGCTGCTGGCCTATGCCCACCCCGCCAATATCGTCACGCTGGAAGTGCGCCACACCAATACCGGCGCTCAACAACTTTATCGCAAATACCAGTTCGAGGTCGTCGGCCGCCGCCGCCGCTATTACCGCGACACGGGCGAGGATGCCCTGATCATGACGGCGCCGCCCCTGGATGCCCGCTATTACCACTATTTGGAACAACAAAAAGAGCTGCTTTGGCCGCGGCTAAGCGGTGAGGATTGACGGCCGTGACCTTGTAAAACGTACTATGATGCAAAACATGAAAATTTTAATCACCGGGGGCGCTGGCTTTATTGGCTGCAACAGCGCCGCCCATTTTCTGCAACAAGGCCACACCGTCACCATTTTTGACAATCTCTCGCGCAAAGGCGGGCCGGCCAACCTGGCCTGGCTGCAAGCGGAATTTGGCGCACGCCTGCGCTTTATTCAAGGGGATATTCGGGAGTATGAGTCATTGGCAACGGCCGTGTCCGGCAGCGATGTTGTCCTCCATTTAGCCAGCCAGGTGGCCGTCACCACCTCCGTACAAAACCCACGCGAAGATTTTGAGATTAACGCGCTGGGCACCTTCAACGTACTGGAAGCGGTGCGCCACCACGCCCCCACCGCCGCCGTCCTCTACGCCAGCACCAATAAAGTATACGGCGGCATGGAAGCAGCACGAGTAGAATTGCAGGCCAACCGTTATGGTTACGCTGAGTACCCACACGGCATCCCCGAAAGCTACCCGCTAGACTTCCACTCCCCGTATGGCTGCTCCAAAGGGGCCGGCGACCAATACACGCGGGACTATGCCCGCATCTATGGGTTGCGGACGTTGGTTTTTCGCCAATCGTGCATCTATGGCCGCAGGCAATTTGGCGTGGAGGATCAGGGTTGGGTGGCGCACTTTGTCATTGCCACGGTGATGAACCGGCCTATCAGCATTTATGGCGACGGCCGTCAGGTCCGCGACCTGCTGCATGTGTCCGACCTGATTCGCGCTTATGAGCATGGCATTGAGAAGATAGAGGAACTCAAGGGGCAGGCATTCAATATCGGCGGGGGGCCAGACAACACCCTTTCTATCTGGAGCGAATTTGGGCCGCTGTTGGCCGAACTATCCGGGCACGAAATCCCGGTGCAGTGGGGCGATTGGCGGCCCGGCGATCAGCGCGTCTTCATCGCCGACATTCGCAAAGCCGTTGAGCGACTTGGCTGGCAACCCACCATTTCCCCCGCCGCCGGCATCCGCGACCTGTATGCCTGGGTTACCGCCAACCCGGACTTGTTTTAGTGGCTGATGGCTGGCACCAGCCTCCTCACGCTATCCCCAAAATTTCAGACACCATTGCCGACAGCTCACGCGGCAAAAATGGTTTGTTCATATAGGCTACATTTTGCAAGTGGCCAATCAGCCGGTGGGTGGGGTTTGTAAACGCGGTTAATACCAGCACCTTTGGCTTTTGAATTTCCAGTTTGCTCATGCTTTGCAGCACATCCCAGCCATTCATATCTGGCAAAGAAATATCCAGAATAACCAGCGCCGGTTGACTGCGGCCAATAAGGGCTATGGCCTCGCGGCCGGTAGCCGCGTGATGTAGTTCAATGGGTAACTGCCGCAGAGACGCCCGAATAATCTGATATATTCCGAAATCGTCCTCTACGCTAACAACACAAAATAGGGAAGTCATGAAGCCATCAGAGTTGAGATCGAGAGATTGAGCGATTGCGAAATTGGTTTCTCGCAATCTTGAATACAGAGTATCTATACAGGTGTATTGACCCCTATCTTAACCTTCCCCCTGGGAAGGGGAAGGAATCACCCCCTCTCCCTTGAGGGAGAGGGCTGGGGTGAGGGTGTAAATAGCCCACCTGAATATTTACAATACAGATACCAAAGTTTACCTCAACTTTTATGAAGCGGGTAAAGTTGGGTAAACAAGCGGTTGGGTAGCTAATTGCGCCAAAAACCAAGCGGATATTTGTACCAGAGATAATAAGTGGCGGCAGCCCATCCCAATGCGGAACAAACGACAAACGTCACGGCCGTGATCCTTTCCCAGGTAATGCCCCCCATTCCCAACACGGCCGTCAATACCAGACTCAGCGCCATGCCAATCAGCCCCAGCATAACGCCCACCACAGCCCCCAAAGCAAGCGCCCCCATTCGCCGCCCCTGGCGGTGTCTTTGCGGCTGCAAACAAGCCCGCAACCCATTGGGCAATTTGTCCAGGTCGGTGGTTGGGTCAATCTGGTAGCGTTGGATAAGGTCATAGACCTGCCCACGGCGGTGGGCATCGTTGATGCTGGTCAGCAGGAGATAAAGTTCCCCCTGGTGCGGCCATACATAATTGCTCAAAGATGGATTGACCTGGATGGCTTGCTCTATCTGTTGGCGCAAGGTTGGCTGCAAAATACGCACCACCTGCCGCTGCTCCAGCAGAAAATCAACATTGGCATCTGCGGCCAGTGCTTGCTGCCGTGGAAATAACCCCGAATCGTTCATACTATCTGGTCTAAATTGCCCAATTTCCATCACTTGCCACTGCTGATTCCAATACAGTTATGTGCTGCGCCCATTATCAGACAAGCACAGGCATAGGTCAACGGGACAATTGTGCCAGGGAGCGGGGATTTTGTGTACCGCACGTGCCAGGCAAGGGGCTGTGCGGCATTGGTCTATTAAAATGGTTCTGCCCCTTGCCTGGCATGACTTATCAAGATGCCATCTTACGCCAGCAATTCATCCAACACGGCCGTCAGCCGTTCCCATTCTGCCTGGGCGGTCGCCTGCTCCTGGCGCAGACCGTCCACCGCCTGGCCGGTTGCCAACGCCTGTTCTATATCGTGCGCCAATTGGGCCAGCCAGGCTTCCGTTTCTTCAAGCTGCTCTTGCACTTCCCGCAGATGCCGCCCGCGCTGGCGGCGTTCCTGTTTGCTCAGGCGAACCGGTGGGGCTGTTTTGACCTCTTCAATCCAATCTAATGAAGGGGTCGCTTTTTCAGCGGTGGGCAGGGCTACTTTGGTGGGCACGGCCGTCGCCGCTGTCCCGGCGCGCCCGGCCAGGAATGCCTGGTATGGGCCATCGAACACGTGCAAACGGCCGTCGCGCAGTTCCCATATTTGCGTCGCCAGCCGATCCACCAGATACCGGTCATGGGAAACCAGGATAATGGCACCGTCGAACTGTTCCAGCACCGTTTGCAGCACTTCTTGGGAGGGAATATCCAGATGATTGGTGGGTTCATCCAGCAGCAAAAAGTTGGCCCCGGCCAGGGCCAGCAGCGCCAGCGCCAGCCGCCCCCGTTCGCCGCCGCTCAAGTCGCTCACCTGCTTAAACACATCATCACCGCGAAACAGGTAGGGGGCCAGAAAATTGCGCGCCTTTTCCACGGGCATCGGCTGGCGGGCCATGAGTTCATCAATCACCCGGCGGTTCAGGTTGAGCTGCTCGTGCCCCTGGGCAAAATAGCCGTGTATCAGGCCATCGCCAAACCGCAGTTTTCCCTTGAGCGGGGCCAATTCCCCCATGAGCGTGCGCAGAAAAGTGCTTTTGCCGCTGCCGTTAGGCCCAATCAGCGCCGCACATTCCCGCCGCTTCAGGTGCAGATCATCACTGGCAAACAGAGGCGCGCCAGAGTACCCAATTTCCAGCCGTTTGCTGCGCAGCACAAAACGGCCGCTGCGCTGTTCTGGCTTCAGGCGGATGTGCATCTGCGGTTGGCGGGGCGTGGGCGGCGGCAGGTCTCGCAGCCGCTGCGCAGCTTCATTCACGCTGAGAGTACGCACACGCTCGCCAATGTGCAGCCAGCTTTGGCCGGGCACGGCCGTAGCCCCATACGTCTCCAGCAGCACAATATCCCGCGTCAGCCGCTTTAATTTGCCTTTGGCAATGTCACTTTTGCCCCCGGCGATATTTTTGCGCACAAAGTCCAGTTCCGTTTCCAGCCGCTCTTTTTCGGCCTGGAATTGGGCGGTGGCGTAAGCCCAGGCGCGTTCGCGCTGTTCAATGTATTGGCTGTAGCTTCCTTTGTAGCTGTGCAATTGATCGGGCGTCAGTTCCCAGATGTGTGTCACCACCCGATCCAGAAAGTAGCGATCATGGCTGACGATGAGCAGCGCCCCCGGCCACTGGCGCAGCGTATTTTCCAACCATTCTACGGCCGTGACGTCCAGGTGGTTTGTTGGCTCATCTAATATCAACAAAGCCGGTTGTTCCAGCAGCAGCCGCCCCAACAACACGCGCGTTTTCTGCCCGCCGCTGAGGTGGGCCAGCGGCGTCTGCCAGCTTTCCGGCGGAAACCCCAGCCCCAGCAGCACCCGCTTAATCTCCTGTTGATAGTGGTAGCCGCCGCCAATGTCATACGCTTCCTGGACACGGCCGTATTCAGCCAACACCGCTTCCGTCACCTCACCCGCCGCCATTTGCGCTTCCAACGCCCGCAGCGCCGCTTCCTGCGCTGTCAGAGTGACAAAAACGGTCAACATTTCCTCGTAAATGGTGTTGTCTTGCCCGGCAAAGGTGAGGACCGCTTCCTGCTGCAAATATCCCAACCTCAGGTCAGGGACGCGGCTGATCTGCCCTTCCCTGGCCTCTTGCTGCCCGGCCAAAATTTGCAGCAGCGTGGTTTTGCCGCAGCCGTTGGGGCCAACCAGCCCCACCCGCTCTCTGGCTTGCAGGCGCAGATCAATCTCTTCAAATATATCCTCGGCGCCAAATGATTGCGCCAGACCTTTGGCTTGTAGAAGAATCATGGCTGCGAATTGTCAGTGAGCAATGGCCAATTGTCAATTGGGCAATTGTCAATTCGGCAATTTCCCCGTCTCCACCTGTTTGATGGGCAAGGTGACAATGAAGGTGGCGCCGGCGCCGGGCTGACTGGTGGCGGTAATGGCGCCGCCGTGCTGCTCCACAATCAGGCGGCAAATGGCCAGACCAATGCCGGTGCCTTCATATTCGGTACGGCCGTGCAGCCGCTGAAACAGCGTGAAGATACGATTCAGATACCGCTCGTCAAACCCAATGCCGTTATCTTGCACCACAAGCTGGCAGAGATTATCGGCCAACTTTTCGCCAGAAATGTGGATGACCGGGGGTTCATCCGATTTGCGGTATTTGAGGGCATTGTTGAGCAGGTTCAGAAACAACTGCTGCATTTGGGTGGCATTTGCCTGAATGGTGGGCAGCGGGGTGAGATGGACACGGCCGTTGACTGCCTCAATGGACCCTGCCAAATCTGCCAACAATTGCTCAACCATTTGCGTCAGATTCACCCACACAAATGGCTCAGAATGGGTAAGCACCCGTGAAAACGTCAGCAAATCTCCGATTAACAATTGCATACGCCCGGCGGCGCTCTGCATCCGGGCCAGATAATCTTGCCCCCGCGCATCTAGCACAGCCGCATAACTGGCCGTCAACCGGTCGCTAAACATTTGAATCTTCCGCAGCGGCTCCTGCAAATCATGGGAGGAAACATACGCCAGATTCTGCAATTCCCGATTACTGCGTTCCAATTCGGCCGTGTAGATTTGCAGCCGCTCTTCGGCGTTGCGGCGCTCTAAAATCTCCTGGCGCGCGGCTTCATACAAACGGGCATTTTCAATCGCCACCGCCAACTGGGCGGCAATGGCTTGCAGAGTAAACAGGTCATCTTCGTCAAAGGCATGAACCTGCACACTTTGGGCATCTAACACACCCATCACCACCCCTTTTAACTCAATCGGCACAGCCACCTCGGCGCGTGTCTCCATTTTGCTCAGTTCGGCATGGTAGCGTGGCTCCAACGACACGTCCGGCGCTAACAACGCTACACCATGTTGGGCTACCCAACCGGTGATCCCCTGCCCCAGTTTCAAGCGCGCCACCCCCTCCATCTCTTGCAGCGAGGGCAGCGAGGTGGCCCGCAGAACCACATACTCGCCCTCTACCAGGCGGATGACCACATTGTAATAGGCAAAGGTGCTGCTGATCAGGTTCACCGATTCGTGCAGCAGATCATCCAGCGCCAGAATAGCCGTCGCCCGGCGGCCTATCCGCACAATCAATTCCAGGCTAGAAGCGCGCGCCCGCAGTTCGGCTTCCGCCTGCTTACGCTGGCTGAAATCCTGTTTAATAGCGATAAAGTGGGTGATGTTGCCTTCCTGATCCCAGACCGGCGTCACCGTCATTTCTTCGGCATAAAAGGAGCCATCCTTGCGCCGGTTTGTAAATTCACCCTGCCATTTTTCGCCACGCTGCATGGTTTGCCAGATGGCTTCGCGCAAAGGGCTTTCACCGTTCTCGCCATAGACCTGGCCGATATGCTGGCCGGCAATATCCGCCAGGTCGTAACCGGTAAGCCGGGTATATGCCGGATTTACCCATTCAATTTGCCCCTTCTGATCGGTGATGAGAATGCCGGTGGGCGCGGCCGCCAGGGCGCTGGATTGCAATTGCAATTGCTTCTCGGCCGTTTTGCGGCTGGTAATATCGCGGCCGATGGCATTGATGTAGTTCACATTGCCGTACAAATCATAATGAACATTAAGCGACCAGAGGATATCGAAAACAGCGCCCGTTTTGCTAACCTGGCGGTTTTCAAAAGTGACATGGGCCACATGCCCCCGGATCCATTCCAAAAAGCCCATTTCGGTGCGTTCCTGGTCATCCGGGTGCAGGAAACTAAAGGCCGAGTATCCAACCAGCGATTCCTGTGATAGACCATAAATTTGTTCGGCGGCGTGGTTCACGTAGATGAACTGCCCACTTCTGTCTATTTGCACAATGAGGTCGTGGCTGCCTTCCACGAAGTCGCGGTATTTTTCTTCACTCTGGCGCAGAGCGGCTTCGGTCAGGCGTTGTTCGGCGATACGTTGGGTGAGGTCTTGCACCATTTCTTGAAGCTGTTGGATCAGGCTATTAACGCTGTGCTGCAAGTCACCAATTTCGTCATCTTGAATGGGCGGGGCAATGCGAACTGACAGGCGTCCGGTTTGAGCAATGTGGAGTACCTGGCGCACGGCCGTGACCCGCCGCAACGCCAACCGGTCAACGGCCAGGAATAAAATGAGGGATGTTAACCCCAAAACCAGCATGGCGCTGGCGCCAATGGTTACGAGCAGCCGGGCTTCTTCGGCCTGATTCCAGGCGGTGGACGCCTGCACATAGACATAAAAGAACGGTCGTGAGCCATCGCCGCTCAAGATGGGTACCACGCTGGCTACTTCATTGGCCCCTCGTAGAATGATGCCGCCGGGATTCTCAGTTGTGAACCAGTCGGCATTCAACCCCGTCATCTGTGTCACCTGCATGCCAATCATCTCCCGGTCAATGGCATAAATGATGGCGTTGTTGTTGGAGACTACAAAGGCGTTTGCTACCGGCGCGCCAACCAGATGCTCAATGGTGGCCCGGTCATTAAACATGGTCAGGTTTGCCCGGTTTGTTTCCACAATAGCCGCCGGTATAAGCAGGCGAGATTCCATATCTGCTTGAAAATGGGCCGAAAATTGACGCATCAGCAGCGAACCAACCAGGGCCAGGACTAGCAGTTCTACCAGGATGATGGTAGCGCCTATTTTGAACGTGAGACGGCGATAAAATGGTCGCATGTGAGCGGGGTCTAAATTTAAGAGGAGATAGGGAGATAGGGAGATTGGGAGATTGACAATCTCCTAATCTCTAATCTCCCAACACTTTGCCAGGATTCAAAATGCCATGTGGGTCTAGCAGGTTTTTAATCTGGCGCATGAGGCCTACGGCCGTTTCACCATGTTCATGTACCATATACTTCTGTTTGCCAATACCCACGCCGTGTTCCCCGGTACAGGTACCATCCAGCCGCAGCGCCTTTTCCACCACCTGATCATTAAATGCGTGCAAATCTATCGCCAGGTTATCGGGTGGGGGAAAGACGACGGTGTGCAGGTTGCCATCACCGGCATGGCCAAACAGCGCCCCTTGCAGGCCCATGCGGCCCATCAGATCGGCCGTGTATGCCGCCAGTTCCGGGTAATGGGAAATGGGCACGGCTACATCGGTGATGAGGTATCGTTCCCCAGGATGGGCGCGGAAGAGAATTTCACCCAGTTGATGACGGCCGTGCCACAGCCGATCCCGCTCTTCCCGCCCCACCCCGGCGCTGAAATGGGTAGCGCCGCCATCGGTGCAGATTTCCTGTATCAATGCCAGTTCGCTTTGCAGCGTTTCCGCCGTCGGCCCATGAAACTCCATGAGCAATGTGGGCGCCACCGGCAGATGGATGCTCTCATCCAGGTTCATATAGGTAATGGCAGCCGCGTCCAGCAATTCCAACGCCGCCGGCCCCAGGCCAGAACCAATAATGTGGTAAACGACGGCAGCGGCAACGGCCGTGCTGCTAAAGGTAGCCAACACGGCGCTGAAATGTTCCGGCAGCGGCGCCAGCTTGAGCGTGGCTTCCGTCACCAGCCCCAACGTACCCTCTGAACCGATAATCAGGTGCGTCAGGTCATACCCGGCAGACTGTTTCACCGAGCGGGAGCCGGTGCGGACAACGTCGCCATTGGCTAACACCACTTCCAGCGCCAACACATTATCGCGTGTCGCCCCAAACTTCACGGTGCGGGTTCCCGCCGCATTATTGGCGATCATGCCGCCAATACTGGCGTTCGCGCCGGGGTCAGGCGCAAAAAAGAGGCCATGCCGCCCCAGAATTTTGTTCATATCTTTGTAAAAAATGCCCGGCTGCACCACCGCTTGAAAATCGGCGGCATGAACGGCCACAATCTGGTTCATCTGTTGGAAATCCACCACAATACCACCCCTGAGGGGGATAGGATTCCCTTCCAGGCTGCTGCCCGCGCCCCAACCAACAATCGGTATCTGCCGCTCATTGGCCAGCTTGAGAATGGCGCTCACTTCGGCGGTGGTGTGGGGCCAGACGACAACGTCGGGCAGGTGCGGGGGGTGGGCGGATTGGTCACGGCCGTGTAACTGCCGATCCGCTTCCGCTACCGATACACGCTCTTCACCCAAAACGTTTACCAATTGTGCCCATACATCTGCTTTCATTTCATCTGTCCTAACAATAGTGGCTGGTAAGCCACTAACCACCGAACCACTACTACATAAACAAAGCCTAAAGAAATTGTACGCCAGCCGCCAGAACTAAGCTACCCGCGCTTTTTGACACTGCCAGACGGCCGTGTTATACTCCGCCTTCGGTTTTACACTTGTCTGATTAGTGAAAAATCGGTATTAACAAAAGGAATATATCCTCCAAGGGAGGGATGGCAGAGTGGACGATTGCGGCGGTCTTGAAAACCGCAGTGGGCTTCGGCTCACCGGGGGTTCGAATCCCTCTCCCTCCGCCAGCATCATCATTTTTAACAAATTGGGGAGGTGCCAGAGTGGTCGAATGGGGCCGCCTGCTAAGCGGTTAACGGTCGTTAAAAGCCGTTCAAGGGTTCGAATCCCTTCCTCCCCGCCTTTTTCGGTAATCGGTGAACGGTAATTAGTAACCGATTACAGATTTACCAAATTCAAACATGCGCCCTTAGCTCAGTGGATTAGAGCGTCTGGCTACGAACCAGAAGGTCGGGAGTTCGAATCTCTCAGGGCGTACTACACCGTGGGGCAAAACAAAAACTGCCTCTGAACATTTAGTTCAGAGGCGGTTTTTGTTTGCCTTTAATTTTTCTCAAACAGATTAGACAGCGAAAGATCGTGTAAGAAAAATCGCTGCAAGATGAAAAACATGAGAATCACCGGGGCGGTCATGACCACCGCCCCGGCCATGAGCAAGGGCCAGTTGGTGCGGTCAAGCTGGTTGAGGATTTGCAGCCCGACGGCCAGTGTGTAGTAGCGGGGGCTAAAAATGTAGAGGATGGGGCTGATGAAGTCGCTCCAATACATGACAAAGGTGAGGACGGTGACGCCAACAATGGTGGGGCGGGCCAAGGGCAAGGCCAATCGCCACCAGACGGTCACGGCCGTAGCCCCATCCAGTTGCGCCGCTTCAAACATCTCGCCCGGTATGCGCCGGAACGTCCAGTAAAACAGCAGCACAAACAGGGCATTGCTGCCCGTAAAGGCGGGCAAGATGAGCGCCCATAGCGAATCGAGCAGCCCCATCCAGCGCAAAATCTGGAAGCGAAACAGCCAGACAGCCGCTGCGGGCACAATGAGCAGGGCAATGCTAAAGTAAACCAACTGGCGGCGCGGCCTGACCGGCAACTGGCTGATGCCAAAACCGGCCATGGAGGCGATGATCAAGGTGAGGGGCACGGCCGTAGCCACCACCACCAGCGAATTTTGTAAATAACGAGTCATCGGCACCCGCTCAAAGATGGTCTGGTAGTTTTGCCATTGGGGGTCAGGTGGATACCACTCCACTGTGGTCGGCGGCGGCAACCCCACCTGGCGCAGCGAGGCCACCAGCACCCAGAGCAGAGGGAGGAGGAACACGGCCGTTAAAACCCAGCCCAAACTATGGTGAATTATGCTTTTTAGTTTTGTCATTAGCAATCAATAGAGATTGGGAGATTGGAGATTGGAGATTGAACCTCCCCATCTCCAATCTCAAAAATCATCCGCCCCTCGCTCCGATCCCACCAGGTTCAAAATGCCCATGATGATCAGACCAATCACCAGATAAGTAAAAAGGAGCAAAGCCGCCGCCATGCCAAAATCAAAAAAATCAAAGGCCAGCTCATATAACAGCAACGGCACAAAGGTCGTGGCGTAATACGGCCCACCATACGTCAACACAAACGACGGCGTAAACGTATTTTGCAGGCTGATCACCAGGTCCCGAAAGGTCAACAGCAGCAGCCAGGGCAAAATCAGCGGCAGGGTAATGCGCCAGAACGATTGCCAGGCCGTGGCCCCATCCACCCGCGCCGCCTCAAAATAAGCGCGGGGAATGGTGCGCAAGCCGGTGAGTAAAATGACAAATCCTTCGCCAATGGTAAACAGGGAGAGCAGCACAATGGAAAAACGGGCCGTGCCCGGCTCTGTCAACCAGGCTGGCCCCTGAACGCCCAGTCCGGCGAGGAGCATATTGAGCGGCCCATACACCGGATTGAGTATCCATAACCAGATCAGCGCGTAGGCCACTTCGGGGATCACCGTGGGCAGGTAAACGGCCGCGCGGTGCAAGCCAAAGCCGCGCCGCTCGGATTGCAGCAGCAGCGCCAACAGCAGCGCCCCCAACAAACGTAACGGCACGGCCAATGCCAGGAAATAAATCGTGTTACGCAGCGAAATGCGCACATACGCCGAACTGAGCAGCCGCATGAAGTTATCCATGCCGGCCCAGGTGGGCGCAGCCACCGCATTGTAGTTGGTAAAAGCCACGGCCACAGTCGCCAACGCCGGTAAAATGGTCAATACTAGCGCCCCCAACAAAAATGGAACCACAAACAGCCAGAGCTGCACGTGGTAGCGCCGCAGCGACAACCGGCTAATAATCCCGTTGTTCATGTGCGGTTTGTATAGAAGATATACAGCGCCAGCAAAGCCGCCTGAACCAGTAACACGATCACCAGTTTCAATTGGAATGAACGTTTACTGGTTTTATGGCGAAACAAGGCCATGCCACCCAATGCGCCTACGGTACCGCCCACAAAGGCCAGCGCCAACAGCGCATTTTCCGGTACCCGCAGGCGCGCCGACCCGGCAATGAGTTTATCGTAGCCATAGGTCAAAAATGTAACAACGGTAATACTGATCAACCACGCAAATAGCGCAGTCAACATATCAATCAGTTGCATCAATACCAACGCCCCAACCAGGGCAATGATGGCGGGAACTACAAAATAACGCAGCATAAAATTCTCCAAATTGTGTTCAAGTGATCAGGTGTTCACGCAATCAGTTGAACACCTGACACTTCCTACGCTACCCACCCCCAGATGAAAAACTGCCCGCTAAAATAAAGGTATAGGACAAGGGAAGGGTATAAGATAAGCCGGTTGAGCCAGGGGTTTTGCCCCCATCTTGCCAGGAGCAGGAAGGTGGGGAAAAAGGCCAGGGTGTACCGGGAAAAGGAGTACAGCGGTTTTAACTCCGAGGTGGGCAACAGCATGAAAAAGAGCAACAGCGCCGCATATAATCCCCAGGTGATGCCCAGACGCCGGAAAGCCAGGATGGTTGTTGCCAGTAATAATAACGCGCAGAAAAAATCAAACCACAACGTAAATTCGCCCGCGCGGGCGGCGGCGCCGAGAAACATCGTTTGCAGCGCCCGCAGCAAATCGTAACCGGGCAGGCCGGTTTGCTGGTACCAGTAGGTTTGGTACATGGCGCTCAACGGCGGCAGCCCAATGGCCCACCGGTAAACGAGAAAGAGAAAGGTACCGAGGCCGGGCAAGAACACGGCCGTACCCTCCCCCACTTTCCTCACATCTTTAACCATGCCGGGGGACCACCGCTGCCGCCAAAACTCATACACCAGCGGCACCACCAGCACCCAACCCGTCAACCGCGTCAGCGAGGCCAGTAAGCCCAACAGCCCCGCCTGCCAGAACGCCCCCCGCCGCACCGACCAGAGCGACGACAGCGCCAGCAGCAAAAACAACGACTCCGTGTAGGGGGCAAAAAGGAAAAAGGCGGTGGGAAAAAGCGCCAGAAAAATGACGGTACGGGTGGCATGTGGCGGGCCAATTTCAGCCGCCGCCACCTTATGCAGCAGGATGAACAGCCCCAGACAGGCCAGATTAGCCACCAGGATGGCCGCGGTCATATGCGCGGTGTGGCTGCTGCCCAAGGGGAAGGCGAGGGCGCGAATGAGCCAGGGATACAATGGCGGAAAGACGGAATCGGCTTCGTTTTGGTAGCCGTTGGTAGCAATGGCGGTGTAATGCAGGGCATCAAACCGCTGCCAGGGGCCAAGCAGCCATCCGGCCATACCACTGTCGAGGATGGGCTGACCCTGGTACGGCCGTAACACCTCATCTGGTTCTGGCGGCAACGGCTGCACCAGCAGCACCAGCGCCGCCCACACCAACAAAAACAGCCGCAGCGCCACAAAGACAATCACACCCTGCCGCACGGCCGTATCCCGCCACCATCTCATCCTCACCTCTGCACCGTTTACCGATTACCGATTACGATTCGCCGTCCTCACGGCCGTCCGCCAACAACCCCGGCTCTTCTTCATCCAACTCATATTCCCCCTCAATCACTTCGCCATCAATCACTTCTCCATCAATCACGTCGCCATCCACCACCACCGTGTCCCCCTGGATTGTCCACATCTGCCCGGACAGCAGACCGCCTTGCTGCCGCACGCGAAAAGCAGCCACCAGCAAAAGGACGCCCGCCACCAGCGAAAAAATGCCCGTCACCCAGACCAGGCTCACGGCCAGCGGCCCGGTGAGGGCAAACATCAGCACCCCAAAACCGAGCAACATGACCCCGGTGAAGATGCTGGTATACGGCCGTCGCCCCTGAATCGCCTGCATCACACTCACCCCGCCACTAATCAGCAGGCCAAACCCGGCCAGGTAGAGGATGACGGTAAAAGCTGCCGTGACAATGGGCAGCGCCAAAACAAAAACGAGCAAACCAAGAAGGATTTCAATCAGCCCAGAGAGCAATTGATTTCCCCAATGGGGATGGCGTTTGATCACGGCCGTGCCCATCCGCCGCACCCCATCCAACACCAGTATCACACCCAACAATTGCACCGGCAGTGCGGCCGTTGCCTGCGGATTCACCAGGGCAAACAGCCCCACCGCCAGCGCTACCAGCCCCAGCAAAACCAATACCAGCCACAATCGCTGCCAGATATGAATGACTTGGTGGTTTTCTGTGTTCATAGTGGAATGGTTGGCGTGGTTCATAAGACGAGATTTGTCCTTTACAAATCAGCTGTAATTGTCATTCCGAGCGTAGTCTTCGGAGCGAGGAATCCTGCTCCTGCACCAGTGGTAGGGATTCCTCCTCGAAGACAAGCCTGCCCTGAGCTTGCCGAACGGGTCGGAATGACACGCTGACGTGGAATTTGTAAAGATATGCCGGTAGTTTTCTGAACCATGCCGAATGGCTATATCCCCGCTCCGCCCGTCACTTCCAGCGTATGCCCGGTAATATAGGCCGCCAGCGGCGAGGCCAGCAAGACGATGCCGCCCGCCGCCTCTTCTGGCGTGCCGGGCCGCCCCAGGGGGATCAGCATGGGGGCCATCTGGCGCATCTGGTTGGGGATGCCAATGGCCACTTCCTTGTCGCCAATGGCAATCGTTTCTCCCTTTTCTTTGGCCTGGGTCATGCGCGTGTCAATAAAACCAAAGGCCACGGCGTTGCAGCGCACGCCAAATGCGCCCCACTCTTTGGCCACCGTTTTGGTCAGCCCGACGATGCCCATTTTGCCGGTGGCATAGTTAATCTGCCCCACATTGCCGTGCAGCCCGGAGGTGGAAGAGACGTTGACGATGCAGCGCGGCTCCACCGGGCCACCCGCTTCCTTTTCCGCTTTGGCTGCTTCGCGCATATAGGGGGCGGCGGCGCGAATCAGGCGAAAGGGGGCGGTGGCGTGGATGTCCAGCACCGCCTGCCATTGCTCGTCGCTCATTTTGTGCAACATGCCGTCCCAGGTGAAACCGGCGTTGTTAACCAGGATGTTGATCTTGCCATAGGCGGCGATGGCCGCCTGCATGAGTTGGTCGGGGAATTGGGGATCGGTGACGCTGCCGGGCACGGCCGTTGCCTCCCCACCCGCCGCCTTTATCTCCGCCACCACTTCTGCACTTGGCGCCGCATCCAGATCATTGACTACCACTTTGGCCCCATACTGCGCAAACAGTTTCGCCGCCGCCGCACCAATGCCCCGCCCCGCCCCCGTCACAATCGCTACTTGATTTTGAAACATAGGACACTCCTTACCTTACCCAAACCCTATCGTATTATCAGGATCGAATTCCATTTCATCAAACGGGCCAGGAAGTATCATCAAAAACTCGTAATTGCCCGGCCCCACCGTGCGGTCTAATGTTCGCCTGATCCGATCTACATCATCGTATGGCCCGTTGACAAAAAATGGTTTGCCATCCTTGCCCAGCGGAATTTTCACGTCACACGTTTCCGGGGAAGCCTCACCCATCACCAGGTAGGCCATCTTAATATCTTTGTTGGGTTTGAACCCCAGCGAATCGGCGTATCGCACCGCTTCGGCTACGATTTTGGCTGCCAGGTCAAGATCAATCGTTTGCATCGGATGGGCCTCTTTCAAACGCGCCAATAATTCTCGTTTGTAGATGGCTACCGATGGATAGATTTTCCCATAAGCGTTTTTAACGCCCAGACAACCAAGATCCACCAGGAACATACCAACCGCCACCTCTCCTTTCGGCGAGCGACGCGCCACACAAAGTTGGACAATCATGCCTGGCTCGCGCCACGCTTTTGTGATCATACACTCCAGCAAAGGCCACTCGCCGGCCTGACGCAGCGTACTCATGCTGCTGCGCAGGCTTTGTCCAACTTCGTCCCCCCAACCAAACAAGCGGGATGCCAGTGACGGTCTCTTTTGTTTCTGTGTGGACCGCCTGGCCCTTTTACGTACATGTTTGTTCGTCTTAGCCATCTTTTTCACCCCTTCGCAACTCTTCGTATCTTGCACAAAGCACTTTGCGGATCATCATTTCAACTCGACGGCTGCATTGGTGATCGCCACCACACCACCCCGTTCCTGGATGCGGGCACGGAAAAGGACACGGCCGTCGCCCTCATCCCACATCTCTGTAATCACCGTCTCGCCGGGGAAAACGGGCTGGCTGAAGCGGGCGCGGATACTCTGAAAGCGCGCCGGATCATTGCCGCCAAATGTCTTCAACACCGCCCGCGCCGCAAAACCGAGTGTACACAAGCCATGCAATATCGGCCGGTCATACCCACCAATCGCCGCCATCTGCGGATCGGCGTGTAAGGGGTTGCCATCGCCGGAGGCCAGCCGGTAATAGAGCGCCTGGTTGGGCTGCGTAGCCTGGGCCAGCACCACATCCGGCGGTCGCTCCGGCGGCGTGTGAGCGCTGCCTGATGGCCCGCGTTCGCCGCCAAAACCACCCAGGCCGCGTATGAAGGCGGATAGCTGGTTGAAGGCCACTTCTTCGCCCTGCGCATCCACCGTGGAAATGTCCAGGACGATGAGCGCGCCGGAGCCTTTATCGTAGACCTGGCTGATGTGGGCGTGGGTGGTGAGGGTGGTAGAGGGGGGCAACGGCCGTCTTAACACCATCATCTGCTCCCCATGCAGCAATAACATCGGGTTGAACTCCAGTCCCGGCACGTCCAAAATTTGCCACATCATCGGAAAGGGGAAGATCATAGGGAAGGTGGGAAAGGCAAAAAAACCGGCACCGTTCAACTCATACACAAACTTCAACTCATCCCGATCCAGCGGATCGGCCGCCGCCCCAATGGAAAGCGCATACAGGCTCACATCTCGCTCCGTATACCGCGTCTCCACCGGCTTGAACTGGTAGCCCAATACTTTTGTTATATCTATGCTCATCAGAATACTTTTGATGCGTGATGCGTGATACGTGACTGGAAAAGTCTCACGCATCACGTATCACGCATCACTTCAACTTCGGATTATTCGCGTGGCGCTCTTTGTCACGGGTAGTCTTCTTTGCCATGTTTTGGTGGAAAGCGGCCGTCAGGTCTACGCCGGTCTGATTGGCCAGGCAGATGAGGACAAACAGCACATCAGCCATTTCATCGGCCAGATCAGGCGCTTCGTCCGTCTTTTTGAAGCTCTGGTCGCCGTACAGCCGGGCCATGAGCCGGGCCACTTCGCCGACCTCTTCCATGAGCACGGCCGTGTTCGTCAACTCCGAATAATAGCGTACCCCCACCGTCCGTACCCATTCATCCACCGTTTGCTGGCAGTTGCGTAAGGTGATGTCGTTCATAGTTGTTGTGGAGATTGGAGATTGGAGATTGGAGATTCAATCAATCTCCAATCTCCAATCTCTAATCTCATTCCCAAATCGGCCCCATTTTCTCTTCTGCCAGGCGGCGCAAATACTGGCAGTAAGGGTTGTCGTTGGAGCGGTTGGCAATGTCCATGAGCTGCGCCGGGCTGATGTACCCTTTGCGGAAGGCGATTTCTTCCACGCAGCCTACCTTCAAGCCCTGCCGGTGTTCGATGGTTTGCACAAAGTTGCTGGCTTCCAACAGGCTGTCATGGGTGCCTGTATCCAGCCAGGCAAAACCACGCCCCAGCAGTTCCACCCGCAACTGTCCTCGCTGCAAATAGATGTTGTTCACGTCGGTAATTTCGTATTCGCCACGCGCCGACGGCCGTAGCTCCTTCGCAATCCGCACCACATCCGCGTCATAAAAATACAGTCCCGTCACCGCATAATTAGACTTTGGCTGTTTCGGTTTCTCCTCAATGGTCAGCGCCTTGTAATTGTCATCAAAGGAGACCACACCGTACCGCTCCGGGTCTTGCACGTAGTAAGCAAACACCAGCCCACCCTCGGCCAACTGCCCCGCCTGTCGCAGCCGCCCCGACAGGCCATGCCCGTACAAAAAGTTATCGCCCAACATCAGCGCGCACGGCTCATCATTCACAAACTGCTCGCCAATGACAAACGCCTGGGCAATGCCATTGGCCTGCGGCTGCACCGCATACTCAATATGCAGCCCTAACCGCTCCCCATGACCAAACAACTCCTGGTACAAGGCAATGTGCTGTGGCGTGGAGATGATCAAAAACTCTCGAATATCGGCCAGCATTAACACCGACAGCGGGTAATAAATCATCGGCTTGTCAAACAACGGCAAAATCTGCTTCGATAGCGAAATGGTCAACGGATAGAGCCGCGTCCCCATCCCACCCGACAAAATAATCCCTTTCATACTCTCCTTCACGTGATACGTGATGCGTGATGCGTGACACGTGAAAACATCACGCATCACGAGTCACGCATCACGCAGCTAAAACCCCATCGCCCGCCCAATAATCTCCTTCATAATCTCCGTCGTGCCGCCGTAAATGGTTTGCACGCGGGTGTCCAGGAATGCTTTGGCGATGGGGTATTCCATCATGTAGCCATAACCACCGTGCAGTTGCAGGCAGTCATCCACCACCCGCTTTTGCAGTTCCGTCGTCCACCATTTGGCCATGGCCGCTTCGGCCGCCGTCAGATTACCCGCGTTCAGTTCGGTGATGCAGCGGTCCACAAAAACGCGGGCGATTTCGATCTCTGTTTTCATTTCCGCCAGCTTAAAACGGTTGTGCTGGAATTTGCCAATCGGCCGGCCAAACGCCTCCCGCTCCTGGCAATAGTTGATCGTCATCTCCAACACCGTCTCACACGCCGCCACCGCAATGACGGCAATCGAGAGCCGCTCCTGGGGGAGTTGGAACATCAATTGGTAAAACCCCTGCCCTTCGCCGCCCAGCAAATTGTTCAACGGCACTTTGACGTTGTGGAAAAACAGTTCGGCCGTGTCTTGCGCTTTCAGGCCAATTTTGTCCAGATTACGGCCGTGTTCAAACCCCGCCATCCCTCGTTCCACCACCAGCAAACTGACGCCGCTGTGCCCGGCTGCCGGGTCGGTCTTGGCCACCACAATCACCAGGTCACTGTTAATGCCATTGGTGATAAAGGTCTTCTGGCCGTTCAACAGGTAGTGGTCATTGTGGCGCACGGCCGTTGTCTGAATCCCCGCCAGGTCACTGCCTGCGTTTGGTTCGCTCATGGCAATCGCCGTAATCGTCTCGCCGCTGATCATCTGCGGCAGCCAGCGTTGTTTCTGTTCGTCCGTGCCATAAGTCAGAATATAGGGCAGCACAATGTCATTATGCAGGCCAAACCCCACGCCAGAGGCCCCGGCACGGGTGAGTTCCTCCGTCAGCACCACGTTATAGCGAAAGTCATTTAGCTCCAGGCCGCCATACACCTCCGGCGCAGCCATCGCCAGGAAACCAGCCGCCCCCGCCTTCATCCACAAATCACGGGGTACAATGCCGTCGTGTTCCCACTGGTCGTGGTACGGCCGTACCTCCTTCTCCACAAACCGGCGTACCGCCTCCCGAAACATCAGATGCTCGTCATCAAACAACGTCCGCTTCATCAGTCAATCCTCTCTAGTTCCTCGTTCATCGTTCGTAGTAAAAGTCCGCTCTCAGTGCGCTTTAGCGTACTTTGTGTCTCAGCCTGGGAATTCATTCCCAGGTATAAAGCGAAATCTCAACGGAATCTGGTCTCGCCGTGTTCCACCTTCGCTGCAAACGCATCACGGCTTATGGACATTTCAATAGAATCACGGATAACACGGATTAAACGGATAAATGCGGATTTTTAACCGTGCAAATCCCTTTATTGCGGCAAAGGCAGTTGGCCCAGCGACAGGTCTATGCGCGATTCATGCACGCCAGACTGCCAGCGCAGGCGCAGATTGGCGCTCAGCGCCGGCTGCGGCACAATAAACACCTGCTCCCCGGTCGCCGACTGCCCTGGGCCGATTTCGGCGGGCAGCGCCGTCAACTCGCGGCTAAACGGGGCGCTGGTCTGCCACGATTCATACAGATTCAGGTATTCATCAATTAAACGAAATTCTGTCGCCAGCACCGATTTCTGGCTCTGGTTGGTAATGGTCATCTTCACCACCACATACACATAACCCGGCTTAAGTGGCTGGTCAGCAGACGCATCGCCGGGGCGGGTGCTGGTCTCATCCACCTGAATAGTCACACCCTTGAGTGTCACCGATTTTGAAGCGTCACCGGCGGCATAATCATAATTGGCCGGTAGTTTGTCTGGGTTAACCTCTTCTCGCGGCTGGCAGGCCACAAACATAATTAAAAGGGTTAAGAAGATGAATAAGGTACTGCGTTTCACGTCTTTCCTCCTGTGTGATGTATGACTGTAGGGCGATTTCCCAAAATCGCCCTACAGTTTTTATTATGATACCGCGTGTGGGGAAAAAGATGTAATTGGGCAAGCAGGTAATTGGGTAATTACCCAATTACTCAATTACCAGCGCAGCCATATCTGTCACGGCCGTATCCACCACCACATCCACCCCGCCCTGGGCAAACAACTGGGCGGCGGTGGCGGCACGGCCGTTCCCCTCCACATCCAGTGACCATTGCGCATGTTCCGCCAGCAGCGCCAGCGCCAGCGCCCGGCCAATGGTCAGGGCAAAACGGCGCGCCCCCGCTTCCAGTAAGGCCGGTTCCCGATTCACCGTTTGCGTGAGCCAGCTTGTGGCATGAGAAAGAGCATGTTGGGCAGTGGTCACGGCCGTGCGCAAGCGTTCATCACGCACGGCCGTAGCACAATCTGCCACCTTCTGCATGAGGGCGGGCAACGCTGCCCCGTCGCGTAGCGCCCGCAGTGTGTCCAGCGCCAGCACATTCGTTGTGCCTTCCCAGATCGGCAACACCTGGGCATCCCGCAGCAGCAGTGGCAACCCGGTATCTTCCACATACCCCGCGCCGCCATGCGCCTCCAAAATCTCGCTGGTCACGGCCACCCCCTGCCGCCCCGTCACCAGCTTGTTGATCGAGGTCAACATGCGCAGCAGCGCCGCTTCCGCGTCGGTAATCTCGCCCGCCTCATCTTTGCCAATTAACTCCACGCCATAAAACGTCAGGTGAAAGGCAGCTTCAAACTCCGCTTGCAGCCGCGCCAACGTATCCACGTGCAGCGGCTTTTGCGCCAGCGGCGCGCCAAAGGCCACCCGCTTACGGGCATAATCCCGCGCCAGCGCCAGCCCCCGCCGCATAAAGGCAATGGCGCTGACGGCGTTCCAGGTGCGCGTCAGGTGCAGCATGGGCACGATGTGGCGTACGCCGTCCGTCAGCGCATACACCGGCACAGCCGGTGCGCCGTGCAGCATAATTTCGGCGGTGGGCACTTTGCGTGTGCCCAATTTGTCTTTCAGGCGCAGGATTTCCATGTTTTGCAAACGGCCGTGCCCATCCCGCGTCTCCAGGTAAAACAACGCCAACCCCTTACCACCCGGTGGATTGCCTTCCGGTCGGGCCAACGTCAGCGTCATTTGCCCGGTAGCGGCGGAGGTGAACCATTTACGGCCGTGCAGCCGCCACGTCTCCTGGTCATCCAGTACGGCCACCGTTTCACTCAGACCCACATCCGAACCGCCGGTAGATTCCGTCATCCACTGCCCACTCGTCCAGAATTGGGCCGGGTCGCGGCTGGTCAGGTGAGGAATGGCCCGGTCAATCAATTCCCGGTTGCCAGAGCGCAGCAGCGTGCGCGCCGCCCCGTCGGTCATTGCCAGCGGGCAGGTGTACACGTCGGTCGAGGGGTGGAAGAGGTAGGTGAGGGCAAACTGGTGCATGCGGTCGTAACGGCCGTACTGCCCCTCATATGCCGCGGCCACAATGCCAAACTGCGCCGCCAGTTTTTCTGCCTCTTTCCACAACGGCGTGATTTCAATGTGGTCAATGCGGTTGCCCCAGGCATCCCACTGCGTCAATACTGG
This sequence comes from Anaerolineae bacterium, assembly GCA_019637635.1. GTDB lineage: Bacteria > Chloroflexota > Anaerolineae > Promineifilales > Promineifilaceae > CAADGU01. The sequence goes on from JAHBVI010000038.1 coordinate 40,043, forward strand.
CTCATTCAACCGGTCAGCCAACTGCATCTGGTACAGCCGCCCCCCGGCCAGGTCGCCCAATTCCCGCAGCGCCGGTTCAATTGCCGCCAACACATCCGGCGGCAGCGCCCGCCGCAAATAACTGCGCAGAACCCGATCCTCATCATATTGATTACCCAAAACAGGCGGTGGTTGGTTAAATGGTTGCTTGTTCATCGGGAAATCTCCCTAGACCTGACAGGTTTTTGAAACCTGTCAGGTCTGTTATCTACAACTGCAAGGCATACACAATTGCTTCGTCTAACGAAAGCTGCCGCCCCGCAGCCAGCCAGGCATGTTCCTGCTCTTCGGGCAACTGCGCTCGTGTGGGGGCCAGCAGTTCATCCATTTTTTGCTGGTAACTGGGCGGCAGGGGCGCGCCTATCTCCTCACGCAGCGCCGCCGCCGCCCCATACAGCCGGAAGGCCGATTCCGGGTCATTTTCGGCCGCTGCCAGGCAGCAAATGTCTTCCAGCAGATAGGCCAGCGCCCCTTTATCGCCCAACTCGCGGTTGATGCGTAAACTTTCCCGGTACAGTTCCCGCGCCCGCTGGTAATCGCGCTGGTCGCGGGCCACGCTGGCCAGATTATTGAGTGAATTAGCCAGCGCCCAGCGGTCACCGACCTCGCGCAGCAACGTAACCGCCTCTTCTAGCCGCTGCCGGGCCGCGCCCAGGTCGCCCAAATTCAACGCCAGAAAACCCAGGTTGTTCAGCGAATTAGCAATAGCCGACTTGTCGCCAATCTCCTGGCGGATAGCCAGACTTTCCTCATACAATCGCTGGGTGGTAGCATATTCACCCTGGTAGCGAGCCACAATACCCAGGTTATTGAGCAGGCTGGCAATGCTGCTCTTGTCACTCAACCGCCGCCGGATGTCCAGGCTTTCACCCCAAAGGATGCGGGCGGTCTGATAATCACCCCGCTGCGCGGCCAATATGCCGGAAAATTGCAGCACCTGGGCGGTGCCGGCTTCATCCCCCAATTCTTCATAGTTGAGGCGGGCGCGCAGCAGCCGGGCGGCGGCTTCGTCATACCGCCCCTGCTTACGCATATGTTCGGCCAGGGCGGTTTGGGCGGCAGCACGGCCGTGTAAATCCCCCAACTGCCGCGACAAGGCCAGCGCATTTTCCAACATCGTCTCCGCCTCCGGCCAGCGGCCCACCGTTTGCAGCGCCTCGCCCAATTTCAGCAAAACCGGGGCCTGTTCCGTTTCCGGCAGCAGAGGCAAGGCTCGCTCGTAATAGGTGATGGCCGCCTCATGGGCATATTTGGCCTGGGCATCGGCCGCCGCCAGCAGCAAATAATGCCGCTTTTTAGCCTCGTCCTGACCGTGCGCATAATGGTGCGCCAAAATGGGCACATAGGCCGCCAACATGTCCACATAGGCCTGTTCGATGTATGCGCCAATCTGGGTATGCAGCCGGGCGCGGGTGGCATAGGGCAGGCTCTCGTAAGTGGCCTCCTGGGTAACAACATGTTTGAAGATGTAGGCCAATTCTGGCTCCGGCGTATCCAACACCGTCAGTTCCATCTGGCGCAGCGCCTCCAGGTCGGCCTGCACGTGGGCCACGTCGCCCAGTTCCGGGTAAGCGCCCCACAGCAGCGTCACCCGAAACAGACGGCCGATAACGCTGGCTATTTTGATGGCATTTTTTTGCCCTTCGGTCAGTTGGTCAATACGGCTGAGGATCAGGCTGTGCAAACTATCGGGCAGGTCAAGCGTGTCCAGGGCATCGGCCGATTGGGGGTCTATGTGCCGGTCTTGCAGATAATTGAGCAGTTCTTCAATGTAAAAGGGGTTGCCATCGGCTTTGGTGGTAATACGTTCCACAAAGGTGGGGGACACGGCCGTGTCCGTCCCAAACAACTGCGCCACTTTGAGCTGCATCAAGTGGCGCGCCTCTTGGGGGGTAAACTCCGTCAGCATTACTTCGGAATAATAAGGCAGCTTGTTGACACGCGGGGGAATATCGCCACCTACTTCGACCACGCGGTAAGCCAGCACTAACAGCACGGGCATATCGGCCATCGCCCGACCCAAAATCTCCAGCAGATCATGGGAGAGCGGATCAATCCAGTGGGAATCTTCTAAAACGAAGAGTAACGGCCGTGTGGCCGCTCGCGCCCGCACACAACTCACCAACAGCGACTCCATTGACGCCTTGCGCAATTTGGCATCAAACGAGCGAGTAAGATCGTTATCCGGGATGGCCCGGTTGAGGGCCATGCCCAACAGCGGCAGCCGGGGCAACAGCGCCGGGTCAATCTGTGTCAGTTCAGCCTCTAATTGGGTAAGCAGCTCTTCTAATGGCGGGTCGCCTAAAACGTTGAAAAAGCCGCGCCAGATGGTGTGCCACACGTGATAGCTGCTCTTGGAAGCATAAGAATGGCACTCGCCGCCATACCCGGTTAATCCGCGCTCATTTGCCAGCCGGATCACCTCGGCTACCAGGCGAGATTTACCCATGCCGGGGTGGGCGGTAATGCCGATGATTTGCCCCTGCCCGGCCAAGACACGTTCCAGCCGTTCGGTAATTAAAGCCAGTTCGGCTTCCCGGCCAACCATCGGCAGCGCGTATTCGGGTTCTAGCAGACGCATGATAGAACGGGGACGGGGGCGAACAACGGCCGTTACCGGCATTTTCCCGCTCTTCCCCTTCACCTCAATGGCCGGCAGCGCCTCCCATTCAAAGCCATCCACCGCCTGTTGAATCTCCACCGTCGTCAAAATCTGGCCGGGCGCGGCTCGTTCCATCAACCGCGCCGACAGGTTGACGCTGTCGCCCAACACGCCATACGTCCGGCGGGCACTGCCGCCGTAAGCCCCCGTCCGCATGCGCCCGGAGGCAATACCGATTTGCACCGATTCAATGGCCGGCATGGCCGCCGTGTGGATGATGTCCCAGGCGGCGGTCACAGCGCGGGCGGCGTCGTCTTCGTGGGCAATGGGCGCGCCAAAAGCGGCATAGAGGTAACTACCCTTGTCGCCGATGGTCAGCTGCAGCAGCGCGCCATCATACTGCTGGATGATGCGCTGGACGGCCTGCATGTACCAATCCAGTTTCACCGTCGCCGCCGGGTCGTGGTCGTAATCAATGCCGGTGAATTTCATAAACAGGGCGACGGCGGGGCGCAGTTCGGCCAGGAATTCGCCACGGCCGTGCTGCAACTGTTCGACGATGCTGGGCAGCAGCCAGGGTTGAATCTGTTGCTCAGTAAGGGGATGTGGCAGGGGGGGCCAGGGTTGGGCGGGTACGGCCGTTAACAATTCCCGTACCACCGCAAACTGCGCATCATTTTCCGGCGGGGTACGCCACTCACTGATGATCAGATGGGGGTGTAAGGCAACCGCCGTTTTGGGCGTCAGCACCACATCTCCCTTACCGGCCAAATGTTCCGCTGCCGTCAACCATTCCAGCGTCTCCCCGGCCAACACATCCATCAGTTGAATATCGGGATCACCCACCACAAAACGGCGGACTGTGCCAACGGCGACGGCCGTTTTTACTGCCAATGCCACCGTTTTCCCCGAAGGAATCAGTATCGCCGCAAATTGGGCCATCGCCTGCTGCATCGCCAACGCGCAGGCCACCCCGCGCAGCCCATCATCCCCATCCAGCCAGCAAGTAATGGCATCCCCGGCAAAGGAGATGACGCTGCCGCCATAACGGTGCAGTTCCGTAATCAGCGCGTCATACACCCGGTTCAGATAACCGGTCAATTCTTCCGCGCCACGCCTGGTGCCAAGCTCCTGGGCCAACGCTTCCGTCAGCGGCGTAAAACCGGAAATATCGGCAAACAGCGCCGCCCCGCTCGTTACTTCTGGCAGGTCAACGCCCATCGCCAGAGCTTGCCGTCGATCCATGGGGATATAAGCGGTGGGGTTTTCCATGCCTCAACTATACGCCACACCGGGCAGGGCGGCAATTGGGAATGGCGTAAAAAAAGCAGGTTTCAGCAGATATCCGATTTTTGGGAAAAATCGGATGTCTGCTGAAACTTACCCATACAAAAAGCGGTAAGCCACATATCCCTCATAAATGCGGTCAATGTAGAGGCGGGTTTCGGCGAAGTTGACGGTTTCGATGTAGAGGTCAAGGTCGCTGCCGGCGGCATTGTACCAGCGGGCGGCGTTCCCCGGCCCGGCATTGTAGGCGGAGAGGGCGGCATGGGCCGTGCCATCAAAAGCCCGTAACTGCTGTGCCAGGTAAAACGCACCAAAGTTCAGCCCCACATACGGCTTGTACAGGTCTTCGTTTTTGTAGTTCGGCCAGTTAAGCTGCTGAGCAATATAGGCGCCGGTATCGGGGATGACCTGGCTGAGACCCTGGGCGACGGCGCTGGAAGTGGCAAAACTTTCAAACAGGCTCTCCTGCCGCAGCAGGGCAAATTGCAGCCGGGGGTCGTAGTTATATTGCTGCGCCAACGGCAGCACCAGGTCGTGGTAATAAACCGGGTACATCAGGCGGCCGAAAAAGCGGGGCATGGTAAATATCGTCTGCCCGGTCAGGCCAGGCAACCGCGCCGCCGCCAAAATAGAGGAGCGGTACAGCCCCAAATCGCGGAAGAAAATCGCCAGTTGGTAGCTGCTGAGGGCATCCTGGGCATACGCTTCGCGCACCGCTTCCAATTCCCGTTTACCTTCTTCATATAGCCCTAACTGCCACAACTTTTGGCCGCGTATCAGACGGCCGTCATTGGCCAGGGTGGGTGACAGGCTGCGGATGTCGGTTCCGGCTTCCAGCCCCAACCAGCGGCGCAGCCAGCTTTCGGCTTCGGTCTGGGCGGCAGCCTCTTCCTCGGCGGTGGGCACAAGGAAGGGGGCAACGGCCGTAAACGGCTCATTCCCCTGCACAATATCTCTGGCGCGGAGGGCGTAGTAGTTCACGGCCGTACTCCCCTCTGCCTGTTGCTGTATCTGTTCCAATAACTTGTGGGGGTCGGGCACGCCGCCGCCGTCTTCATGGGTGGGGCTGTAACCGGGCAGGGTGCGCAGCAGCCAGACCAGGGCGGCGCTGCCATATTCGTTGGCCGGGTAGGTTTGGGCGGCGCGGATCCAGAGGGTCACGGCTGTATCCGTGTCCCCACTGCGGTTTGCCAGCCAGCCGGCGTGGAACAATGCTTCCGGCGTGTTTTCATACCAGGGGTAGGCGTCGGCCAGGGCGGTGTAGCGGGTGACGGCCGTGACCACATCCCCCTGATTTTCCGCGTTTAGCGCCGCCCGCCAGGCCACGGCGGGGGCATTTTCGGCGTCCGGGAAGTTCTGCAATACAAAGTCATAATTGCTCAACGCGCCGGGCAGGTCGCTGGAGCGGGCCAGCATCAGGCCACGTTCAAAAGCAGCCGTCGCCGGGTTGCTGCTGGCGTAGCGGTCCAATTCGGCCAGGGCAGCGGGCAAATTGCCTAAGGCTTCATAACTCCACGCGGCATACAGGTGGGCGTCCGGGTTGTAATTTTCCGGGTTGGCGGCCACATACCGGGCAAAGGCGGCTACCGCCGGTTCGTAGGATTTGGCGTGGAAGTTGACCAGGCCGCGCTGATACTCGTCCACCGGTACACCCGCTTCCACCAGCCGCACCAACCCCAGGTAGGTGTCATAGGCCCGGGGATAGGCGGTGAGGGCTTGCTGGAAACGGCCGTAGGCCGCTTCGGTATTGCCCGCCAGCAGTTCGGCGCTGCCCGCCAGATAGGTCATCTCCCCTTTGGTTATTTCGGTGATAGCCAGGTCACGCATGGCGTCATATTGGGCGATGGCGGCGGCGTAGTTGCCCGCGTCCAGGTAGAGGCGCGCCAGGGTACGCCGGTTGGCAATTTCGGTCAGGCGGTGGGCGGGGGCGTTGGCTGCCGCTTCGCGGGCCTGTTGGGCGCTGGCGGCGTCGCCGGTAGCGGTGTAAGCGGCGGCGATGAGCGGGTGGACGTAAGCGCCCAGGTCAGAATTGGCCGCCAGGTACGCCTGGTAAGCGGTGATCGCACCGGGATAGTCGCCCAGTGCGTCTCGCGCCTGGCCGATGAAGAAGTGGACGGCCGCCGGCGTCTGATCCCCACTCAGGGCGATGAGCTGATCAAAGGCGCCCAGGGCATCGGCGTACCGTTCGGCGCGCCGGTAGGCAATGCCCAGGTTGTACAGGTTTTCCGCTTGCTGCGCCGGGGTGAAGGCGTCCGGCTGGCGGACGTTGGCTTCCAGCAGGGTAATGGCCTGGGCGTAGTCGCCGTTGTGCAAATTGACATCCGCCTGGGCCACTCGTTCAACCGGCGAGGGCAAGTTGGTGGGCGTGGGTAAGGGGGTGACGGTGGGCACGGCCGTGAGCGTGGGCAATGGTTCATCGGTGGAGTTGTTGGCAACGGCCGTGTCTGCCGGTGGTTGGGTTGGCGGCGGTGGCGGCACGGTGGGCAGACCGGCAGCGAGGGTGGGGGTGGGTACGGCCGTGTGGGCAATTTCCTGAGCAATTGGCCGCGCTTCCTGCTCCGTGCAGGCTGCAAAAACCCATACAGCCAGAAAAAAGAAAATGGGACGCGGAAGAACGCGGATGAACGCGGGTTTTTTTGATATAGCCACGAAAATCCGCGTCATCCGCGAAAATCCGCGTACTAATCCAAAACTGTCATTCCGAGCGAAGTCTTCGGAACGAGGAATCTTAACGTCATCTCCGGTAGAAAAGGATTCCTCCTCGCAGACTCGTCGGAATGACACGGGGGATTTTGTTAAGCTCATAGGCAGATTGTCCGCAGGACGGCCGTCTGAAACCCTACGATTGCCCACTGTCAGGCTGACGATACGGCCGTGTCCGGGGCATCGGCCGCGCTATTTTCGCTTTGGGCCAGCAGTTTTTCGTACTTTTCCATGCGTTCGGCAAACTCTTTTTCGGTGACATACTGCTCAATACCCCGCTCGCCGGCGGCCATTTCCAGCCCCAAATAGAGCGGCACCAGTTGAAACAGCAGCATCCAGAGAAAGATGAAGTTGAAAATCTGCTTTACCTGAGCGGCCTGATCGTCAATTTGCTGGCGGGACAGGCGCAGCCGGTCATTCACGTCGATGACAATGCGGATGTACTCGTCCAGGATGGGCTGCACTTCGGCAATGGAGGCGTTCAGCGTAGCCATGTCGGCGGCTAACTGATCCATGTTACTGCCCATAGTGTCCAGGCTGGCCTGGGTAATCTGTAATTCAGTTTCCAGGCCGCGCAAGGCCTCCGGCAGCCCTTCCAGACTGCCGCCTAATTGCGTCACCGCCTGGTCAAAGGGGACTTCGGGATCATAGTTGACGCCCAGGTCATACTGGATGCGATAATTGACGATGGGAATGGTTTGATCAATTTTGAAGCGGCTGAGGGTGTGCAGGGTGTCATCAATAACGGTAGCCACTTCCACCAGGGTGGGGATGCTGGCTTGCAAGGTTTCAATGCTGTTGGGTACATCATTGGCAATGACGGCGCTGACCTGGTTGATGAGGGGTTCGGCGTCTTGCACGGCCGTGGCCATATCCCCCGCCGTCGTTTCCATCGTAGACAAGGTGGCCCCCAGGTCGGTGAGCGTTTGTTTAGAGACCACCAGCGTACTTTCCACGTTGGTCAAGGTCTCGGTGGTCAATTGCAGGGCGCTTTTCATGCTCGCCGCCAGATTGTCAATAAAGCGGTCGGTAAGCTGCATTCCCTGGTAGGCCACCACCGCGCCGATGATGGCAATAATGATAAAAATAACCCCAACAATTCTACGAATCATATGTTCCTCCTTCATCAATAGGACGCAGATTCACGCGAATGATGCAGATAAAACGTTGTTATCATGCCTTGTAGTCTGACGCAAAAGAGAAGTAAAAAATCCGCGTTATCTGCGTCTATCGGCGTTCCACTCACGTTCATTCTACAAACGCCTGCAAGTCTTGAATGGCTAACTCTACTTCTTCGCGGGTGAGGCCACCGGCTTCCAGGGCAAGGTCGGGCAGTTGGAGCAGGCGCTGGAAGATTTCCAGGCCGGTTTGGGCCGGATTGGCCTCGCCCACCAGTTCGGGTGGGGTGTTTTCCAGCCAGTCGAAGAGGAGATTTTCTACGGCCGTATAATCCCCCATCTGCTCGTAATAAAGCAGTAACTTAACGCAACTTTCGCTGGGCAAATGAAAATCGGCCAGGGCGTCTACCACCCGGTCAATGTCCGGTATCAGGTTGTCGGCGGGCAGTGGTTCACTTTCCGTTTGCGCCAGAAAGAGGAGCAGATGCAGGGCTTTCAGGTAACGGCCGTAAGCTGCTTCCTCCTCTCCTTCTTTCACCAATATGTCTGCTTCCTCTACCAGCATCGCCGTCAGAAACAAACATTTGTCATCCCAGGCCGCCGCATGGTCCGCTTGCAGCCGGTCAATAATCGTTTCATCCGGCAGTTTCACCAGCCCATTCGTGCCAATGCCCATCAGTTGTTGCACCGCCTGGTCAATGACGGCGTGCGCTTCGGCATAGTTGCCCGACCGGGCCAAATCCAGCACATACGGCAGCAGCCCGCGCAACTGCTCAATCATCCGCATTAGAAAGTCTTGTTTGGGCATAAGGTCTCGCCTCACGTGCCAGGCACACCACACAAACGCCTGGAATTTCCAGGTTTTGATGTGGTGTGCCTGGCACGGCTTAAGTCATATACAACGGCCGTAGCCGCCCATAATTATCCGGGTAACTCAGCAAATCGGTATTATCACTCATCTGATCCACACTACCCGTGTAGGGCAGCCGTTTCACCGCTTCATCGGCAATTGCCGCCCAGATCGTACCGACATAATCGCCAACATGCACGTGGAAGGGACGGCCGTAATACTGTTGGCAGCCCGTAGGTAGCAGCGGCGTGATGTGCAACCGGTTGTGCATTTCGCTCACCACACGGAAAGCGGCGCACAAATGGTTCTCGCGTGTTTGCCAGTCTGGGGCGGTCAGCACGGCCGTCAAAATCGGGTTGAGTTCGGCCGCACAATCCAGCCGATTAAAGGCGCCGCCAAACCATTTGGGGTAGGGGGCGTAACGTCTTTCGTAGAGAAAACCGAGCATCATCACATCATGCACCAACCGCGCCGCCAGCAGCCGCGAGCCAATGTCGTCGCCGCGAATGCCGGTGCGCCCCACAAAATGGTCTTCCTGCCCGATGCGCCGCCACTGGCAGGCCAGCAAATAGAACCAGATGTCATGCGGGAAATAGGCCAACTTTTGCCGCCAGGGGGCCAGTTCGCCCAACTCATCGGCAAAGACACGCCCGGCGGTGAGGGTCAATAATCGCTGTTGGGGGATGATGATCCATTCAACGGCCGTCCACTCCGCCACCGGATCAACACCCAAATGCGCCTGGAAAAAGTGGCGGGCCGTTGTCACTTCAATGCGATGGCTGACCGGGCCAGATGTGATCTGTTCCGGCAGCCGCGCCCCTTCCCCATCAGGCGGCCCAAAGTGAACGGCGTAACCACGATAGGTGGGGGGCAGGTGATGGGCGAGGGTGTCCGTTACGGCCGTGCCCCACCGCGCCTCATCTTCTTCCCGCAGAAAAAGCTGCTGCCGGATGCCCCAATCATGGTCGGTGGACATGCCATCGTCAAATCCCAACACCTCCGAGCCATCCCCCAACCGCCCCGCGCCATGCGCCAGACCGGGAAAATGGGCCGCCAGTAACGGCCGTACTACCTCGTGGTAAAACTGTTCGTTCAGGTCTAAACCCGGTGTAAATTCGGTCATCGGTAATCGGTTATCGGTAATCGGGGGCATCAATAAACCGATAACCGGTTACTGATTACCGATTACCATCATCACTGCCGCCCGGTCAATACGGCCGTGCTGTCGCTCCACTTCGGCCAGGGCTTGCCAGAGCCGTTGGAAGGCGGCGTAGGTAGAGGCGGCGTAGGGGCCGGGTTGTTCGTCGAAGGGGGTGACGGCCGTGTATCGGGCCACAAAATCGGCGGGCATCGTGGCCGGGTCGGTGGGGCCAAAGGGGGGCGCGCCCATGGGGATGAAGGGCAGGTTGGCTTGCGCGTAGAGGGGGGTGGTTACGGCCGTTGTTTCCGGCAGCCAGTGACCCAATACGGCCACAACAGCGGGATCGGCAGCTAAAGCTACGGCCGTTTGCCGCGCCAGTTCCGGGTCGCCGCTGTCATCCAGCGCCACCAGCGCCACCCGATGGCCGCCAATACCCCCGGCCTGGTTAATCTCCCGCACCGCCAGTCGGGCGCTATAGATTACGTCATAGCCAATCGCCCGCTGCGCCCCTTCAAACGGAGCCACCAGGCCAATTTTGATCACGGGATCAACAGAGGCACAGGCGGTCACGACGGTAAGGAGAAAGATGGTAATTGCGTAATTGGGTAATTGCGTAATTACCCAATTACCAATTACCCAATTACCTCTATCGGCACCGTTCCACATTCGCCAGATGCTCCTCATAGGTCACGCTGAAAATATGGCTGCCGGGGGCCATGCCGTCACAGGAAGCCACAAAAAAGATGAAATCGCTGGGGGTAGGATTGGCTACTGCCTGCAAAGCGCTCAGGCTGGGGCTGGCAATGGGGCCAGGCGGCAGACCAGCGTAGCGATAGCTGTTGTAAGGGGAATCAAATTGCAGATCGTCCAGGAACAGCGGCGTTTTCCACCACGTTTGTCTGTCCGGCTGGTAGCCTACGGCATATTGCACCGTCGGGTCGGCTTGCAGCAGTGTGCCGTCACGCAGCCGGTTCAAAAACACACCGGCAATGAGCGGCCGTTCGTCCGCAATCACCGCTTCGCGCTGCACAATGGAAGCCAGCGTCACCGCTTCGCGCAGGCTCAAGCCCTGCGCGCCATACGCCTGGCGCATCTCCGGCGTCACCCGCTCACCAAAGTTGGTCAACATCAGGTCAACCAGATAGGCAGCATCGGCATCCAGCGGCACGCGGTAGGTATCGGGGAAAAGGTAGCCCTCCAACGTGGCGTCTGGCGGCAGGGAAGCCAGAAAATCATAACGGCTCAGGTCAAAGGGGGCCTGTCGTTGGGTAATGGCCTGGAATTCGTCGGCGTTGATGTTGGCCGGGCGAATCTGGCGCAAGGAGTCGGCCATCTCTTCCAGCCGCCAGCCCTCAATGAAACGCAAGGTGATTTCCCGCGCCCGCGCGTCGGTCAGCGCCACCGCCATTTCCGGCAGGGGCCAGGTGGGGTCGAGCAAAAAGTCACCGGCTTCTAGCCGGGAATCCAGGCCAAAATAGTGCAGATAGTTCAGGAAGAGTTCGGCGTCCCGTACCAGCCCGGCAGCAGCCAGATTGACGGTGATGTCGCTGGCGGTCTGGCCGGGGGTGATGGTGAAGGGTACGGCCGTAGCCCCTGTTCCCACCGGCCCCTGCAACTGTTCCGCCCGCGCCGCCAGGTACGTCTGTAAGTAGAGACGTTCCGCCGGGTTCAGGTGCGCGCCGCCCCCTTCCAGCCGCACCCCACCCTGCCCACTGTTTAGCCAGCGCCCATACAACACCAGAGCGGCCGTCAGGCAAACTACCATCACCAGCAGCAACAATCCCCCCCGGAAAATCCATCCGGCCGTTTTGTAACAGCCACTTTTTTCTTTGTAGGGGTCCTGGCGTATGGGTTTTTTGTCTGTCATCAGGTTATTAGTCATTGGTCATCTGTTATTGGGAAATTTTTCGTGTCACAAAGTTTTCGCCGCCCCCTTAAGACTACAACGGATCGAGAAATAAGCGGATAAATTTCCAGAGAGGAATCCGTTCATTTCTAAATCCGCTGTAGTCATCACGAATGTGCGTCCAGGTAACTTTGCAAAATAAAAGCAGCCGCCACTGCATCCACCCGCTCTTTGGCCTTTTTGCCTCGTTTACCGCGCAGCGCCAGGCTTTCTTCGGCTTGCATGGAGGTAAAACTTTCGTCCCAAAATTCGATGGGAATGGAAGTGGTCTGGCTGAAAGCGGCCGTGTAATCCCGAATCCAGGCCGCTATGGTGCTGTCTGAACCATCGCTGCGGGTGGGCAGCCCCACGATCAACAGCGTCACCTCTTCTTCCGCGATAATGCGCCGGTAGCGGGCAAAATCCTCCTGGCGTGATTGCCGCTGCATGACGCCGTAGGAGCCGGCGATGGTGCGGGTGGCGTCGCTGATGGCAATGCCAATGCGCTTACTGCCCACATCCAGCGCCATCACGCGCCCTTTTTTCTCAAAACTGTGTTCTTCCATTCAGGCTTTTTGCACGTGTGGGTAATCGAGGATTTTACGGTCGGCCGTCAGAATGGGGAAATTGTAAATTCTGGCGGTTGCCACCAATATCTGATCTGCCGGATCTCGATGAAAGTCACCGGGCAATTGTGTAGCTTCCACGACAACCGCCACATCCAATTGAAGCAATCGCACACCGGGATAGACTATCGCCTGGTTCAACCAATCAAGTACAGGCAATGTTAATGATAGTTTGCCAAGTTCTACCAACTTGGCTACTTCCCAACAGGAAATGATGCTAACGGCAAACCCATTGGTCTGATATTGTTGTATTTTCCGTTCCAAATTTGATGATAGAGAGTGAGAGCGACTGACCCACCAAACCCAAATATGTGTATCCAGCAAAATCATTGCAAGACATCCCAATCATTTTCAGCTACTGGCTCAGTGGGGTTTTCATACTTGAGAACAGTGTTGGCCAGTGGGTAATTTTCCTCTGCCATTTGGGGAGACAATGGCAAAACAATGACCTCAACAGCCTCACCAGGACGAAAAGGTAATTTTTTTAGCTGCAATTCTCCATTAGGGAGGATGACTGTTTCTAAGCGATAGGCAATCATATTTACACTCCAATCCGCAGCGAAATGATATGTTGCCGGGAATTATAGCATAAGCTTTCCGGTCACGGCCGTACCAACCCACCATTTCCCCTACGTTTCTTCGCCTGTTTTGGGAGTGGCATACGGCCGTGTCCACCACCAGATGAGCAACCATAACACTAGCAGCGGCCAACCATAAAAAAGCAATCCCCGCTGGATTCTGTAAAGATCCCAGTCTGACGAAGAGCCAACAAAATCACAAAATGCTGGATTATCAGCATAACAATCTGGTCGAAAAGGGGGTGGTGTGAGTGATCGCCAGAACAACTCCCGCTCGACGGCCGTCCGCAACTTCTCTCCGCTGGTAAAACCCAATCGCACGGCGTCATCTGGGCCACAATTATATGCCTCAGGACCATAAGAGGACACTTGCCAACAACGCCAAACACCGCCAAACAGCGCACCCAAATAAGCCAGGGTTAAAAAGAGAGTTATCCCAAGAACTAGGCCGGCCGCTACGCGCCGTTTACGCTCCTGCCGCAACCAATCAGCGAGTGGCTGAGCATTTACGGGTATTGCAAAAATGAATCCCAGCCCAGCCAATATCACCAAGGCCATGAAAACGGTATGATCCATAAAACCTCGCCTCTCATTCCTCCGTTTGAATTTCCGTGCTGATCCGGGTGGTCAGGTAAGGGATACGATCAAACCAGGTGGGCCAGATGCGGATTTCGGGTGGTTCGCGCAGGGGGAGTTGTTGGTGCAGGTAGGCAACGGCCGTGTCCACCTCCTGCCCTGTCACCGTCTCCAACGCCGCCGCCGGTTGTAGTTCCCGCGCCAACAGCCCGGAGGCAAGCATCGAAAAGTAGACCCGCCCCGCTTCATCCACGCCGGTAATGGGGCCGCTGGCAAAACGGATACTGTCCGGGGACAGCACGTAACCCGGCTGGATTTGCTGCCCCAGGGCGTAATAGGCCAGGTCAGAGGCGGCAGTGGTGTTCACGGCCGTGCCCGCCACCTGCGCCCGCATCGCCAGCGTCAACCGTCCCGTCTGTTCGCCAACTTCATGGGAATAGGTCTCATCCAACACATTGACTACGCGCAAAGAGTCCGGCGTTAAAAATTCAAACGGCGTGAGCTGCGCCTCCATTTCCGAGGCCGCCAACGCCAGTAAAAATTGCACCACCTGGGCGCGCAGCCGGGTGCGGTCTTCGGCCGTAACGGCCGGCGCCTGGCGCACATCCCCACCCTCAATTGGCTCCAGATTGCGCACCTCCACCTGGATGGACAGCGATCCTTCTACCTGATTCACCAGATTGGCGGCCACATTGCCCGCCGGGCCGGGGGTAATGGCGATGACGTCCACTTCGGCCGTGCTGCCCAACGCGCCGGGCAGGGTCACTTCGGCGGTGGTCTGGTAAACGCGGTCGGTGCCGTCCGACGTGCGCACCCGTGTGCCCACGGGGACGACGGTCGGCTGGTCGAGCAAATTGGCGAAGATGACTTTGCCACGGGCGGGCGTCTCTGGCGTTTCTACCGTGCCCGTCGTTTGTACGTCGGCCTGCCAGTTTTGGGTGGTTTGCAGCAGGCGGCCGGGCAGGATGCCATTTTGGAAGTCGGTGACGGCGGCGGCGGGGTCGGCAATGATCGGCCGTTCCACCTGCACCGGCAGCGTTTCCGGCTTGAGGGTGATACGGGCGGAGGGTAGCAGGTAGAGGAGGGCGATGTAGAGTACGGCCGTTGTCAGGAAAAAGAGGAAGATGGCCGCATAACGCCACAGCCAGCGCCGCCGTTCGCTTTGCGGCGAGAGCCGTTTATGCGCTTCCGCCTGGTCGGCCAGGTCGGGGCGGATGCGCCCTTCGTAGTCGGTGAAGCGGTCATCACCAATGGTAGAGAGACCCACAATTTCGCGGCGGCGACGGCCACGCCGCCAATCTCGTTTGCCCTGCCGCGCCGCGCCAATGGTGAGAAAAACGGGGATGCCCAGCGCTCTGGCCTGGCGGGAAATGTCGGAATCAACCGTGACCAGGGCAATTTCGGCGCGCATGTTATCGGCGTGGCGCAGCAGCCGCACCAGATCTAACCCCTCGCGCAGCACGCCGCCATCCTCCGGCAAAACTAAAATCACCTGCTGGTCCCGCGCCCAGTCCAGGTGATCACAAATGCTGACAATATCGTCTTCCGGCGTCAGGGGGATTGTTTTCATATGGCTAACCCGCCCTACCCCGACAACCGCCATAAATCCTGTACGAGGAACGTTTGAAAATCGGCAATCTGTTCTTGTAATCGTTGGTTGGCGATCATTTCTGGCCGGGGATCCACATAATACACACCATCCAGGCTATTCAAGGCAACAGTGTAGCCTAAAAAGTGGTTGCTTTTGAAAGTGGAATTGACGCCAAAAATGCTCTTTCCCTTTACGGCTCGTTGTACATCGTGCAAAAAAATGGCAACAACAGGAACTTCCCTGCCAAGCAATTTGGTTAAGAGGAACTTATCCAGAAAAATCTTATCAATCCGGTCTTTGCTGGTGGTTTTGACAGAACCAACAATTTCGGTGAGGTCAATAAAGCCAGATTCGGCCGTAACAAGAGCTTTATTTCGGGAGAAAACCAGGTCTAGTTCATAGGGCATTACCTGACCTGGATAACCCGGAATGGGTATTTTGATGGTTCGTGGCTCGCATTCCAAACCTACTTCTTGAATAATCAGCTTGATCAATGTCTCAAATAGCTGCCCAATGCGTTTGCGTGATTGATTGGGATTCCCAAAAGAATCACCAATACTGCCAATGGATTGCTGA
>JAHBVI010000039.1 GCA_019637635.1 Anaerolineae bacterium
ACAATGGTGTAAGGGATTCCTCGGAAGACCTCGGAATGACATGTTTTTATTGCTGGTTATTTCTTTAACTTTCATAAGTGCTACTACAAACGAGAGAACGAGAGAGTAATTATGACTAAAAAACGAGTATTCAGCGGCATCCAACCGACCGGGAATGTGCATTTGGGCAATTACCTGGGGTCTTATAAAAATTGGGTGGCGAAACAGGATGAGAAGGTAAATTTCTTTTGTGTGGTGGATTTACATAGCCTGACCGTGCCGCAAGCGCCGGAACAACTGCGCCAGGAAACGTTGTCTATGGCCGCCATCTTGCTGGCGTCGGGGCTGGACCCGGACAAGTGTACGATCTTCGTGCAGAGCCATGTGGCGGCCCATGCCGAGGGCTGCTGGCTGCTGAACTGCATCACGCCGCTGGGTTGGCTGCAACGTATGACCCAGTTCAAAGACAAGTCCGCCCGGCAGGAGAGTGTGTTGACTGGCCTGCTCGATTACCCGGTGCTGATGGCCGGGGACATCATCTTTTATGATGCCCATGAGGTGCCGGTGGGTGAAGACCAGAAGCAGCATGTGGAACTGGCGCGGGACATCGCCCAGCGGTTCAACAGCCTGTACGAAGAGGAGTTCTTCGTCATTCCGCAGCCGGTGATCCCGGAAGTGGGGGCGCGGGTGATGGCGTTGGATAACCCGACGGTGAAGATGTCCAAGAGCCTGGCGCATGTGCGCGGCCATGCGGTGCGTTTTCTGGATGAGCCAGATGAGATCATGCGCTCGTTCAAACGGGCGGTGACGGATTCGGGGCGGGAGATTCGCTTTTCGGATGACCCGGAAAAGGCGGGCGTGAATAACCTGCTGGAAATCTACCAGGCGCTCACGGGCAAGAGCCAGGCAGAGGTTGAAGCAGATTTTGCCAATGCGCGGGGCTATGGCGACTTGAAGGTGCGGGTGGCGGAGGTAACGATTGAGACGTTACGGCCGATCCAACAACGCTACCATCAGCTAATGGCCGACCCGGCGGAGTTGGGGCAGATTTTGGCGAAAGGGGCGGAACAGGCGACGGCCGTGTCCCAACCCAAAGTTGACCGCATGAAAGAGATGATGGGGCTGGTGCTGCCCGCTCGTTTGTAGTAGGCGATTTATCGCCATTTGACGGCGATAAATCGCCTACTACGAACCAGGAGAAATTATGATAGTCGTTATAGACAACTACGATTCGTTTACGTACAACCTGGTGCAATATCTGGGGGAGTTGGGGCAGGAGATTCAGGTGTTTCGCAATGATCAGGTGACGGTCGAGCAGATTCGGGAAATGGGGCCTGATCACATCGTCATCAGTCCGGGGCCGGGCGACCCGCATGATGGCGGCATTTCGCTGGATTTGCTGCGCGAACTGGGGCCAACCACGCCGATTTTGGGCGTTTGCCTGGGGCATCAGTGTATTGGCGAGGCGTTTGGCGGGCAGGTGGTACGGGCGCCGCGCCTGATGCACGGCAAAGTGTCGGCTGTGTACCACAACAGCGAAGGGTTGTTTAACGGCATCCCCAGCCCGTTCCAGGCCACGCGCTACCATTCGCTGATTGTGCAAGAGCCGCTGCCGGACTGCCTGGAAGTGACAGCATTCACCAGCCAGGGTGAGGTGATGGGGGTGCGGCATAAGGAGTATCCGGTGGTGGGGGTGCAGTTTCACCCGGAGAGCATCCTGACGGAACATGGGCGGCGGATATTGCAGAATTTTTTGGACGGCCGTTAGGAATAGGACGCAGATAAACGCGGATGAACGCGGATAAAGAAAATTGTGTCATTCCGAGGTCTTCCGAGGAATCCCTACGTGTGGTCAATTAGTAGGGATTCCTCCTCGAAGACTCGTCGGAATGACGGTCGGCGCGGCAACTTTCTTGTAGCCTGAGTTGCCCTGGCAATGGTTGGCTCGGAATGACACGTAGCCACTATTTGGAGATGTGATGGCAGTGGTTTTAGAGAACGTGGTGCCCTGGGGGCGGTCGTTGGCAGAGTATCGTGAGATGTTTGCGTTGACGGCCGTAGACGAAGGGCGGCGGATTTTGGGCTGTGCCGATGGGCCGGCCAGTTTTAATGCAGAGATGACGGCGCAGGGAACGGCCGTACGCTCCATTGACCCGCTCTATCAGTTCAGTGCCGCCCAAATTGAGCAGCGCGTTCACGAGGCGTATCCGCTGATTATGAACCAGGTGCGGCAGACGATGGCCGATTATGTGTGGACGACCATCCCGTCGCCGGAGCGGTTGGGCGAGATACGGCTGGCGGCGATGGCCCGCTTTTTGCAAGATTATGAGGCGGGCCAGGCGGACGGCCGTTACCAACCCATTTCTCTGCCCCATTTGCCCTTTGCTGGTGGGGAATTTGGTCTGGCGTTGTGTTCGCACTTCCTCTTTTTATACAGTGAGCAGTTGTCGTTTGATTTTCACGTCACGGCCGTGCGCGAGATGGTGCGGGTGGCCGGGGAAGTGCGGATTTTTCCACTGCTGGATTTGAACTGCCGGGAGTCGGTGCATGTACGGCCGTTGCTGGAAATAATGAAAGGGGAGGGAATGACGGCCGTGATCGAAACAGTCAATTATGAATTCCAACGCGGCGGCAACCAATTGCTGCGGCTAAGTCAGGACGGAATATGAATCGTATTGCGCTTTGCGTATAACATACTATGATCCGTCCCATGTTTTTTGCGCAGGTTCACGCGCAGGAGGATAGCTGATGAGTTACCAGCAAGTAACCATTCTATTACCAGAAAGGGTGTACCGGCAGGTCGAGAAACTGTCACAGGTGAAACAGCGATCGGTGGCTGATGAAGTAGTGGCGGTCGTGACGGCCGCACTGCCTGAGCCGGAAGCCTTGCCGGAGGCATTGCAAGCGGAATTGAGCCAGCTTGATCAGTTCAGTGATGAGGAATTATGGCACGCCGCCAGGATGATTGCGCCCGTCGAGAAAACAGAGCGGATGCAATTGTTGGTAGAAAAGCAGCAGTTAGAAGGGCTGACGGCCGTAGAACAAGAAGAAGCCGCTCTGTTATCCCAATTTTTTAACCGGGTCATGCTGGTGCGGGCGAAAGCGGCCGTTTTGTTGCAGGCGCGGGGGCATGATATTAGCTCGCTGCTAGACGACCCCAATTCATAGATGAGCGCCATTCCACCGGCCCTTCAGGCACAAGTTGTGGCTCAGTCAAACGGCCGTTGTAGTTATTGCCAGAGCCAGCAGCGCGTGATGGGCGTCTGTTGGTTGGCATCCCCCGACCGACCATTGATTAACCTGATGATCTATTTCCAACGCAGAGACGCAGAGGCGCGGAGAGGTTTTCTCTGCGTCTCTGCGCCTCCGCGTTAAATATCTGCCACAAGACGAGGTAAAGTAATGAATTCCCATGGTTTTGAACTGATCCAGGAAACGCATATTGACGAGTTGAACAGCAAGGCAACGTTATACCGGCATGTGCAGACGGGGGCGGAACTGCTGTCGGTGGAAAACGATGACGAAAACAAGGCGTTTGGCATCACCTTCCGCACGCCACCGGAAGATTCCACCGGGCTGCCGCACATCATGGAACATTCTGTGTTGGGTGGCTCGCGCAAGTATCCGGTCAAGGAGCCTTTTATCGAACTGGCGAAGGGGTCGTTTAAGACCTTTTTGAATGCGTTTACGGCTGCCGACTTCACCACCTATCCCGTGGCTACCACTAACACAAAAGAGTTATACAACCTGGTGGACGTGTACCTGGATGCGGTCTTTCATCCGCTCATCACGCCCCACCATTTGGAGCAGGAAGGGTGGCATTATGAATTGAACAGCCCGGACGAGCCGCTCATTTACAAGGGTATTGTTTTTAACGAGATGAAAGGGGCGTATTCGTCGCCGGAAGGGGTGCTGTATAAGGCGGTGAAGGAGTCGCTCTTCCCGGACAATGTGTACCGGCACGATTCCGGCGGCGACCCGGCGGTGATGCCCAACCTGACCTATGAGCAGTTCCGCAGCTTCCACGAGACCTATTACCATCCCTCCAATGCCCGCATCTTTTTCTATGGCGATGATGACCCGGAGAAGCGGCTGGCGCTGCTGGATGAGTACCTGAGCGGTTTTGAGGCGGCCAAAGTGGATTCGGCCATTCCGTTACATGCGCCATTTCCAGCGCCGAAGCGGGTAGTACGGCCGTATGCCGTCACCGCCGATGGCGAGCAAAAAGCCTACGTCAGCCTCAACTGGGTGTTGCCGGAAATCCTTGACCCGGCGCTGCAAATGGCGCTGAGTGTGATGTCCTACGCAGTGGTCAGCACACCCGCCTCGCCGCTGCGCAAGGCGCTGATGGATTCCGGGCTGGGCAGCGACACGATAGGCGGCGGCATTTCCGGGGCACTGCGCCAGGCCACCTTTTCTACCGGCCTGAAGGGGGTGGAACTGGACAATGTGGACAAAGTAGAGCCGCTGGTGTTGCAGACACTCGAACGATTGGCCGCCGAGGGCATTGACCCGGAGATGATTGAGGCGGCGCTCAACACCATTGAATTTAGCCTGCGCGAAAACAATACCGGCTCGTTCCCGCGGGGCCTGTCGTTGATGATCCGGGCGCTGCGGAACTGGGTGTATGATTTTGACCCGGTGGAGCCGTTGCAATATGAAGCGCCGCTGACGGCCGTCAAAACCCAACTCGCCGCCAACCCCGCCTACCTGCAAGAACTGATCCAGACCTACCTGCTGGCGAACACGCACCGGGTGACGCTGGTTTTGCAGCCGGACCCGGCATTATCGGCGCGGATGGACGAGGAAGAGAAGGCGAAGCTGACGGCCGTGCAATCCCGCCTCAACGAACGCCAGATTGAGGACATCATCGCCACCACGCAGCAGTTGAAGGCATTGCAAGAGAAGCCGGATGACCCCGCCGCTTTAGCCGCCATCCCCCGGCTGACGCTGGCCGACCTGGATCGGGAAAACAAGCCGATCCCCTTTGCGAGCGAAACCATACACGGCGCGGAAGTGATTACGCACGATCTGTTTACCAACGGCATTGTCTACCTGGAGATGGGGCTGAATTTACACACGCTGCCCCAGGAATTACTGCCGCTGGTGGGGCTGTACGGCCGTGCCCTCACCGAAGTTGGCACCGAGAGCGAAGATTATGTGAAGTTGCAGCAGCGCATTGGCCGCAAAACGGGTGGTCTGTATGCCTCGCGCCACATTGCTGCCAAGCGGGGCGCGTCCGAAGCCGCTGCCTGGCTTTTCCTGCGCGGTAAGGCGACGCTGGCCCAGGCCGATGACCTGCTGGACATTGCCCGTGACGTGCTGCTGACGGTGAAGCTGGACAACCGCGACCGGCTGCGGCAGATGGTGTATGAATCCATTGCCCGGCTGGAGGCGGGGCTGATTCCGGGGGGGCATGGGGTGGCGGACGGCCGTTTGCGGGCCACCTTCAACGAGAGCGATTGGGTTTCCGAGCAGACCGGCGGTATCGCCTACCTCTTTGCCCTGCGCCAGTTGGCGGCGGAAATGGAGAGCGACTGGCCCGGCGTTTTAGCCCGATTGGAACAGGTGCGGCAGACGCTCGTCAGCCGCCGCAATCTCATCGTCAACGTCACCCTGGACGCGGCTAATTGGGCGCAGTTCCAGCCGCGATTGGCCGGGTTTATCGCCAGCCTGCCCGATGTGCCGGTGGAGGTGCAACAATGGAATTGGCGGAGTGATGCCGTGCCGGAAGGGCTGACTATTCCGGCGCAGGTGAATTATGTGGCGCAGGGGGCCAATCTGTACGATTTGGGTTACAAACTGCACGGCTCGATTGCCGTAATTAATAATTATCTGCGTACCACCTACCTGTGGGAAAAGATTCGGGTGCAGGGTGGGGCGTATGGTGGCATGGTCAGCTTCAGCCACAATACCGGCGTCTACAGCTTCCTGTCGTATCGTGACCCGAACCTGTTGGGTACGCTGGCGAATTATGCCGGTGTGCCCGCCTTTTTGCGCCAGCCGCTGCATGAAGACGAATTGACCAAAAGCATCATCGGCGCAATTAGCAGCATGGATGCGTATGAACTGCCGGATGCAAAGGGGTATACGTCGCTGTCCCGTTATCTGGCGAATGTGACGGATGAATACCGTCAGCAGCTACGTGAGGAAGTGCTGTCTACGACAGCCGCCGACTTTGCGGCATTGGGGGATGTGTTGGCGGGGGTGCAGGAGTACGGCCGTGTGGTTGTCCTCGGTTCCGCCGAAGCTATCCAGCAGGCCAATACCGAACGTGGCGGCAACTGGCTGCGGGTGACAAAGGTGAAATAGTGAGTTGAAAACTCGCTACTTCACCAGCTCTTTAACAGGGTGCTGACGGCTATATCTTCGTCCACGTCTTCCCAGTGGATGCCGATACCGCGGGCGATCAAGCGCCAGTTTTGGCGCTGTTCGTCGGTGGCGTCACGCAGGCGCGGAAACCATTCCAGGGGGGCGGAGATTTCACGGCCGTCAGACAACCGCACCACCAGGGCTTCATCTTGAAAACGGACGTGGGTGGCGAGGACGGCCGTTGGGCTGCCTATGTAAATGAGTCTGCCAGGAGTTGAAGTGATCATTTGAACCGAAGTATATAGACCTTTAGTGTGAAGCAAAAATCGTGAGAATTTGACTGGCGATTGCAGATTCAGCAATTCATGTGATACTTTGTCGTATTGTTGCTTTCAGCTATGTTGTATCTATAGGTGTTGGATGTGATGAGGATTTGATTTTATTGCCAGTGACTTAACTTCCCACTATTGATAATGACAGGAGTGACTTACAGATGAATGAGCCGGACTCATCCAAAAGTAATCCAGATAACTTTGACGCGCTTGTTTCCCAAGCATCTTTTTGGGTGCTTAAGCATAGACTAAAGATCATTTCTTTGTTAATTCTTTTGGTTCTTTGGGAATTCATGTGGTTGACAGCATATGTGGGGGTCAAACAAATCGTTTGTACCCCTCTAAATCCAACCAAATGCGCTGAAAGAGGGTGCTGACCTTCTTGATGCCGTAGCATCGCCGCTTGATTACCTTCACCTTGTTGTTCAATCCCTCCACGAAGCCACTGCTGGCGCGACGGATAAAGTAGTTGGCGATATAGGACAAATGATGGCGCAAGGTCTTGATGAAGTCATCAAAACAGGTCAGGCTCGTTTGCTCCACTTTGGCTATCCACTTCAACAACCGAGTTTGCGCCTGTTTGCGGCTCAGTTTCATTTCAAAAATCGCGGTCAGTTCCTGGCGCAGGCTGTAAGCCAGATGCAGTTGCGGTGAATGTGCCAGGATACGGCGCAGTTGTGCCTGTTGCTCTTCATCCAGGTCGTCGTGATTGCGCCGTAACAACCAGAGCGCCCCGGTACAATCGGCGGCATACCTTTCGGCCGGTAGTTCCTGTTTCAGGCGACGCATCTCTTGTTTACGCAGGTGGTCAAAATCGTCTCGATAATGTTGAGCCACATGGAAGCGGTCCACCACGATGGCCGTTCCCTCCATCTTATGGCGGCTGATGAATTCCGCTATGGCCGTCAAGTAGCCTTCCCACATATCGGTACAAAAGGTGTGGATGGTGGCGCGTAGTCGCGCCGGTATCGTCTCCAAAAAGGCGCTCACTACCGTTTTTTTCGCTCCTCCAAAACCGCCAGTATCCGCACTTCGCCATTGTCCTGACGAGCGGTTATCACCGCCGCATATTCCTTGCGTCCCTTCTTGAGGGCGATTTCATCTATGCCCACTGTGCCCAGGTTCTCGATCTCCTCCCAATTCACTTCTACCGCCACCTGCCGCCCAATGGCCCCCATCACGGCATCATAGCCCACCTTTTCTTTCCGGCTGACATCTTCGATGGTGCTGCCGATTAACTGCTTCATCAGATAGCGGTCGTAGGCTTTCGTGTGCGGACTGCGTTGTTCATACCAGCCCACCACCTGTGTCGTTGTCGGTTCATGCAGACAGCTTAGGCATTGTCCCCGTTTCGGTCGGATGCGGATGTAGCTCTCATACCCCAATATCGGCAGGTGGCGCAACTCCACCTCCGCTCCGTGCCCATAGCTACACTTGATAGCCTGCCCACATATCCCGCACGGTGTCGTTTCCAGCCGACTTTCCACTTCAATGATGTATTTGCCGTCCCGCGTGATTTCGGTGCCTATGATATCCACATCGGGTATATCCAACGGTATGGTAAGTTTGCCTGACGAATGATAGGCCATCTTGCTCTCCTTGTTGTAAAATGACCCCTATTCTACGGCATACCCATATCTGGGTGTACCCCCTGTATTCCCATTGAACCATTCTTTTGATGGTAACGGTGTTGTTTCTTGGGCATATTTATGGATGGGCCTGGGTAGGTATTATAGTTTACGAATATGATGCGCCAATGATCCCGACTAAGGTAAAGGAGATCAGAACTCTTTGGGATTGGCTTGACTTGTTAATCATCCCTATAGTCCTCGCTTTAGCAGCATATTGGCTTAATCAATCCTCAAGGAAAACTGAACGTCTGATTGCCCTTGATAAACAGAGGCAAGATACACTTGAAGCATACTATGACAGAATGACAGAGCTACTCTTGAAGCACGACCTACAAAACCCGGATGCTCGTGAAGAAGCTAAAAGAATAGCAAAAGCAAGAACTATGTCAATTCTAAGTGGGCTTGATGGTAAGAGGAAAGGACAAGTAATAAGGTTTCTGTGTGATTCAAAATTGATAACTGGTGAAGAGCCAAGAATAGAGCTTTACTCTCCTGACCTGAGCGATGCTGAACTAAAGGAGTCCAATCTTAAAGAATTGGCATTGGGGAAGGCTATATTGCGGAATGTAAATTTCCAGGACACTGTTCTGAGTGGCGCAAATTTGCTCAGTGCAGATGTTCGAAATGCAAATCTTAATGGTACTAATCTGAGTGAAGCGAATTTGAGCGAAGCAAATTTGAATAATTCTTCACTGATGGGCACAGATTTGAAAAATGCGACTTTAGCAGGCGTGAATTTTAATGAGGCCACTGTTGGAGAAATTGAACGATCAAAAGAAAGCAAGAAGCAAGCAAATTTTAGTGGATCAGATTTAACCAAAGCTAGTTTTCGGGATACAAACCTCAAAGGAGTGTATTTCGGAAGAAACCCGGATACTGATAAAACGACAATCCTACGAGAGGTAGACTTTACAGGTGCCATCTTAGAAACAGCAAATTTTAGTGAAGCTGATCTTACAAAAGCATTTTTTACCGATGCCACTTTGTCAGATGTAAATTTCAAGGATTCATTGTTGGTACGTGCAAATCTTGATAGAGCCAAGTTCTTTAATCAAGACTTTGGCAACGCTGGAGAATCAGTAACTAAAACAAATCAACTGTTGAGGGTTAACCTATCTAGCGCCAGCTTGGTCAAAGCCACATTGACAAAAATGCTCTTTACCCAAGCTATACTGGTTGGAGCTGACCTTACAGGCGCTGACTTACGAGGTTCTGATTTACAAACGGCCATACTGAATAAGGTGAAATTGAAGGACGCGAAAATTGATGAAACTACGCGAATGGATGAAAAGTGGAGGAATGTTTGGCGAATTGTTAATAGACTATGGGAACCACAGACTGACATGTTTAGTGGTGCTGACTTAAGTGATGCTTACCTGGGTAAGTCGGATCTTATAGGGATAAATCTTAGGGGTGCTATCTTGGTTGGAGTTGATCTTGAAGGAACAAACTTGACCCAAGCGAACCTCAGAGATTCTGATTTGAGAAGTGCAACTTTAAAGAGCGCAAACTTAACAGCTACAGATTTGGTGGGGGCTGATTTACGCTGGGTTGAGTTTTTTGGGGCCTTAATGGATCACTCTACAGATGTTGAGGACAAATGGCGCTTGGTCTGGAATATAGTAAATCAGCGATCATCTATACTTAAAGTCACAGCCTTGTCTGAAATGAATCTGAAGAATGTAGACCTGTCTTACACGAATCTGAGAGGATCTGACCTAACCGGCCTAAATTTATCGGGAGCTATTTTCAATGATGCTTTGCTGGATAATACAAAATTTATTAATTCCGAGTTGTCAGGTGGACAGTTTGAGCAAACGGCCCTCAACTATACTGATTTCAGTGAAGCAACGTTGAACGATGCCAATCTATCAAATACTCTGTTGTATGGGACCATTTTCAAGAAGGCCAAATTACGGAGAGCAGATTTAAGAAATGCCTATTTTGACGGAGTTGATCTTACTGATGCAGACTTGACTGATGCGAAAATAACACGTGAGCAATTGCAAGGAGTGAAATCGCTTGAGGGGGCTACCTTGCCAGAGGATTTAGACTAAAGTATGCAAAGCCTAATGGGGATTAGAATAAAGTAGTGGAGGAATTCTCCAATGGCTCTACCAACACTTACGCATCGTACCCCGCAGAAGATAGCAGTTGGCGAGAAGGGGCAGTTTACCCGGACGTTGACGGACGGGGACGTGGCGTTATTTATCGGGGCGACGTGGGATGTGAATCCGCTGCACACCGATGACAGCTTTGCCGCCCAGACCCGCTTTGGGCGGCGTATTGTGCCCGGCCTGCTCACCGCCAGCCTGCTAACGCACATCGGCGGCCTGTGGAACTTCCTGGCCACGGAGATGCACTTTGAGTTTTTGGGGCCGGTGTACGTGGGGGATACGGTCACGGCCGTAGCCACCATCAGCGAACTCAGCGACAAAGGCTGGCTCTGGCTGGACTGTACCATTACCAACACCGCCGGGGAAACGGTCTTGACCGCACGGATTAAGGGGTTTCCCGGACAGTTTGAAGAGGTAATCGGTGAACGGTAATCGGTAATCAGTACCGATCACTGACCGATTGCCGACCACCGATTACCGATTACCTCTATGCAACTTCCTCCCCATCTCCACTTCCTCCAGCGTGGCTGGATTAACAGCAACACGGTAATCATCACCGGTGGGGCGGGGCCGGTGGTGGTGGATACGGGGCATCCGTCTGATGCGGCCGAGACGGTGCGGCTGATTGGGCAGATTGTTGGTCTGGCGGACATTCGGCTGCTGGTGAACACCCATTGCCATTGGGATCATATTGGCGGGAATGGGATATTGCGCGAGGTGAGTGGGGCACAAACGGCCGTCAGCGCGGCCACCGCTCACATCCTCACCACCCATGACCGGCGGCTGATGTGGCTGGATTATTTTGCGGCCGATTGTGAGCCGGTGACGGTGGACATTACCTGGCAGGATGGGGATATGGTGGAATTGGGTGCGTACCGATTTGAGGTCATTGCCACGCCGGGCCACGCGCCGGACAGCATTGCCCTCTACCAACCGGAAACGCGCCTGCTCATTTCGGCGGACGCGCTGCATGAGCGGGATTGTGGTATTCTGAACACGGCCGTACACGGCGACCACATTCTCGACGAGGCGATAACCACAGTGGACAGGTTGCAACAATACGACATTGTCCTGGCGCTGCCAGGGCACGGCGGCATCATTACCAACCCATCAGCCAGTCTGCACGCCCTGGCGCGGCGGCTGGCGGAATTCAAAACGTACCCGGAGAAGATGGCGCTGCACTTATTGCGGCGGGTGACGATGACGGCCGTGTTACTCTCCCAACCAATCGGCCGTCAACAATTTATAGAGGAAGCATTGGCACGGCCGTGGCCCCACGACTACGCCCCCCGCGCCAACTGTCTTGACCCCGAACGACTGCTGCACCAACTTCTTGATGAGTTCATCCAACGTGGCTTGGTGCGTGAACAAGATGGGCACTTAACCAGCCTGGTGCCGCGCTGATATGACAGGGAAAATGGGACGCGGACGAACGCGGATGGACGCTGATTTTTACACTTTTGCTTCTTCATCTTTGCCCACTTTGCCACTTTGCACCTTTGCGTTAAAAATCCTCAAGGAGAAACCGAATGGGAATTAGAGAAGCTATCGCCAAAACAATCAATTTTCAAGACCTTAGCCTGGCCGAGGCGGAAGCGGCCATGAACGACATTATGAACGGCGAAGCCACCCCGGCCCAAATTGGCTGTTACCTGACGGCGCTGCGCATGAAGGGGGAGACGGTGGACGAAATCGCTGGCAGCGCCAAATCCATGCGGGGGCACGTGGTCCCGGTGCATGTGCCTCTGGCCGCCGGGGACATGATGGTGGATACGGTGGGCACGGGCGGCGATGGCAAACACACCTTCAACATTTCCACCACGGCTGCTTTTGTGGTGGCGGGCGCCGGCATGAAGGTGGCTAAACATGGCAACCGCGCCGCCAGCAGCAAATCCGGCTCGGCCGATGTACTCATGGCATTGGGTGGTAATCTGGATTTGACGCCGGAGCAGGTGGCGGCTTGCGTGCAGGAAGTGGGTTTTGGTTTCCTCTATGCCATCCACCATCACCCGGCCATGCGTTTTGCCGGGCCGCCGCGCCGCGAAATCGGCCAGCGTACCATCTTCAACATCCTCGGCCCGCTCACCAACCCGGCCGGGGCCGCTTACCAGTTGATCGGCGTCTTTGACCCCAACCTGACGGAGCCGATGGCCCAGGTGCTGCACACGTTGGGCAGCCAGGCGGCGTATGTGGTGCATGGCGCGGATGGGCTGGACGAACTGTCTACCGCCGGGGTGAATCGGGTGAGTCGGCTGCTGCACGGCCGTGTCACCACCTATGAATTGGCCCCCGCCGATTTGGGGTTAGCGCGGGGCAGTCTGGACGATTTTATCGGCGGCACGCCGGAAGAAAATGCCCAGATCACCCACGATATTTTGAGCGGCAAGGACAAAGGCCCCCGCCGCGATATCGTGCTGCTTAATGCGGCGGCGACACTTAGCGTAGATTCTGATGATCTGCGCGCAGGTCTGGCAACGGCCGTGCAAGCCATTGACAGCGGCGCCGCCCTCCACGCCCTGGAAGCGTGGGTCAAGATGAGCAATAGCTTTGGTTAGTTGTGTTACAATGGCGCACAAGGTAGAGACGTTGCACTGCAAGGTCTCTGCGAGCAAAACGAACAGGAGTGTGATAGATGGCAACATTAGCACCGCCAATAAAAACAGACCTACCGCCGCAAGGGGAATGGACCTATGCCGATTGGCTGCGGCTGCCGGCTGATGGTTTTAAGTATGAAGTCATAGATGGAGAGTTATACATGAGTCCACCGCCCTCGGTATCACACCAACACACAACGTCTGACTTGTTGACGAGAATGAGAATTCACGCGCTTAATCACCAGTTGGGTCAGGTTTATGCCTCACCGATTGCTGTCAGGTTGCCCGTGCAGGATGTACCTGTACAACCGGATATTGTTTACGTCAGTACACAGAACCTCTCTATCATTGGCGAGGAGGAAATCAGTGGAACGCCCGATCTAGTCGTGGAGGTGCTATCGCCGAGCAACTGGATGTATGACCGGGGGAAGAAACAGGAAGTGTATCGTCAGGCGGGGGTGCCGGAGTATTGGTTGGTAGATTACCGCAAAAAGACGGTGGAGGTGTTGGTGTTGGAGGAAGGGGATTACATGTTGCAAAATGTGTATAAGGTGGGAGACACGGCCGTGTCCGTCATCCTCACCAATTTTTCCGTCCCTGTGGTCGAAATCTTCCGTAAATAAAGAGGAGAGATTAGAGATTAAATCAATCTCCTAATCTCCTAATCTCCAATCTCCAATCTCCTATGAGCGTATCAAACTTAGCCAAACAACGTGGTGAAATTCTGGACGAGATCATGCGGCATCACCGGGAGCAACTGCCCAAAACGATGCGCGAGGTCTCCTTTGAAAATGTGCGGGCGATGGCCTCCGTGGCCCCACCCCCGGCCGATCTCTACACGGCCGTCAAATCCCCCGGCGTCTCCCTCATTGCCGAATGTAAAAAGGCGTCGCCCAGCAAAGGGCTGCTGGTGAAAAATTATGATCCGGTGAAGCTGGCGCGGGCTTATGTGAAGGCCGGGGCGCGGGCCATTTCGGTGCTGACCGACGGCCGTCACTTTCAGGGATCACTGGAACATTTGCGTGATGTTAAAGAGGCGGTCGGTTCCAAAATACCGGTGCTGCGCAAGGATTTCATCTTCCACCCGTACCAGGTGTATGAAGCGCGGGCGGCAGGGGCGGACGCCATTTTGTTGATCGCCGCTGTGCTGGGGCCGGGCGACATGAAAGAACTGCTGGCGCTGGCGCACCAGTTGGGCATGCAGGTGTTGGTAGAGGTGCATACCGAAGCCGAACTGGTCCAGGTGCTACCGCTGGAACCGCGCATCATTGGCGTGAACAACCGCAATTTGCAGACGTTTGAAGTAGATTTTGCGAATACGGCCCGGCTGCGGCAGTTGATACCGGCGGCGACGGCCGTCGTCGGTGAAAGTGGCTTGAAAACGGCCGAAGATGTGAAGGCGATGCAGGCCAGTGGTGTGGACGCGATTTTGGTGGGGGAGACGTTGGTGAAAAGCAAAGATGTGTATCAGGCGGCGCGGACGATGGTGATGGCGGGACGGCCGTAGGGGCCTGCCCCCGTAAAAATCCGGCAAATCTTTGGGCGTAAAGTAGACATTACCCGCAAAAATGAGTATCCTTCTCTCGAATAATTAGTCAGAAACCAGGTTTGTTATCAATATAGATTGTGCATCTGGATTACAAGCCACCTGCCATTCCAAGCGAAGTCTGCCATGCGAGGAATCTTAGAACCAGGCCCACGCGAAGGATTCCTCGCCGAAGACGGCCCGGAATGACATAGTAGAGGACAATGACTGAAGAACTGACCACCCCCAATTGCCAACAGTTGTTTTACCCCAATAAATTCGGCCGTATCATCATTCAAGCTCTGGAAGACGTGATGGGCAAAAACGGTCTGAACGCCGTGCTGCATCTGGCCGGGTTGGAACAATACATCTACAACCGCCCCCCCAATAACCTGGACAAAGAGTTTTCTTTTGCCGACCTGACGGCGCTGCAAAAGGCGTTGGAAGATATGTATGGGCCGCGTGGCGGACGCGGTTTAGCCATTCGCGCCGGGCGGGCCACCTTTGAAACTGGCCTGAAAGGGGTGGGGGCGCTGGTGGGTGTGGGGGATCTGGCCTTCCGGGTGCTGCCGCTCAATACCAAGTTGAAAATCGGTTTGCCGGCGTTAGCCCGCATCTTTTCCCAATTTTCTGACCAGATTTCTAATGTGCAAGACGAGGGGGATCATTTTGTTTACACGTTGGAACGCTGCCCCATGTGTTGTGGTCGAGAGGCGGATCGGCCGGTTTGTTACCTGGGTCTGGGGCTGCTGCAAGAGGCGCTCACCTGGGTCTCTGGCGGCAATACCTTCAAGGTGGATATGCAAACCTGTCAGGCCAAGGGGGATGATATGGGGCGGTATATTATTATCAAGAAGCCGATCACGTAAGCGATTGGCGACTAGCGATTGGAGATTAGAGATTGGAGATTGAACCAATCTCCAATCTCTAATCTCCCTCAATCTTTACCTCTTTGTTAACTCCTTTGCTGAATTTGCTTGCATGTCCTGTAAGATTCACGGGGTATAATCCTGGCACTCCTATCGGGCTGCCCCTGGTTAGTAGTTTCGCCATAACAGCCCCGTTTATAGATTGGTTCAATCTTTAAGATTGAACCAATCTGGTCATTAATGGGCGAACAAAACACCACGCCAACCGAAAACCAATTACTCCCAGAGGAACTGGTGAATTTACAGCGCTATCTGCCTGCGCCATTGTATGAGGCGCTGGCGGCGGAAAGCAGCGACCCGCCCACGCGCCTGCGTTCTCAGGTGATCACCCATCTGTCGGCGCTGGTGGAGGCCACCATGTCTCACCTGCCGGAGTCATTGGGCAAACAGGTGTTGGAGCATCCGGTAGTGGGGCAGGCCGACGGCCGTTTCATTCAAGGCGCTCTTCTCTTTGCCGACATCAGTGGTTTTACGGCCATGTCGGAACGGCTGAGCCGGGTGGGGCGCGAGGGGGCGGAAGAGGTCACGGCCGTTGTCAACCGGTACTTTGACGTAATGCTGGCAATTCTGCGGGAGTATCGCGGCGAATTGATCCGTTTTGGCGGCGATGCTTTGTTGGGGTTGTTTACGGAGGGGCACGGCCGTTACAGCAGCGCCACCCAGGCCGTGCAGGCCGCCATGAAAATGCAGGCGGCCATGAGCCAGTTCAGCGAGACCAAAACGTCACAAGGCACATTCCCATTGCGCATGAGCGTAGGGGCGCGCGCCGGGCAATTTTTTGCCGCCCAGTTGGGCACGGCCGAAGCCATGGAGTATGCCCTCTTTGGCGGTGACGTAAACGCCACCGCCGCCGTCGAATCGGCGGCCAATGCCGGGCAGGTGTTGGTAGACCAGGGTACGTATGACGCCATTGACGCCGAGTTGTTGTGTACGGCCGTGCCCGTGCCCGGCTATCCTGACTACCTGGCGGTGGAATACATTGACCTGCCCCCTTTGCCACCGCCCATTGTGCCCATGGAGACCCATTTCCCCCTGCCGCCCAATCTGCAACGGCTGCGCCGCTTGTTAAGACAACTGGATATGCTCACCCCCTATTTGCCGGTGGGCATGTTGGCCCGGCTGGCCAGCGACCCGCGCGCCCCCAGCCTGAAAGGCGAACACCGGCTGGTGGCCAACCTCTTTGCCAATGTGGACGGCCTGGGCGAGATAGCCGACCGGTTAGGGCCAGGCCGCGAGGCAGACATTGTGGCTGCGCTCAATCTGTATTTCACCCACATGAGCCAGGCGCTCCGGCAGTTTGGCGGCGTGGTGAACAAAATTGACCTGTACGACCACGGCGACAAGCTGATGGTCATTTTTGGTGCGCCCATTGCCCACGAAGATGATGCCGAGCGGGCCGTGCGGGCGGCACTGGCGATGCAGACCGCTTTTGCCGACGTGGCGGTCGTCTTGCCGGAACAGGTGGGGCTGCCCGATCTGATGTTGCAGCAGCGTATTGGCATTAGCTATGGTTATGTGTTTGCCGGGTATGTGGGCAGCTATTGGCGGCACGAATACACGGTGATGGGGGACGAAGTGAACCTGGCGGCGCGGTTGATGTCGGCGGCGGCGTCTGGGCAGGTGTATGTCAGTGAGCATGTGCAGCGCCGGGTGCAGGATGTGGCTTTGGTTGAGCCACGCGGCGCTGTTGGGTTGAAAGGCAAAAGCCGCCCGGTGCCCATTTTTACCATCGAAGGGCTGCGGGATACGCCTATGCCGGAACGGCGGGGACTACAGTCACCGTTGGTCGGGCGACAACAGGAATGGGCGCAGTTGATGGCCGATCTGGCGACGCTGCAAGAAGGGCGGCACGGCCGTATCATTTCCATTATCGGTGAAGCCGGCGTGGGCAAATCGCGGTTGGTGCAGGAATGGCAGCAGACTACCCAGGCCGAAGGTCAGGTACGCTGGATGACCGCCCGCTGCCTGTCTTATACCGAATCGGTGGGTTATGCCCCGTTTCAAGAACTGCTGTACCAACTTTTTGACCTGACGGCCAATGAAAGTGCTGATCGGATGCGCCAGCAGCTTCGCCGCAGCCTGGCTGCATGGTTCCCGGTGGATGATGCCGAGGCTGCGCTGCCTTATCTTGCCAATTTTCTAAACATTCCGCTTGATGAGGCCGCCCACGAACGCATTCGTTATCTGGATGGGGAAGCGTTGCAGCGGCGGACGTTTGTGGCGCTGCGCACGGTGCTCACGGCCGTAGCCCAACAACAACCGCTGCTCATCTTGTTCGACGCCATGCACTGGATGGATCGCGCCTCCCTTGATCTGGTGGAGTACCTGATGCCGTTGGTGCAGCAGCTTCCGCTCGGTTTTGTCTGGCTGTTCCGGCCAGACCGGGAAAAAGGGTGCTGGCAACTGCGCCGCAAAGCGCGGCAAGAGTACCCGCACCATTATCGGGAAATTGGCCTGTATGGGTTGAACACGGCCGATACACAGCAAATGCTGCTGAACCTGATCCCGGTCAGTCAGTGGCCGCCCGGTGTGGCCGATATGATTTTGAACCGGGTGGAAGGGAACCCGCTGTATCTGGAAGAGGTGATCCGGTCGTTGATCAATGATGGGTTGCTGGCGCAGACGGCGGACGGCCGTTGGCAGTTCAGCGAGACCATTACCAGCATCACCGTGCCGGATACGTTGGAAGGGGTGCTGTTGGCCCGGCTGGATCGGTTGGAAGAACTGTGCCGCTGGACGGTGCAGATGGCGGCTGTAGTGGGGCGCTCCTTCCCCTTCGATGTGGTGGAGCATACGGCTAACGAACTGAACCACATGGCGGTGACTTCTTACCTGGATGAGCTGCAACTGGTGGAAATTGTGCGCGAAGCGCAGCGCAGCCCGGAACTGGTCTACGCCTTTATCCACTCGCTGATGCAGGAGGTGAGTTACAGTTCGCTGGCTGCCAGCGCCCGCCGCGAATATCACCGGTTGATTGCCCGTTATCTGGAAGACGGCCGTAGCCAGGGCTGGAGCCGCAGCGAAAGCCTGCCCGCCCTCGTTGCCCACCACGCCTACGAAGGCGAGGATTGGCCGCGCGCCCTGAAATACCAGATGCAGGCCGGGCAGCAGGCGCAAACCCTCTTCGCCAACCAGGAAGCCATAGACCATTACCGTAAAGCCCTCCATGCGGCTGCTATGCTCCCGGCGCAGGAAACGTCAGCCATTTTGTTAGCCATCCATCTGGTGTTGGGTCAACTGTTCATTGACACCGGCGCGTATGATGATGCTGCCGGACACCTGGCGCAGGCACACCAACTGGCCCGTGTGCGAAGTGATGAAGCAACCCTTGTGGCAATTTGCCGCTGGTATGCCCGGCTGTACGAAGCGCGCGGCGATTACCCCCAGGCGTTTACCTGGATAAACGCCGGGTTGGCCATTCATTCACAGTTGCATACTGCCGAAAACGCCCAAATCCGGCTGCTGGCCGGCCTCATTTACATTCGTCAGGGTAATTATGAGGCGGCACTGGAACAGTGCCACCACGTATTGCAGATTGGGGAACAATTGGGCGAAGTGACGGTTTTGGCCCGCGCTCATAATTTGTTGGGCATTACCTATTTACGTAGCGATAGTAATCAGGCGATTGAAAACTTTCACAAAGCGTTTGCCCTCTACCAGCAGGCCGGGCACATTCAAGGCCAGGCCACGTCTCACAACCTGATCGCCAATGCCTGCTTTAACCTGGGGCGCTGGCCGGAAGCAGAATACCATTATTTGCAGGCGCACCATATGTTTGACCAGATTGGCGACAAATACAATCGGGCCATAGCCGACAATAACCTGGGTGGGATTGCTTTGAATCGTGGCAATATCCAGAATGCTTTGCTGTTTTATGAAGAAGGGTTACACCTGGCCACCCAGATTGGTGGTTCGGGTTGGATGGTAGGTACATTTCATATGAATCTGGGCGCTGCCTATGTGCGCCAGGGGAATGCGGCGCAGGCTCGCCATCATTTGCAATTGGGTCAGGCGTTTTTTGAGCAGGCGCAATCGCGTGATTTTTTGCCGGAAATAATGCGCCATCAGGCGGAGGCTTCGTTAGTGGCCGGGGAACTCGTGTTAGCACAGGAGCAGGTGGCGGCATCGCTGACGTTGGCGCGTGAACTGGATATGCTTGCCGAAGAGGGCATGAGCTTGCGCGTTTCCGGCCATGTTGCCTATGAACAGGCGCGCCTAACTGAGGCGGCGCGAGATTTGCAGCAGAGCGTGACCATTCTGGCAGAAGTGGCTGATGAATATGAACTGGCGCGCAGCCAGTATCGGCTGGCGGTGGTCATGCGGGCGTCAGGCAATTTACAGGAAATACGGCCATTGCTTGCTCAGGCTGCCGCTACCTTTGCCCGTCTGGAGGCGGCGCGGGATTTGACGGCCGTGCAGGAGTTTGAAAAAAGGCTGCGTGATGCGTGACCCATCATGGGTCACGCATCACATTGCACAAGGATAGATTCCATGAAATCGAGAACTTTTCCCATTATCTTCTCCGTGTTTGCCAGTATGGTGGCCCTTTTTCTGCTGATTGCCAGCAGCCGGGCAGCCAGCGAGCCGGGAACGCCGGTGGCGGCGCTTCTGCTCCCGCCCGCGCCACAAACGAGCCTCATCTCCCGCGCCTGGAACGGTGACGGCGCGGATGGCCCCTCTACTATGCCTGCGATCTCGGCCGACGGCCGTACCATCGCCTTTGTATCCTGGGCGTCCAATCTTATCGTTACCGGTACATCAGGAACAGTCCAACAGTTATATTATTACGACCGCGACGCGGCTCTTATGTCGCTGCTCCTCGGCGACTGGGGTGAAGAACCCAATGCTGATTCCTTTGAACCGGTATTGTCCGCCGATGGCAGCCGCCTGGCCTTTACTTCCTATGCCGATAACATCTTGCCTTATTGGGATTACAACGAGGACAAGGATGTTTATCTGTATGACCGCAACTACGTTTGGCAAGATCGCGGTGGGGGAGGGCAAACCGGCGCGCTTTTCCTGATTTCCATTGACTACGACAATTACTATGCTGCTAATGGCGCTTCTTTTGAACCGGCCATTTCCTTGAGCGGCCGTTATGTGGCCTTCACTTCCTACGCCACCAATCTGGTTATAGGCGATACCAACAACTTCTCTGACGTCTTTGTGCGTGATACGCTCACCGGCGTCACCCGGCGCGTTTCCGTGTCGTCCCTGGGTACACAGGCCAACCAGCATTCGTACCAACCGGCCATTTCCGGTGACGGCCGTTACATTGCCTTTGTCTCCGATGCCAACAACCTGGTGCCCGGCGACACCAACCAGGCCGCCGACGTGTTTGTCCATGACCAGGAAACGGGGCGTACCTGGCGCGTTTCCGTCAATTCTAGCGGCGGCCAGGGATTGCCCGGCGGGGTATTGGGTGGGGGCGCCTGGCAGCCCACCATCTCGGCCAGCGGCCAATACATCGCTTTTGCCAGCACGTTCAACAACCTGGCGACCGGCGATCAGGGAGCGTATCGAGACATTTTTGTTCACAACACCCTCAGCGGTGAAACGCGGCTCATCAGTCGCGCCGATGATGGCTCTCAGGCCAATAATGACTCCGATTCACCTGAAATTTCTGCGGACGGCAATTTTGTGGCTTACCGTTCCCTGGCTGATAATCTTGTCCCAGAGGATGCCAATGGGCACGCCGATTTATTCTTAACCGATTGGCGCGCCCAAACCACCACCCGTGAATCCGTTGCCTCTGAGGGCAGCGAATCGCATGGCGAGACCGGCGTTACCGGCCTCAGCCTTTCGGCCGATGGAGGGCTGTTGGTCTTCGATTCCGACGCTTTCGATCTGATCCCCGACGATACCAACGGCACGGTGCCGGACGTGTTCTTGCGCGACCGGGATTTGCCGCCGCACTCCTACCGGTACACGGCCGAAGAACTTTCTGCTAACCAGACCATTACCGGCGTCGTCACCGCCGGAAATTCCGCCCAATGGTATAAAATCCCCATTACCCAGGCCGGTTCCACCTTCACCGCCACCCTCTTCAACCTTTCCGCCGATTACAACCTCTACCTGTTTGCCCCCGCCATTGACGAAGAAACCGGCCAGATTCGTGATCTGGGCCAGATGAGTAACATCGGCCAGATGAGCAATATCGGCCAGATGAGCAACATTGGTCAGATGAGTAATATCGGCCAGATGAGTAACATTGGTGATCTGCTGGACATGGGCTTTCTGAATGAAGTGGGGCAAATGAGCAACATTGGTCAGATGAGCAATATCGGCCAGATGAGCAACATTGGCGAACTGGGCGGGATTGGTTCACTGGTTAATCTGTCCATCAATCCTGGCACAGAAGATGAGATGGTGGCCTATGATGTTCACGAATTGTGGGGCACGTATTATCTGGCGGTGGTGCCACATACGGCTGAGGCCATCGGCACCACCTTCCACCTGCACATAGAAGTAACGCCGGAAAACTTCCCCTGGGATCCGGCCACTTATTATTCGCTGGTGACCACCTACACCACGCCAGCCCTGAACCCCACTATCAATACCATCATCCTGCTCAATTCCGCCCGCCTGAATACCGTGTATGCTGGCGATACGTCCATTGGCGCCCTATTATCCCGCCTGCAAAACAACCTGGCGCCCCATCCCCAGGTGAATGGCGTGGTAGTGGATTTGAACGACTATTACGGTTTCAACGAACCATTCTCCGGCGTTTATGCTACCTGGGACTTTTACCCGGATAATCACTATGCGGCCAATCTGGTGGCCCGGCAAATCAAGGCGCTGCTGTATGCTCTGGCGCCGGCCTACCCCAATCTGCAAAACATCGTCATCGTCGGTGAAGACCTGGTGATCCCGCACCGGCGTATTCCCGATGCGGCTCTCATTGCCAACGAGCGCCACTACGCCGACATTGCCGGTACCCCGGCTCTCTCCGGCGCGCTGAGCTACCGGTATATGCTCACGGACGATTATTACGCGGCGCTGCTGCCGCAGCCGATGCGCGGACGGGAATTTTACCTGCCGCAACTGGCGGTGGGCCGCCTGGTGGAAACGCCTGCGGAAATGTTGGGCATGGTTAACAGCTTCCTGGCCGATTCCGTCATCGAACCGGGTGACGCTCTGATTACCGGCTATGATTTCCTGATTGACCAGGCGAACGCCATCACCACTTCATTGCAAAACCAGGGTATCCCCCTGGCGAACCAGACGCACCTGATCAACAATAGCTGGACGGCCGTTGACTTTGCCGATGCCCTCTTTACCCAACCGGTGGCGCCGGGCCTGATTTCGCTCAACTCCCACTTTGAGCATTACCGCTTTTTCCCCAATACACCGCAAGACGTGTATGCCACCCAGATTGTGGCTGCCACCAATTACGAAGGCGCCCTCATCTTCTCGGTGGGCTGCCATTCCGGGCTGAACGTGACCGACGGGGCGTCAAATCAGCCCAGAGATTGGCCGCAGGCGTTTAATGACCAGAACGCCACCTTCTTTGGTAATACCGGCTTTGGCTATGGCGATTCTGACCTGGTGGCCTATTCGGAACTGCTGATGGTGAACTTTGTGGAAGCATTGGGTGATTGGAGTGAAGGGCCACAAACGGTGGGCCAGGCAATGCGCATGGCCAAACACCGCTACTTTAACAACATGGCCGCCGGGTCGTTTAGTAACTACGATGAAAAGATTATCGGCATTATGACCCTGTATGGCCTGCCCATGCTGCGCATCAACATGCCGGTTACATCCTCGGTTCCCGTTGGCGGCTACAGTGTGGTGGCGGTCCCGGCGCATGCCCCGGAGTCGCCGGATGCTGTTTTGGGTACACCTGTCCATCTCACATTTGATTATGAACGGCATGATGTGGCCGGTCGGGGCAGTTACTTCACGGTAGAGGGTGAGGTGGAAACACACGTGGCCGGCGGCCGCCCCATCCTGCCCCGCGCCAGCGTCAACATTGATATGCCCGGTTATCTGGCGCGCGGCGTGTTGTGGACGGGCGGCAGTTTCGTGGATGTGCCGGAGTTTGACCCCATCATTTCCCGCGTCATTACCGATGAACGCTACCTGGATGCGGAGCCGGGGTACGGATTGGATTACTGGTTCCCGGTGGGGGTTGGTTCGGTAAACCGCTTCCTGACCCTGGATGGGGAATCGTGGCAGCGGTTGGTGGTGGTGCCCGGTCAATATAAACCGGATGGATCCAGCCAGGGTACGCAGCGGTTATACACCAGCCTGGAATTTGAGGTGTACCATGCGCCGTTTGCCAATACGGACTTTGTGGCCCCCAGCATTTGGGATACACAGGCATGGCGCGATGGCACGGCCGTACACTTTGAAGCGTCGGTGACGGACGAGGGCAGCGGTGTGCAGCGGGTGGTGGTGTTATACCGGCCAACCGGTGGACAAACCTGGCATCTGCTTGACCTGACCCATGACGCACTCAACAATCTGGCGTCCGGCAGTGCCACCATCAGCGGCCCCTTTGAATATGCCGTGCAGGCGGTAGACCGCAGCGGCAACGTCTCGCTGGCGCTGGACTACGGCGGCGGCTTCGGCGGCGGCGTCCCGGCGATGTGGTACCTGAGTTTGCCGGTGATTTTGAAGCCGTGATTGATTTAGAAGAAAGTGAGCAGTGAGCGGTAAGCAGTAAGCGGAGCGTTCACTGCTCACTGCTTACTGCTCACTTTTCAATACGACACGACAGGGGCATGAACAAAGTAATTGGTATTGTCGGTGGCGTCGGTCCATTAGCCGGGCTGGATTTGCAGCAGAAGATTGTCAGCCAGACGATTGCCGGCCGAGACCAGGATCATCTGACGGTGTTGGGTGTGTCACGGCCGTCCACCATCCCCGACCGCACCGAATATCTGTTGGGGCAGGTGGCCGAAAACCCGGCCACTGCGCTGGCGGCTCAGGTGCAACTGCTGGCGCAGATGGGGGCGCAGGTCATCGGAATTCCCTGCAATACCGCCCATGCGCCGCCCATCTGGGATGTGTTACGGGCTGAATTGGCCGGTTGCCCGGTGCAACTGTTGCATATGATTAGCGAAGTGGGGCGATTTTTGCACGAGCATTACCCAAATGTACGGCAGGTGGGCATTCTTTCCACAACGGGCACGTACCGGGCGGAAGTGTATCCGCAGGTGTTGGCGGGGTTGGGCTTCACGGCCGTGACCCCCCCCGCCCTCATGCAAGAATCCCTCATTCACCCCGCCATTTACCACCCCGAACATGGCATAAAATCATGCGGCCGTGTCACCGAACGCGCCCGCCAGGATTTACTGGTGGGCGTGGCGGCCTTGCAAGCGCAAGGAGCGCAGGCCATTATCCTGGGCTGCACCGAAATTCCCCTGGCCCTCACGGAAAGACAGATGGGCGACACCCCCCTTATTGACCCGACCCTGATTCTGGCGCGAGCGTTAGTGCGGGAAGCGGATGAGGGGAAGTTACGGCCGTATGCCTGCTAAAGACATGCGATTTCTCAAAGAAATCGCATGTCTGGAGGAGAGAGATGCCCAGAATACGTGAATTGGGAATTTATGAAAGCAAGCTGCCGCCAGGCCCACACAACGCCATCACCGATGTGGCCGGGGTGGCGGTGGGGCATTACACGCTCATTGCCGGGGAAGGGGCATGGACGGGTAACGGGCCATTCCGCACTGGCGTGACGGTGATCGTGCCTCACGAAGGGAATGTGTTTGAGGAAAAGGTCACGGCCGTGACCCACACCATCAACGGCTTTGGCAAAGTGTACGGTTTTGAGCAGGTGCGCGAATTGGGTACGCTGGAAACGCCCATCGCCCTGACCGGTACGCTCAACGTGCCCCGCGTGGCCGACGCCCTGATGACCATCGCCATCGAGCAAAACCCGCACATCGGCCTCGGTTTTGCCGAGAGTGGGCGGCAGGGCTACCACAGCGTCAACCCGGTGGTGGGTGAAACCAGCGACGGCTACCTGAGCGATTTGCAGGCCCGGCCCATAGGCCTGGCCGCAGTGCGGGCGGCGCTGGCTGACGCCGCCACCGGCCCCGTAGCCGAAGGTGTGGTGGGGGCAGGCACAGGCACCAGTTGTTTTGGCTGGAAAGGGGGGATCGGCTCTGCCAGCCGGGTGCTGCCGCAACATGCCGGTGGTTTTAACATCGGCGTATTGGTGCAGACTAATTATGGCTCGCCGGAGGAGCTAACCATTTGTGGCGTGCCGGTGGGACAGCAGATACGGCCGCCCAAGCCGGAAAAACGGCAGGAGGATGGTTCGATCATGATTGTGCTGGCCACGGATGCGCCGCTGGATACGCGCCAGTTGGGGCGGCTGTGTCAGCGGGCGGCGTTTGGGCTGGCGCGCACAGGCAGCACCTGTCATGGGGGCAGCGGTGATTTTGTGATTGCCTTTAGCACGGCCAACCGCACTCCGGATCGGCCGACACAGTTGCAGGGGGTACGGCCGTATTTTCGGGAGCAGCCGGTGATGGACTTCTTCTCGCTGGCGGTGATTGAAGCGGTGGAGGAGGCGATTTACAACAGCCTGTTTATGGCGCAGACGGTGGTGGGGCGGGATGGCAATACCCGGTATGCTTTGCCGGTGGATGAGGTGGTGGCGATTGTGCGGCGGATTGTAATGACCTTGTAAAGATTCCCTCATCTTGCCAGAAAGGTGGCTATACTGACGACAATTCAGGACAAAGGAGTCAATCAGTATGCCCATGTATGAATTTGCCTGCCAGGCGTGCGGGCAGCCATTTGAGAAGCAATTGCGCATGTCGCAGGTGGGGGAGGAACAGATTTGCCCCAAATGTGGCAGCAACGAGACCCGGCGACGTTTTGGTACGGCCGTAGCTATTGGTGGTGTACAGGTGAAAACGGCCGTGCCTGCCCCCACCCGCAGCCCCTTCACCTGAGCAGGCGGATGTTAAGCAGGCCGGTCGGCCTGCCCACAAAAAAGACGCCGGGTTTTAGCCCGGCGTCTTTTTTTACCGATAACCGATTACGGATAACGGGTTACGGCCGTTCAATGGTCATATCATACGATCCCATCGAGCCGAAGAAATCGGTCAACTCAATAATTACCAGCCCTTCATCGCTAAAGGTGAATTCCAGCACCTCGGCTTCGCCGCTGAAAGCGTCATCCACTTCCGCCAGCACGTTGCCGTCCAGGTCTAAAATGCGGATGACCACATCGGTTGTTTCGCCGGGCGTCGCCGTGATAACGGCCACGTCACCCGGCTCACCACCCAGATAGTATTGCAGCAGATTTTCTTCGCCAAAATCGCCAAATACCTCATCACCAATTGCCAGTTCAAAAATGACAAATTCGGAACCGATCAGGGCGACCTCATAGTTGCCGATGCTGCCTTCATAGCCGGTGATGGCAAAGTAATAGTTGCCGTCTTCTGGCACTTCAAACTCCATCCATTCCAGGCCGGTGGAGGCATCAATTTCCTCAATCAACTCGTCGGTGTCATCATTGTAAAGCGAGATGACCAGATCAAACCCTGATTCTACCGGGTCGGCAATAATGGTCACAAAGTCACCTTCCAGAGCATTGAAGGGGAAGGCATGTTCCTCATCTTCTTCTTCCAGTTCATCGGTGGCGAAGAATGCGGTGTTAGTCTGGCCGTTGTTGGTATAGGTGATGGTTACTTCATAGTCGCCGCCGGTACCATCATAGCTGGATACGGTAACGCTGTACATGCCATCGGCCGGAATCAGTACCACCGGAATGAATTCCGTACCAAAGGAGGCATCGGTCGGCTCCCCTGTTAGAGAATTGCCTTTATCGTCTACCACATCAATGACCACATCCAGATCGCTGTCCAGCGGTCTGACGGTGATGTTGACCAGGTCGTCTTCCAATGCGGCAAATGTCCATGAAGCGGTTTCACTGCCTTCCAGTGTCCCTTCTACTGTGTCACCAATGGCTATATCACCGGCGCTGACGCCGCCGCTGGTGCTGCCTGTGCCCGTCTCAACAACGGAAATGGTGTAGTCACCGGTAGCGCCGGCAAAGCCGCGCACCACAATGGTGTAGCTGCCGGGAGCGGGGAAGGAAAATGCGGAAATGGTTTCTGTGCCGAACTGATCATCCAGTTCACCGCCGATCACAGATTTGCCATCTATGTCCAGCACATCTACCACCACATCCAGACTGCCGGACGGTTCCACAATGATGTCTACCACTTCGCCCTCCAGGGCAATGTAGCTCCAGGCGTCACCGGCTTCGTCTGCCAATGTTGCCTTGACAACATCGCCGGGCAGCAAGAAACCGGCCGAGGCGCCGGGCGTGGCGGCGCCGCCAATATCAATTGCCGCCGGTGCGCTGAGGGAAATGGTGTTTAGCATTTCATCAAAGATGGGCAGATATTGGTCTTCTGACGCTGCCTGGGTACCGGCGAAGATGAGCAGAACCCGGTTATTATCGGGGTCGGCCAGGGTGGCAATTTTCATCAGCCCTTCTTCCCCGTCGGCTACAACGTCGTACACGGCCGTAGCCCCATCAAAACCAGCAATGGTGACAGCGGCCGCTTCATCGCGGGGCGTAAAGGTGATGTCTTCCTCTGAGCCGCTCATGGCCGTGAACAACGTGGAGAAGGCATTGAGGACGGCCACCGGGTCAGACGGGTCGCCTTCGGTGACCAGGAAGGCCAGCAAATCCAGCGGCAAATTCATCATCTGCACAATGATGCCATCTTCGAGAGTGAGTTCGGTGCTGTTCAACAGACTTTCGCTGCTGGCCAGCCGCAGGCTGCCATCGTCTTGCGCGGCGATGAGCCAGCCGGCCGGATGGCTGATGGTAACGCCCAGGTCTTCATTGGTGAGTTCCTGGAAGCTGGCCGCTATGTCCGGTGTGGCCGTTGGTTCTGGCGTATTTGTGGGGGCCGGGGTGTCTGTGGGGGCCGGGGTATTGGTCGGCGGCACGGGCGTATTGGTGGGTACGGCCGTGTTCGTGGGCGCCGAGGTTGCGGTGGGAGCAACTTCTTCTTCACCGCCACCGCAGGCCGCCAGTAACCCTAACGCTGCCAGGACAGCCAAAATAGTAAACAATCGGTACATTTGCTTCATGAAAATCTCCTCACTTGTATGGGTTCAAAATTGGTGTGTTTTTAATAACGGGGACAATTATTGTCGCCAATTCTGTCTAAGT
Organism: Anaerolineae bacterium; assembly: GCA_019637635.1. Lineage (GTDB taxonomy): Bacteria > Chloroflexota > Anaerolineae > Promineifilales > Promineifilaceae > CAADGU01. The sequence continues at coordinate 28,576 of JAHBVI010000039.1, forward strand.
TGCTTGCGTAAATTAGCATAGCGCCCCGGTACTGTCTATAGGACTATTAGCCGGGTTAGACGGGTAAACCGTGATGCGTGACAGTAGTTAACCCATCACGGTTTTTAACCAAACCATCCTTACCATCCTTGCGGTAGTACGGCAATACCGGCAAAAACCAGAATGAACACGCCCAGGATGATGAGGGCATAGCTGCGGAATTTGGTGGTATCGTCGGCGTCGCGCCAGCGGCGAGACATGTGCGCCAGGGCTACCGCCAGGATCATGGTGAAGGCATGTTCAGCCTGGAAGCGTACCAGCCCCACATCCAGCCAGCCCCAAATAAAGAGGATCAGGCCCAGTAGAAACTGCAAATCCAGCAGCCCTACAAAACCGCTCATCAGCCCCCGATCCATTGGTTGGAAGCTGCTTTTGCGCAGCCAGCCGATCAGAAATTTGACGAAGGCGATGACGCCGATGACTACGATTAACCAGCGCGTCCATGAATGTAATGTTAGAAGTATCTCCATTTCGTTTTCCTTTGTTGTGGTGATAGTTTGTTGTATCCGCTTGAAAGTTAACAAAATAATCCGGCGATCCATGCCTGGCGAATAAATTCGCGGCTACGCAAGGCGAAGACCGTCTGCGCGGTCTGGCAACCAGCCGACGAAGGTCGGCTTTGCTCCGTGTAGCTGCGGTTTCAACCGCTGTCTTACCGAAATAAAAAGTTAATGTTCTTGAGCGGGTAAAGCGGCTAAAGCCGCTACTACAAACGAGGGTTTGCCGGAGAATGATAATGCGTTACGGCCGTCTGTCAAACAAGACCTGACAGGTTTTCCCAAACCTGTCAGGTCTATGTTGGGGTGGTGACATTTGGCAGGGGGAACACGGCCGTATGTCACTGTTGGCTATATACCCCATTTGCCATACTACCCGTAGAAAGAGTTCGTAATCCGTCAACCGTGAACCGTAATCGGTTTACGGACGATGGTTTACGGATTACGGATAAGGGGGAGTTGAACCGTTAACAACCAGGTATCAACGTGGTTTGATGCCTGGTTTTGCATTTGTCAGCCGCAGTGGTTTCCCACCCACTGCGGGTCTTATTCATAGGAGAACGTGAATGGCCACAGGTAGAATCGTTATTGACCTGGAACGATGTAAAGGATGTGAAATTTGCCGGGAAGCCTGTCCCCAAGATGTGATTGAGTTAGCCACCCAACTAAATAGTAAAGGGTACCGCCCGGCCATTTTGGTAGACCCGCATCACGACTGTACCGGCTGCGCGTTGTGCGCCGTTGTTTGCCCGGATGGTTGTATTACCGTATTCCGCGATATTCCCCAAAAACCGGCCCGCGCTGTGCGGGAGGAGGTAGCCGTCCATGTCTAAGAAGTTACTCAAAGGAAATGTGGCCCTGGCGGAAGCGGCCGTGCGCGCCGGCTGCCAGGCCTATTTTGGATATCCCATCACCCCACAAACGGAACTTTTAGAGCATATGTCGAAGCGGATGGTGGAGTTGGATCGCGCTTTTTTGCAGGCGGAAAGTGAAGTGGCGGCCATCAACATGGTATATGGCGCCGCCGCTGCCGGGGTGCGGGTGATGACTTCTTCAAGTAGTCCCGGCATCAGCCTGATGCAAGAAGGGTTTAGTTATATCGCCGGTTCGGAAGTGCCGGTGGTGATTATTGACGTGATGCGCGGCGGGCCAGGGTTGGGCAATATCCAGCCCAGCCAGGGTGACTATAACCAGGTAACCAAAACGGCCGGGCATGGCGATTTCCATCCCATTGTGCTGGCCCCGGCCACGGTGCAGGAGGCGATTGACCTGACCATGCTGGCCTTTGACCTGGCCGATCAGTATCGTACCATTGCCTTTGTAATCGCCGATGGTGCTATTGGGCAGATGATGGAACCGGCGGAACTGCCGCCGATGCGGGAATTATCGTCACGGCCGTCGTGGGCACTGACGGGCGCTGTTGGCCGCAAACCGAACCTGGTGAATTCGCTTTATATGGGCGCGGACGGGCTGGAAGAACTGAACCTGCGCTTGCAGGATAAACTGGCGGCCATCCAGCAAAACGAAGTGCGCTATGAGGCGCATCTGACGGAGGATGCGGAACTGGTGTTGGTGGCCTTTGGTACGGCTGCGCGAGTGGCAAAAACGGCCGTGCAGCACCTCCGCCGCCAGGGAATGCCCGTGGGCCTGTTCCGCCCCATCACCCTCTGGCCCTTCCCCGAAGAAGAACTGCGCGCCCTGGCCGAAAAAACCGCCGCCCTGCTGGTGGTGGAGATGAACGCCGGGCAGATGCTCCATGACGTGCAGCGCGTTGTGGGGCGCGGCCTGCCGGTGGAATTCCTGGGGCGCATGGGCGGCCAGATTCCTCTGCCGGAAGAGGTAGAGACAGCGGCGCGGGCGTTGTATGGGCGCGTGTTGGCCGATAGCGGCGATTGGCTGCGGAATGCGTGAATCGTAAACCGTAGGCCGTAACCCGTAATCCGTAATCGGATTACGGATTACGAAGTACGGATAACGGAGAAATAATGACCACTGAACTGATAGAAACATTCCCACAAGAAAAACTGGTATATGAACGGCCGGAGTCGTTGTGTGATGTGTATACCCATTACTGCCCCGGCTGCACACATGGCACCGCCCACCGGCTGGTGGCCGAAGTGATTGATGAATTGGAAATCCGCGAAAAGACGATTTTGGTCTCCTCAGTAGGCTGCTCGGTCTTTTCGTACAACTATTTTGAAGTAGATGCCTGTGAGGCGGCGCACGGCCGTGCCCCGGCCATGGCCACCGGTGTCAAGCGTGTCAACCCCAATAACATCGTCTTCACCTACCAGGGTGATGGCGACCTGGCCTCCATTGGCATGGGCGAGATTATGCACACCGCCGCGCGCGGCGAAAAAATCACCGTCATCTTCATCAACAATGCCATTTACGGCATGACCGGTGGGCAGATGGCTCCCACCTCTCTGCCCGGCCAGGTGACCACCTCTTCCCCCTTTGGCCGGAATGTGGCCATGACCGGCGCCCCGTTGCACATGGCGGAACTGCTCGGTTCGCTGCCGGGCACGGTCTATGCGGTGCGCCGCAGTTTGCATGACGCCCGGCACGTGATCCAGGCCAAAAAAGCGATTCGCACCGCCTTTGAAGCGCAAATCATGGGGCTGGGTTTTAGCATGGTGGAACTACTCTCCACCTGCCCCACTAACTGGGGCATGACCCCGGTGGAGTCGCTGCACTGGGTGGAAGAGAACATGGTACCGGCTTACCCGCTGGGTGATTTTAAGGTAGCGGAGGAATTGAAAGTTCCTGGTAAACGATAAGCCGTTTAGTATGAACTTTCAGGAGATAGATATGACCACTCCCTGGACACAACGTTATGCGCAGCGGACGCAGCGCATGGGCAGCTCGATGATTCGAGAATTATTGAAAATGACAGAACAGCCCGACCTGATCTCGTTTGCGGGTGGGCTGCCGGCGCCGGAGTTGTTTCCGGTAGCGGAGTTTGAAGCGGCGGCGCAGCGGGTGTTGAAGCAGCACGGCAGTAAGGCGCTGCAATACAGTACCACCGAAGGCTATCTGCCGCTGCGTGAGTTTATTGTGGAAAAGATGAGCCACTATGGAATTCAGGCGACGCCGGAAAATGTGTTGATCACCAGCGGCTCGCAGCAGGCGCTTGATCTGATCGGGAAGCTGCTGATCAATTCCGGCGACCTGATTTTGACGGAAAACCCCACCTATTTGGGGGCGTTGCAGGCGTGGCGGGCGTATCAGGCAGAGTTCACGGCCGTGCCCATAGACGACAACGGCATCCAGGTTGACTTGCTGGAGGAGGCGCTGTGTGGCGGGCCAAAATTCATGTATATCCTGCCCAACTTCCAAAATCCCGGCGGCGTCACCCTCTCCTATGATCGGCGGCAGGCGTTGGTGGCCCTGGCCGACCGGTACGGTGTGCCCATTATCGAGGATGACCCTTATGGTGAACTGCGCTTTGAGGGTAACCATTTGCCGCCGCTGGTAGTGCTGGATGCGGAAAAACTGAACGACGACGCCAGAGCGGCGGGTAACGGCCACAATGGAGATGAAGCCGGTTTCTTTAGGGGCAATGTCATTTACCTCAGCACCTTTTCCAAGACGCTGGCGCCCGGTTTGCGGCTGGGCTGGATGGTAGCGCCCAAATCGGTCATCAAGCGGTGTGTGCAAGCCAAACAAGGCATGGATTTACACACCAGCAGCTTTGTGCAAATGGTGGCGCATGAAACAATCAAGGGGGATTTTCTACCCCGGCATGTGCGCCGTATTCGCCAGGTGTACAAAGAGCGGCGCGATGTGATGATTGGGACGATGCTGCGCCAGTTTCCGCCGGGCATCATCTGGACGTGGCCGGAAGGCGGCCTGTTCCTCTGGGTGACGCTGCCGGAATGGCTGGATGCGGCGGCGATCTTGCCCAAAGCGATTGAGAAAAAAGTGGCATTTGTGCCGGGCGCGGCTTTCTACCCGGATGGCACGGGGCACAATCATTTCCGGCTGAACTTTTCCAATGCGCAGCCTGACCAGATTGAAGAAGGCATTAAACGGCTGGGCCGGGTGCTGGCGCAAGAGTTGGAAAAAACGGCGGAATTGGCGTATGCGTGATAAATGAGACGCACCTTCAAGGTGAGCCTCATTGAATGGAGCGAACTATGGAGACATCAATTGTTTTTGCCGGATTTGGCGGGCAGGGGGTGTTGTTTGCCGGGCAACTGTTGGCGTATGCGGGCATGGAGGAAGGGCGGCATGTCACCTGGATTCCGTCTTATGGCCCGGAGATGCGCGGTGGTACGGCTAACTGCACGGTGATTGTGAGCGAAGAGCCGATTGGCGCGCCGGTTGTGGCCCGGCCAGATGTGGCTGTGGTGCTGAACCAGCCGTCGTATGATAAGTATGAACCGCTGGTGAAACCGGGTGGGTTGTTGGTGGTGAACAGCAGCATTATCACGGCCGTGTCCACCCGCGCGGATATTGAAATTGTCTATGTACCGGCCAATGCGTTGGCCGAGGAGTATGGCACGACGAAAATGATGAATGTGGCTGCGGTGGGGGCATTGCTGGCGCGACGGCCGTTGCTGCCGCTGACGGTCGTGCAGCAAACCTTAGCCGCCCATTTGCCCGCCAGTAAACAACACCTGGTGGAGGCGAATTTGCGGGTGTTGCAGGCGGGGTGGCAGGCGGCGGAGGGGGTAGTGGCGTAATCCGTAATCCGTGAGCCGTGAGCCGTAATCCGTGAACGGTTATCGGTGAATAGTAATCGGTGGCAGGAGAAGAGAGGGAAGAGTGAAACGGCCGTCCGGGAGGACGGCCGTTTTTTTTGGACAGTCGGAGGAGAGCCTTTAGGCGAACAACGCATCGGCTAAAGCCTCTCCTCCATTCACAACACATTTAGGGGGGCTATATTTGGTTGAAAACCACAGTGAGACTATCATTCTGACCCATGAATAGAACGCAAATAAACGCGGGCGAGGCGAATGGCCCTGGTGATGACACGGCCGTGTGGCTGCGTGATGTGGTGGAAAGTGATCTGGAACGCTTTGTTGATCTGCGGCCCGAACCGGCGGGGGAGCAGCAGGGGGGCCATACTCCGCCGGAAACGGGCGAGCAAGAGACCTATTGGTCGTCCTGGCATGGGTCGCTATCCAATCTTGACGTTATTAAGAAGAGTATCCTTTATCAGGGGCAGGTGGCCGGCTATCTGTTGTATTTTAACCAGTTTGGCGAGCAGGAGGTGGGCTACTGGTTGCGCCGTGACTTTTGGGGACGGGGGATTGCTACCCAGGCATTGCGACTGTTTTTGCAGGAAATAACGGCACGGCCGATCTTCGGCCGTGCCGACCAACATAACCTGGCTTCCATTCGGGTGATGGAAAAGTGCGGCTTCCGGCGTTATGGCCTGCGCCAGGGGTATTCCCTGAGGCAAGGGCAGGAAGTGATCGAGGTATTTCTGCGGCTGGATGCGCGTATTGGTGAGATGGTGCTGGAAACAGACCGGCTCTGGCTGACGAAGTTGATGCCCACCGACGCCCCCTTTATCTTGCGTTTGCTCAATGAACCGACCTTCATTGAGAATATCGGCGACCGGGGGGTACGCACACTAGAGGATGCGGCAGCCTATGTCCTGAACGGCCCGGTTGCCAGTTATGCCCGGCATGGGTTTGGCCTGTATCTGGTGGAATCACAGGCCACGGGGGAGGCGATGGGCATGTGTGGCCTGTTGAAACGGGAGGCGCTGGAGGATGTGGACATGGGGTATGCCTTTTTGCCGGAATTTTGTGGGCAGGGGTATGCGCGAGAGGCGGCTACGGCCGTGCTGCACCATGCCCATCAGGTTCTCGGGCTGCCGCGCATTGTGGCCATCGTCAGCCCCCACAACCAGCCCTCTATCCGCCTGCTGGAAAAAATCGGCTTCCACTACGAAAAAATGATCAGGCTGGCGGCCGACGCGCCGGAAATCAAGCTATTTGCGTGGCAAGGTCAATTGCCCTAAAACAAAACGGCCGTGCCCTGAATGGCACGGCCGTCACTGCTCACTGCTCACTGCTTACTGTTTACTCGATGGCGCGGCAACGGCCGTTCCGCCACATCTTCCAACAGCCCCCCATGCCCCAGGCTGACAATGTCCAGTTGCGTCAGCCGGTCGCCGGCCAGCAGGCGGGGCAGCACCAGGTCTACAATGTTCGGCTTGGGGCTGCGCACACAGCCGGGCGCGCCCAATACCGGGATTTTACCCAGATAGCCCAACATGAGCAGGTTGCCAGGGTCTACCGGCGCGCCAAAACAGGTGACGCCGCCGCCCGCCCGCTCCACGGCGCGTGGGGCGATGTCGTAGCGATCCATAATCGCCGTCTCCCCGGCCAAAATGACCAGCCCCGCGCCGTCCGCCACCCGTTCCACCAGCTTTTGCGCCAGTTCCCTTTCGCCGGATTCATCTTCCAGCGGGATGAAATCCACTTCTGCCAGGGTGCTGCCCAACGCTTCCAGCCGGTGGCGAATGGGCGGGATAAAACTCTCCACAATGCGCGTTTGCGCCGCCGGGGAACCGGAGAGGATGAGGGTGGCGCGGTGCGCGGGCAGGGGGGTGATGTTGATTAGCGGCCCGGCTTCGGCGGCGATGGCTTCCACGGCCGTGACCGCCGTTTCCGGCACGGCATAAGGGATGATTTTGACGGTGGCCACAATTTTACGGGGGTGTACGGCCGTGTTCGCCAGCAGCGTCGCCAGGGTAATGCCCTCCTGTGAATTGAACCGCGCCAGCCGGGCCGCATCCACGCGCAAAATGCCCAACACGGCCGCTTTCAGGTTCACCCGCCCCGTCGCCGGTCTGGTGAATGAGAGTCCCACGCCGGTAACGGCCGTCGCCACCCGCCGCGCCGCCTCATTTTCACCCACGTCCCCCGGTTCCGGTTCGGCCACGTACACCACCGACCGACCCATGGCCAGCAGGGTGCTAACGTCGGTGACGGTAAGAGGGTGGCCTTTACGGAAGAGGCGACGGCCGTCGGCCCCGGCCATGTTGTGGCCGAGAATTTTGCCAATTGCCTGCTCTGTGGGAATGGGGCCAAACTTCATGCTAGTAGATGCCGTCCTGAAAACAGGGGTTGGTGGATTGAAATGCGCAAAAAGGCGGGGCTGGAAATCTGCGACCGTTGTCATTATCCAACGAGGCTGACATCCAGATTTTTGTTGAGGGCTTCGGCATATTGCCGGAGTAAGGACAAACGAACGTCTTCAGCGTGGTTTTCAATTTTGGAAACAGTAGATTTTGGCGTCCCCAGCCGAAAGGCAATTTCCTCTTGGGTTAACCCCGCTGCTTCCCGCGCCTGGCGCAGCAAAATACCCAATTTGAAGTCAGCGTACCCTTCCTCAAAACCGTCGGCAAACGTCCCATCTGCAACTTTACGCCTGCTGATATATTCTTGTAGATCACTCATTATTTTGTCTCCGCTTAAAGTAATCGCGTTTTCGTTGTTGGTCTGTGACGATTTCCTGCTGTGGCGTCTTTTGCGTCTTTTTGGAAAATCCGCCTGTTAATACCAGTAATTCTTTGCCATCAAAAAAGCCCAGCAATCGGAAAATATTACCGCCGTATTGCACACGACTTCCCAAATGTCATCACTGTTCACCAATTGCTTGAAATATTGACCAGGAACTTTATCCAGTTCTTCAATAAGCCGTAACACCCAGGTAACTTTTTGTGCCTGCTGACCAGTCAGCGAATTGAGGAATTCCTCAACCGGACAACGGCCCGATGCCGTTCTATAAAAATTAATCTGCCGCATTTTCCTACACTACCAAATAGTTATAGGGGAATCAATAGACTCACACTGAAAATCCCTAAAATCCGCGTTTATCTGCGTTCAATTTCTTTTTGATGTTGCTCCATCTCCGCCACCAACTGGTCAATGCGGCGGAACTGCCAGGTCCAGCGGACATTGTAGAGGAACTGGCGCAGGTCAAAGCGGTTGTCGTCGGGCGAGTAGGATTCGGCGTGGTAGGCGGGCGTCAGCACGGTGGCTTTGTGCCGATTGATAGCGTAGTAAGTGAAGAAGCGTTTTACTTTCTCGGCCACTTCGCGCGGCGGTAAATGGCTCCATTCGGCCGCCAGCTTTTCAAACATGCTCAGCGGGCCGCAGCGATCAATTTTGCGCAGGCGGCCAAAGCGACTTAGCTCTTCGTAGGTCATACCCATGTCCACCTCGTCCAGTTGGGCATAACTCCCGGTGATCGGTTCCAGTTCGGCCGTCGGCGCGGCATTGACCACTTCTAGCAGGACGGAATACCCCTTGTTGGCCGCTGCCCAGCGCAGGAAGCGGCGCAAATCCACTTTGCTGATGCCGCCAATAGGGTTGATGTCCGCGCTGCTGCAATCATACTTGGTCAGGTAGCCGCGTAGGGCTTCGTCTACATTGCCAGTGCCTAATACCAATAGCGAACCCCGACGGCCGTACACCCAGGGCAACAACTGCGCCAACATATAGGCCAACACCATGCGCAGCCGCGCCTGAATGTTTTGCAGCGCCAGGTTCTCCGCATCTGACCCGCCATGCGCTTTGAATTGGGGGGTGCGCCCGGTGAATTTGGTGAAGAGGGTGGTGAGGGCAGTCACGGCCGTGTCAAAATTCATGTCCAGGTGTGTGGCCCCTATCTGCTCGGCCAGCGCCTTCGCTCGTTGGCGCGTCGCTTTGGAGCTGTTTTTGGTACCCATGTACGCCGTGAAAAGGAGGCGACCAGCCAGTTCGTCCGCACTTTCTGGCATGTATGCCTCATCACTCACCAGCCGTCGCACGTCGGCCAGCACCTGTTTGTTGCCTGCTTGCGCCTCGGCCACCACCATCTGGCACATAATCCCCACCTGGGTGGCTACGGCCGCACTGTCCGCCCCGCCGGAAAGCGGGATGAAAAAGCCGGCCATGCCTGACCGCCGCAAATAATCCCACAGCCAGCAGGCCGGGCCATAGGCGATCTCTTCCTCCGGTGTGTGGTAGCGCAGTTCAATCGGGCGGGTGGGGGTCTGCTCTGGCGCCTGGGTGGTCAGGTCAAAATCTACGACGATGCGGGGCACGGGCGGCGTGGCGCTGGCCTGCACCTGGCGGCTGCCAATGCTGCCCCGGTAGGAGCGCACATCTTCCAGGTCAATGACGGCCGTCACCACTTCCACATCCAGCGGTGAAAACTGCGATCCCTGAGCCACCACCTGCCCATTGACGGCAATCAGGGCGCAGCCATCAAAGTAGAGCCGCCCGCCATCGCACCCCTGTTGGTTGGCGTAGAGGTAGATGCCGCCCCCTTTGGCGGTGGCGTTTTTGATCAGGTCAATGCGGCGGTGCAGCTTGCGCAGTTCGTGGTGTGAGCCGGAGCCGTTTGCCAAAATTTCCACGCCATCCAGCCCCAGATAGGTGTGCGGGCTGGCCACAGCAAACAGTTCTTCGCACGTTTCGGAGGCTAACACGGTGTCACGGGTGGCGATGGCTGCGTCGCCAAAGGGCACGCTTTCTTGCCCGGTGATGCCCCGGATCAGGCGCGGCAGGGCGTGGTCTTCCACGGCGCGTAGGTGCTGCCAGGCGGCAAACCAGCGTGGTTCGCGGTAGTTGCCGTCGTCGGCCAGGATCAGTTTGGGGCGGATGAGGAGGATACGGCGGTTGAGGGCCAGGACACGGCCGTTGTACCGCACCCCCTGGTGCATCACCGGCATGCCGATGTCACACAAAATGCCGTCGGTCAGGTCGCCGGACAGGATTTCGGCCAGCACTTCCCAGGAATGGCGGATGGTGTCTCCTTCCAGGAAGGCGTCTTCGCAGCCGTAGCCGGAGATTTCCAGTTCCGGCCCCAGGCGATACTTGGCCCCGGCCGCTTTGGCAAGTTGGATGGATTGGGCAATACGCTCTAAGTTGCCTTCAAAATCCAGCGCCCATTGGTTGAGGTTACAGGTGGCGAGGGTTGTCAGGTTCATAGGGGAGATTGGAGATTGGAGATTGGAGATTGGAGATTAGAGATTGGGCAATCTCCAATCTCTAATCTCCAGTCTCTGGTTATTTCCAGGTTGTTTTCAACACACGCACCCAGTTTTGATGGGTGAGCTTCTTCAGTTCGGCGTCGTTGAAGCCGTGGTCGCGCAGGGCGGTGAGGATTTTGGGCAGGCCGGTCACGTCGCCCAGGTCGGCGGGGATGGCGGCGCCGTCGAAGTCGCTGCCAAAGCCGACATGGTCAATGCCCATCCGCTCCACCAGGTAAACCATGTGGTGTACGATTTCGGTGTAGGAGGTGTTGGCGGGGTCTTTACGGCCGTCACAACACAAAAACGACGTGTGAAAATTGACCCCCACCATGCCGCCGCTCTCCTTAATCGCATCCAACTGCCTGTCCGTCAGGTTGCGCGGCGAGGGGCAGAGGGCGTGGGCGTTGGAATGGGTGGCCACCAGCGGCGCACTGGTCAGCGCGGCCACATCCCAAAACCCCTTTTCGTTCAGGTGGGAGAGGTCAATCATCACCCCCAGGTTGTTACATTCGCGCACCAGCGCCTTGCCCAGATCGGTCAGGCCGGGGCCAATGTCCGGCGAATTGGGGAAGGCAAAGGGTACGCCCGTGCCGTACTTCGTGGGGCGGCTCCACACCGGCCCCAACGAACGCAGCCCGGCGGCGTAAAAAATATGCAGCGAGTCAAAGTGGGTGTCTATCGCCTCGGCGCCTTCAAAGTGCAGAATGGCGGCCATGACGCCGTTTTTCAGGCAGGCGGCTAACTGTTTGGCGGTGCGGATGATTTGCAGCTTGCCTTCGGATTCCTGTTCCAGGTGGAAGAGGATGGCGGCCATGGCGGTGGCTTCACGCAGGGCATATTTGTGTTTGAGCGGTGGCGGCAGTTTGGTCGGGTCGAACTTCTTTTTCTTGTCGCCCGGTTTTTTCTCATTGGGGATGAAGATGGCAAAAAAGCCGCCGCCCAACCCGCCCTCGACAGCGCGGGGATAATCTATGTGGCCGGTAGGGTTGTGATCCCAGAATGTACGGCCGTCGGCTGCCTTCTCATACAAATCCAACAGTGTATCGTTATGTCCGTCAAAAACAGGGAATTCAGTCATGCTCGTTTTTTAAACCTGACAGGTTTTGCAAACCTGTCAGGTCTCCTCTAATTTTCTAACAAGTAGTAACAAGCCTCCGGTGTGTACAGTAAATCAGTTGTTTTGTAGCCCTGAGTGAACAGGGAGACGAACAGGTCGCGGGTGTGCAAACGCCAGGCGAGGGCCAGTTCCGGGTCTTCCTGTTTCAGGGCGCGGATGCTGGCGGGGACTTGCATCAGCAGGCGATCATGGCGGGGGGGGATGATCGCCCCGCCGGGGCGCGGGTGGGGGATGCCCTGCGCCGGGTTGATGACGGGGACGCCGCTGTCGCGCAAGTTATCCAGGGTGTTTACCATTGTGCCTTGCAAACGGCCGTTCACGTTCTGGCTGTCCAACCACCAATCTACCTGAAAGCGGTCGGTGGGCAGCCCGGCGTTGATGCCCGCGGCCGTGCCGTACAGGTTGACGTAGTAGGTGTTGCAGACCGCGCCCAATTTGTGCAGGTTCAGGTTGCCGTTTTTGGTTTCCAGGGGGTCATACGTCCAGGTGGTGTGGTTGATGCCCCGCGCCAGCAGGTGTTCACGCTGCGCCAACTTCATGCGGTAGCCAATGTTGTAGCTCTGGTATTCGGGCAAGACGCCCAGTTGTTCGGAGCAGAATTTGACACGGCCGTCGCCGGTCAAGCCAATGAATCCCACCGAGAAACCCACCAGTTTGCCATCCAGCCACGCCCCCAACAACAGGCCGCCGTTTTGCTGGAAGGTGATCATCAAATGCGCCGGGATGACCTCATGGTAATCATCCAGCCCCCAGGCGGCTTTAGAAATATCTTCCACGGCCCAGTAGTCGGCCGGTTCTTCAATTAAGCGGATGTCGAGTTGCATAGAGTAAAGGAGATTGGAGATTGGAGATTAGGGATTGGGATGCCTGATTCTCCAATCGCCAGTCTCCAATCTCTAATCTCTAATCAATCAAGCCCTGTCCAGTTCTTCAGCCAGGCTTCCAAATCTTCCGGTTTGTTGGCGACAACGGCCGTGAACCTTGCCCCCGGATAATGCTGCTGGAACCAGGAAGCGGTCAGCACTTCCGGCCAATGGTGGGGGTTGACGGCCAAGACGTGCCGGGTTTCCAGGTCGCCAATCCCGGCATCGTCGGCGGAAAAACCAATGGTGAAACGGCCGTCATACCCCCCTTTTGCCGCCGCCAGCAGCCATTTCATATCGGCGGTGGGTGGCAGCAGCACGTAGACCCGGCGGTAGTTGTAGCGCGAGCTATCGCTGGGCACCAACTGCACATCCAGGGCCACTTGCAGCAGTCGCAAGGAGAGCAGCCGCGCCCCCTTGTCGCTGACAAACCGCAGTTCGTATAGGCCATCGTGGTCACTTTTAAACTCGTAGCGCCAAAGGTGGCGGTCGCCGTCCAGCGTTTTGCCGCGCGCGATGACGGTGGTCAGCTTGTTGTCCGGGCGCGTCACCAGCAGGTCAACGGTGGGGTGGTCGCGGGTGGAGGAGATCACGGCCGTGACCGTTTCCCCCGGTTTCGGCCGTTCTGGTTCCACGGCAATGTGCGTGTCGCCCATGCCCACAATGTTGACGCTGCGTTTGTGCCGCCCGATGGGGCGCAGTTCCGCCTGCCGCCAGAAAACGGTTTGCTGACGCTTGGGCAGGGAGGGGGCCGATTTCAGGAAAACGGTGATGATGTTGGCTTCGGCAACGGCCGTCAGGTGCAGCGTTTCCCAATGGCTGAGAGGGTTGGCTTTGCTGCTCCACACCACCAGGGGGCTGTGGGGGTCCAGGCCACCGGTGGGGTCCAGGCCAATTTGCAAATTCACGTCGCTGGCTTCCAGGCGGCTGGCGGGGGCGGTGTCTTCGCTCGACCACGCCTGCCCTTCCACCGAAAATTCATAGCTGTTGCCCGGCGCGGAGGGCACCTGTTGCCACAGACCGCCGACATGGGTACCAAAGGGGGTAGCCACTTGCTGTGTCAGCGCCTCGTCCAGGGTGATGGGGCTGTAAACGGGCTGGCGATTTTTCCAGCCGGGCTCGCCTGCCGCCGGTTCCACCCACCAGGGCGCCCAGCCTACGGCCGTGATCAACTGATTGTTGTCTCGATAAGGATAAAACGGCTTGCCCACGGCGCCGTTGAGTAAAAGTCGTGTTTGGGCCATTCTTTTGGGAGGTAATCGGTAAACGGTAATCGGTTATAGGTGACCGATAACCGTTTACCGATTACGGATCAAATCCAAGTCCTCTTTCTTTCAACGAAACATATCGCTGGTGGCCGATGATGACGTGATCCAGCACTTCGATGTCCAGCAGTTTACCCGCCTGGGCGAGCTGGCGCGTGACGCGAATGTCTTCCGGCGAAGGCGACGGGTCGCCGGAGGGGTGGTTGTGGGCGACGATGAAGGCGGCGGCATTTTCACGGATGGCGGCGCGGAACAGTTCGGCCACCCGGATAACGGAGGTGTTCAGGCTGCCCACGTAAATGGTGGGTGTGCCCAAGACGTTGTTGCGGGTGTCTAGCAGCACCAGTTTGAGATGCTCTTTTTCCAGGAACATCATTTCAGACATGAGCAGGTTGGCGGCGTCGGCGGGGGAGGAGACGCGCGGTTTTTCCTGGGGGGCTGTGGCCAGCAAGCGGCGGCCAATTTCCAGCGCCGCCTTAATTTCCACGGCTTTGGCTTCGCCAATTCCATGCACGGTCATCAGTTCGGGGATGGAGGCGCGCGCCAGGCCGGCTAAATCTTTGAACTGGATCAGCAGCCGTTCGGCCAGACGCACCACGTTTTCGCCGGGTACGCCGGTGCGCAGGAGGATGGCCAGCAGTTCGGCGGTGGACACGGCCGTTGGCCCTACCTGCACCAACCGTTCGCGCGGCCGTTCTCCGGCGGCCATATCCCGGATCATCGGCGCGTAGGCAACTTTGGGGGGTTCTGGTTCCCCATCTGAGCGAGCATCCATAATTGATTGGCATTAGGAGGGGAGGCTTTAGCCGACCCGATGTCGGCTAAAGCCTCCCCTCCGCTGGGGTTTTTTATTCTGACGTGCCGCCGAGCAGCAAAATGAGTTCTTCATATTCATCGGCGGCCAGGTGCAGGGTGATGCTGCCCAGTTCGATGTGATACAAAAAGCCGTCCTCATCCGGGCTGCGCCAGACGGCGAAGTTTTCTGTTTCGGAGAGGATGTCCATTCCCATGTCGTCATTTTCTTTTTTGCTCATTTTTTCTCCATTTCAACTGAACTTTTTTCGTTTTCGGCCCGTTCCAGCCGTTTTTCCAGGGGGAGGGGGAGTTTGGGCAGCACGGCCGTGTCTACCGGATTTAACACCTCATGCCCCTGAGCAAACGGCGGCTGGTCGAGCAGTTTGCTATAGATATACCGCAAGATAATGCGGGCGCTGGCTAATACCGGCGCAGCCAACAAAATGCCCAACACCCCGGCAATGGCCGCGCCGCCAATCACCCCCACCAGCACCACCAGTGGGTGCAGCTTCAAATGATACCCAATAATGCGCGGTACGAGTACATAATTTTCAAACTGGTAAATCAGCGCATAGATACCGGCTACCAGGACGGCAAACCAGAATGG
This sequence comes from Anaerolineae bacterium, assembly GCA_019637635.1. Lineage (GTDB taxonomy): Bacteria > Chloroflexota > Anaerolineae > Promineifilales > Promineifilaceae > CAADGU01. Next base: position 43,744 of record JAHBVI010000039.1, read on the forward strand.
AGACATGAAACTGCCCAACCAACTGCTCTCTGTTTGAAAAACGGCCAGGAAAATGGCCGGGATGGCCGCCAGCACCGGGCCAAAGGTGGGGATAAGTTCCATGAATCCAGCAAAGATGGCTAATGTGCCCGCGTTGGGCAGCCCAAGAATGGACGCGGCTATGTACACGATGATACCGACCACAAAACACAATACCAACTGACCGCGCAAAAAAGCGTTCCACGTCAGGCTGATTTGTTCACCAAGCTGGCGCACATCTGACCGGTAATCGGCCGGCGTCAGATTCAGCACTGTTTCAAACAGGCGCTCATGATCTTTCACCATGTAAAAGGAGATGATCATGATCAAAATCAGCCAGCCTACGGTGGAGATGGTGACGGTAGCCACGCTGCTGAAAATGGCGAGCGTCTGGCCGCCTAATGTTTGCACAATTCCGACCAGATTTTCGCTTAAGGAGCGGATGATCTGGTCAAATGGTAATTCATCAATCGGAATTTCATATCCTTCGACCAACACGATGGGGTCATCAAAGAAATTACCGACGCCGGCCAGATAGCGGGGCACGTTACTGACAAGAACGTTAATCTGGTTAACCAGCGGGGGGATGGCAATGACGGGTATGGAAATAATGAAAACCGCCAGCGCCAGATAAATGGTGGCGATCACCAGCAGGCGCGGCAGGCGGAGGGTACGGGTTATCAGGTTGACCAGGGGGGTGATGAGGTAGGCCAGGATGGTGGCCAGGCTCAGCGGCAGCAGCACGATGTTTACCCGGTAAAAGAGCAGCAGCGCCAATACCAGCACAATAATCACGACAGTGCGTTTGCTGCTGACACTCCAGAGCGGAGAACGAGGCGGCTTTGAATCGTTCATAAGGGGAATTATAGCTGACAAGAGGTGGAGAATAAACGGAAGTTATTCACTGCCGATTTCGGACAGTTCCAGCCAGCGGGTCACGGCCGTGTCCCATTCCACTTTGACGCTTTCCAATTCCGCAACCAGCGTTTGCAGCCGGGCATAGTCGCCGCCGGCCTGGTTGATGGCTGTTTCCAGTTCGGCCATGCGGGTTTCCAGGGTGGGTACGGCCGTGTCCAGCGTTTCCAGTTCCCGTTTTTCCTGCCAGGTCAATTTGCGCGGCCGTTCGGCCGGTTTGGGTGGGGGCGGCGCTGATTTGGGTGGGGGGGCAGGTTTTGGGGGGGTGGTTTCCGCTGCCCGTAATTGTTGGTAACTTTCAAACGGGGTGGGGTAGCGCGTACCCAGGACGCCAGCCTCAAAACTCGCCAGAAAATCCACGTTGCGGTCTAAAAAGAAGCGGTCGTGGCTGACCACCACCAGGCAGCCTTCAAAGTTGTCCAGAAATTGTTCCAGCACCGTCAACGTTTGCACGTCCAGGTCATTCGTTGGTTCGTCCAGGAAGAGGACGTTGGGCTGGTGGATGAGCGTCGCCAGCAGGTAGAGGCGGCGGCGTTCACCCCCGCTGAGACTGCTAATGTAAGATTGCTGTTCCGGGCGGGTAAACAGGAACCATTCCAACATTTGCGCCGCTTCCACCTTTTCGCCGTCGGCGGTGCGAATGTTGGGGGCGATGCTGACGATGTATTCGATGACGCGCTTGTTTTCCGGCAGGCCGCTGGCGTGTTGGTCGTAGTAGCCCAACTGCACCGTTTGCCCCCAGTTTATCGTGCCGCTGTCGGCGGCCGTTTTGCCTGCCAGCACGTCCAGAAAGGTGCTTTTGCCTGCCCCGTTAGGGCCAATGACGCCGATGCGGTCGCCGGGGTCAAGGTGAAAATCCAGGTTTTGGAAGAGGGTCAGGTCGCCATAACGTTTGCTCAGGCCGGTGGCTTCCAACACCCGCTTCCCCAGGCGGCGCGAGGCCAAGGCCAGCGCCACCCGCTCGTCCCCCCGGTCGTATTGGATTTCGCGTAGCTCCTCGATGCGCTGTTTGCGCGCTTTTTGTTTGGTGCTGCGGGCCTGCGCGCCACGCCGCAGCCATTCCAGTTCGCGGCGCAGAATGCCTTGCCGTTTGGCTTCGGCGGTGCTGAGTTGTTCGTCGCGGCGGGTGCGTTGTTCCAGGTAACGGCCGTAATTGCCCGGATACAGTACCAACTGCCGCCGATCTAGTTCCACAATCTTGTTCACCACCCGCTCCAAAAAATAGCGGTCATGCGTCACCATCAGCAGCGCGCCGGGTCGCTTGCGCAAATAATCTTCCAGCCAGGCGATGGTGTCGGCGTCAATGTGGTTGGTCGGTTCGTCCAGGACGAGCAGGTCGGCGGGGTCGAGCAGGGCGTGGGCCAGGGCCACCCGCTTGTACTGTCCGCCGCTCAACGTCCCTACCGGCGCGTCAAATTGGGTGATGCCTAACCGGGTGAGGATGGTTTTGGCGTCGGCTTCGGCCGCCCAGCCGCCCGTGTGATCCATCTGATGGCTCAGTTCGGCAAAGGCGGCCTGCAACGCCGGATTGTGCGGGTCGTGGTGCAGCCGGTCGCTGGCGCGGTTAAAGTCGCGCAGCAGGCGCATTTGCGGCGCGTCGCTCTGGAAAACGGCGTCCAGGACGGTGAGGGTATCATCCAGGTGTGGCTCCTGCGGCAGATAGTGAACGCGGATGTTACCGGTGCGGCTGACACGGCCGTCGCGCGGCATTTCCAACCCGGCAATCAGGCGCAATAAAGTGGTCTTGCCGCTGCCATTCCGCCCAATCAACCCGATGCGGTCGCCCTCATTGATGAGCAGGTTTACCCTGTCCAGCAGCAGCCGTTCGCTGTAGTAGTGGGAGAGGTTTTCGAGGGTGAGGAGGTTCATGGGGAGAATTATGAATTAGGAAGGATGAATTATGAAAGGGTGGCGCCCCATCACCCTATCACCTGCTCACCCAACTCAAGGCTGTTGCCTGGTGGCAACACCTGTACCAGCACATCGGGGGCCAGTTCGGCGGTGCGGTCGGCGAAGGTGATGGGGGGGAGGGTGAGGAAAACGGGGTTGAGCCAGCCGAAGCCGATGGGGTGGAAGGCGCCCCAATGGATGGGGATCGCCAGTTTGGGCTGGATGAGGGCGCAGGCTTTGGCGGCTGTTTCCGGGTCCATATGGCCGTCGCCCAGCGTTGGCCCCCAGCCCCAGACAGGCAGCAGGGCGATGTCCGGGTGCAGTGCGGCCATTTCCGGGTAGAGGTCGGTGTCGCCGGCGAAGTAGATGCTGGTGGCACGGCCGTAGACCATAAAACCCACACATTCCGTCCTGGCGCCCAGGGGAGTGCGCTGGCTGAAGTGGTCGGCAAAAACGGCGGCAATGGTCAGGGGGCCAACGGCCGTTGTCTGCCCAACACTGATCTCTTCGATATGGCTGAAACCGTATCCTTTGAGCATCTCGGCCGTACCGGCCGGCCCTATGATGCGCACATCCCGCCCTAACTTCTTGAGCGAAGGGATGTCCAGGTGGTCGCGGTGGTGGTGGGAGAGCAGGACGGCGTCCAGGGGAGTGAGGTGGTCGAAGGGGGGGTACGGCCGTCGGCGGCGCAAATGGGCGATGCGATGGCGCAGCAGCGGGTCGGTCAGCAGGCGCACGCCATCCAGTTCAATCAACACGGTGGCATGGCCGAGGTAGGTAAGGCGATCCGTCATGCCCTGATTATACTGACAAGGGGGCAGGGTGACATGGAACAATTAAACCTGGCGGTTGAACCAGAAAAGTCGGCCTGCGCCGACTATTCCCAGACCGCGCAGTCGGTCTTCGCCTTGTGTAGCCGCGAATTTATTCGCCGAAGGATAAAAATCAAAGATGACGCAGATGACGCAGATTCTTTTAATTTGCGCAATCTTTGATTATTTTCCAGACAGTTGGGGCACGTCAGGGGCAGGTAATACCGGGAACAAATAGAATAGTTTCTACGGACTGCCCGCCGGATGTGACCCGACCGGTGCCGTTGAACGTGCTGCCTGTGCCCCGTACTTCAAAGGTGACGCTGCCACTGGTGGGGCCGCCCATGAGTACGTTGTTCCAGAAGTAGGTGTATGTGCCGTTGCCGCCTTGCCCTTGCATGTAGACATCACGAATCCAGGTAGCGCCATCGCAACGGCCGTCGCCTATAGGCCAGATATCCAATCGCAGGGCCGCCGCAGGCGTAGCCGAGGCAATGACCGGCGTCGGCGGCGTCCCGGTGATGGTGCTGGCACAATCTGCTTTAGGCGGCATGATCGGCAGGGAAAGGATTTTGTCCGAGGGAAAATCAAAAAAGCGGGCGGCAACAAAACCCTCGGCGTTGCTCGTATCTCGAACGTATAACCAACTACGATTATTCCAACGCCCTACTACCTGCACTACCGTACCGGCCGGGATATCCTTCACCGCCTGGTACGTCACATCTGGCCCACAGAAAATAGTGGCCGCATCTAACGCGGTGGTTTGTGACTCTGGCGTGGGAGAAATCTCGCCCGGATTGAGAACGGGTACACCACTGCCGGCCCAGTTAAACCGGTTTTCGGCCACCCACCCTTCGACGCCAGCCACATTACGCACCCGCAGCCAGTTGCCGTTGGCCGTAATGCCCAATACCGTCACCGTTTCCCCGGCCCGTACCTGCGCCAGTTCGGTGGCGGTTGCTTCCGTGTCATCGAGGATGGAAGCTGCTTGATTAGCCGTAGCTGCCACGGTTGGTTTCGGTGTGATGGTTGGTGTGTTGGTGGGTGTATGGGTGGGGGTAAATGTGGGTGTAGTGGTACTTGTTGGTGTATTTGTGGGCGTGTTGGTGGCGGTTGGCGAGGCGGTTGGGGTAGCCGTAAAAGTGGGGGTGTTGGTGAATGTGGGTGTAGCTGTGGCTGTGGGAGTAGGGGTTTCTGTGGGCGCAATCACCGGCGCTACGGCGTTTTGGTAACAGGCACGGCCGCCCCACAGGAGCAAAATCAGCAAAATAATGCCCCCCGTGGCCTGAAATGCCAGACGGCGATTTCGGGCACGGCTATGCAACTTTTGCTCGGCTCGTTCTTCGACTTGTTGGTGATCGTTGTAGTTATCATCATAAGAACGTAATTCACGCCACAGTTTCAGTGCTTTTTGTGGATGCCCATCTGCCAGGGCAGCCAGGGAGTTGCCGTAAATCCCATCCCTGGCTCGTTGTGCTATAAATTGAGAATCGGCATATTCGATATTGCCTTTTTGCTCCTGAATGAGTGCCCAGGTTTGCAGCACATCAACAAACTTATTCTCGGTTAATTGCTGCCCTGCGTGTGCGTACAATTGGTCAAGTTCCGTTTTCAGTTGTTGCTGTTCCAGGCCAATCTGAGCCGCAGCAACCAGATCATCTACCCCTGGATAGTCAGGTTGGCGTTCGCGGAGGAGGGTCACGGCCGTTAGCGCCTCCGCAAAATTCTCCTGTTCAATCATCCGCTGCCCCTGCCGGTACAGCTTGTCCAACGCCTCCTGCCGGGTATGAGCGACATCAGCCGGTTTGAAGTCGGGGTTTTTCCTGGTAATTTCGGCTACTGTATCAAGACACAATTTGAAGTTGCGCTCATCCAAAGCCTTTCTGGCTTGTTCTAGTAGAGTGGACAGTTCAAAAACATGCCGGGCCATAAATAGCCGCTGCTGCACATCTTCATACCCTGGCTTTTCCTGCTCCAATTCCTGAAAGGTTTGCAGCGCCTCACCCCATTTTTCCTGGCGGCTATATTCCACACCCTGGTTATAAAGCTGCCGCAGATGGTTTTGATAATCCACCTCTTTTTGCGCCTGTTCGCGGATATTTTCCGGGTCAAGATAGTTGGGGTTTTTCTGGAAGATGACGGCCAGGGTGTTGAGAACGGCCGCATATTCACCATCAGCTAACTGCTGCCGCGCCTGTTTATATTGTTCAGCTAGCGAACGTTGTTCTTCTCGTTCCAATCCGGCAATAGCCCGATCCCGCAACCCGGCAGTATCGGTGTTTGGGTCTATTTTTTCAATCAGTACCAGGGTATCCAACGCCGCCTGGAAGTTTTCGGCTACGACATGTTTTTCGGCCTCATCGCGTAAATCCAGCAGTTTCACTTTTTGCCGCGCCTGTTCTAGCTGGAGACGCACGTCTTTGTGTCCTGGTGCGCGCCGTTCTATCTCTTCAAATGCACGGACAGCTTCTCGCCACGCCCCATCCGCTACGAAGGCCAGCGCTTTGTCATATAAGGTGTTGGCAGCGGCGTATTCTTTGGAAGCAGCTTCTAATTCGTTGACAAAAGCCTGGGCTGAGGGATAGCGACCCTCCGGCTTTTTGCTGATCATGCGCAGCAGTACCCCCTCCACGCCTTCCGGTAGTTCCGGGTTGGCGATGTGAGGCGGCAAGGGCGATACATCTTCCGAGGCAATTTGCAATATGATTTGTGTTTCACGACCTTTGTGATAGGGCAGTTGGCCGGTAAGCATTTCATAAACGACTACGCCAAAGGAGTATAAATCGGTCGCTTTGTTACCGGCTATATCGCCTTTAATTTGTTCCGGGGCCATGTAGGGAACTGTGCCGCCCATACGGGATTCTAGCAGGGTGGAACTTCTGGCAGATCTTCCCTGATGTTCCGCTGCCTGTTTAATTTCTCCCAGGCCGAAGTCGGTCAGATATGCCTGGCCATCCTGTCCCAAAATGATGTTGCTGGGTTTGACGTCGCGGTGAATGACGTTACGGCCGTGTGCATAATCCAACGCCGAGGCAATTTGCCGAATCATGGTCAAAGTTTGTTCATTTAACGTTACGCGGCGGTAGGTGGCACTATTAAGATGTGTTTCAAGAGTTTCTCCGGCAACGTATTCAAAAACAATATACGGGGTCTGGTCGTTCAAAATGCCCGCATCATGAACGCTGACGATGTTACCATGCTTGAGGCGACCGGCTACCCGTGCTTCTGTGAGTTCACCTCTGGGTTGGGTGAACACTTTCACGGCCACCGTCCGATCAATCTGTAAATCCTGGCATTGGTATACCTCGGCAAAACCGCCCGCTCCCAATGGTTCGTTTATTCGATACCGATCAGCAATTGCGTGCTCTTTTTGATACTGGTATTTGTGTTCCAACTCCGATTTGATGCGGGATTGGGTACTGGTTTGTGTGCTTTGGGGGATGTCGGCTGTGGTGGTCATTCTCTTATTTCCTCCTGGTTGATGACTGAGCAGCGGATGGTGAACGGATAAACGGATAAGTGGACTGGCTTATTGTTCCCTTTCCTTATCAAGTTAAGCCTGGTGGTTGAGGTTTGATGGCTTCATCCCAATGGATATCCGGTCGTTTTTGTGGGCCGATTTTTGCCAATTCTGGTGTTTTCTCATGTCTTATGACCATATCTGTTAATCCAATAGATAGTTCACTGAGAGTACTTTGCGGGATCTCTTCATGATTTAATTCTAAAGAAAAGGCAAGTTGACGTAGCTCTTTCAGGTCAAATCGTCTATTTAGTATTTCTTGAAGTTTGATAGCGTCAACTTCATATAAAGGGTTAGCAGCGAGGCGGAAGCCGAGGTACGCCTTACGCTCCCCCGGGTTGTAGCGTCCCCGGCAGGAGACATGGGCGTATTTTTGCTCATACTCCCAGCAGCCACCGCGTACCACATATTTGCCCACTGTTCTCGTTACCAATTGGTTGGGGGAGTATGGTTTGTAATCACTGCCTGTCCACTCCCAGACGTTGCCTAGCATGTCAATAACACCGTAGGGGCTGGTGTTGGTGGTGGCGTAGTGGGTCACGGCCGTTGTCCCTCCCACTCCTGCGTCTTTTGTATTGCAGGCATTCTCTTGCCACTCATTTCCCCACACATACACCCGATTATCCGGCCAAGCGCCCCGCGCCGCTTTTTCCCACTCCTGTTCGGTGGGCAGGCGGTAGGTGTGCCTGGTTGCCGCGCTCAACCATTCGGTATAAGCCTGCGCTTCCAGCAGCGACACGTGCGTTACCGGGTGGTCTATGATTTCCGCTGGTGGCGTTGGCCCGCCCCAATGAGAGGGTGGTGTAACCCCTTTTGCCCGGACATAGGACACATATTCTCCGTTTGTCACCGGGTAACGGCCGATACAATAATGGGGCAGCGTTATCTCGTGCTGGGGCAATTCATTCTGGTGGGCATGGGGCGCGTTGCGCAGGCTGCCCAACAAAAATCGTCCGGCAGGAATATGAACCATTTGAGACGTGCTTGTTTTTTGTTTTTGTTGTTCTGGCGTCATGGCTGTCACTTCACCTCAAAAGTATGTTACCGGCTTAACTTTCTTTTGGGCTGACTATTGCAACATTTTTTACTACAGTTGAACTTGACATATTGTATCGGGACATGAACGAGTTGCCCAATAAATCAAAGCATTGTTACATTTCCCCGTTACCTCAATCCTCCGCCAGACGCTATAATCCCCACTCACGCACCCAATTAGGATTTCTATTACCGTTTAACAACTGCCTGAACCACATGACTGAACAATTCTTTGACCAACCCATCCTCAACTCACCTTACCAATACCCCACCCGCCATTGGGAACTGGACGGCGACGGCCAGCCCACCAACCGTATCCTGGAACACCGGCGCACGGCCGATTTTGTCACCCCCGTGCCCAAACCCAAAAAACGGCGCAAAAGCGAAGGGCGACAATTGGGGTTCACCTTCGGCGAAGGCTTTACCGAAGAGGGCGGCCTGCAATACAACCCCACCGAATTCATCCAGGGCATCCGGCAGCAGGTAGACCAGTGGCGGCAATTGCCCAACTCCGAAGCGTGGCGCGTCACGCCGGAGACGGCCCGCCTGTTGCAGCATTGGCGCAGCCATGAATTTCAAGGGGTGCGCCCCTTTTTCTGCCAGATTGAAGCAGTGGAAACGGCCGTCTGGCTC
>JAHBVI010000004.1 GCA_019637635.1 Anaerolineae bacterium
GGGGAATTGAAGAGGAATCGCTCATTTCACAATGGGTAATTGATGATCAGCTTGACCAGGTTGTCATGCAAGACCTAAGCGTACTGGTTACTCTTGATGACCTGGCCGATAGCTTGAGTCCCAGCCTGCGGCGTGGCGTCAAACAACATATCAAGAAAGCAATTGAACAGATAGAGCTACCAGAAGGGCGCAGCGTGCGGCGTGGCTAATAAAAATGAATGCTGTTGGTGGCAAAGCTGGGCGAACAGCCAGAGAAAATGATGACCGAAGAACCTATAGGCCCGTGACTCGAACAGTTGCACCAGGCGACAAAAATGGGAACCAGGGCTAGGGAATAAGTAAGATGAACAAACGCCCTAAAACAAGTACCGATAGCGAACGCCAGACGCCAACGAATCGTAAGCCGGAACCAACGGCCCATTCTACGCCGCAGCCTCAAGCCACCCTTCCCCTTCCGGGGCAGGCCAGCCCGGCCACCATCTTGCATATGCAGCGCACGATGGGGAACAAAGTGGTGCAACGTTATCTGGATGCCAGAGAAACAACACACACACCGATTCAACGCTTGATACCGTTACAAGACCCTGATGACTTCTTGTGCAATGACCCTGACATGACACCACCTGCGGCAACGGTGGGCGTTCCTACCGTTGGTAATGCCGGCGGTCTCGATTCTGAACATGGCCAACAAAGCGACATGGAAAGCGTGCCTACCATTGGCGAGGCCTATGGCAATAATTCCGAACATGGTCAACATACAGGGAACACGGCCGTACTGCCAGAAACCACCATCACCGGCACAACCGGGCGGCCCACCCTCTACCAGGGTTCAACCGGGCCATATGTGGAACTGCTGCAAAACAAACTGCGCGGAACTGGTGAAAATATCCAGGTAGACGGTATTTTTGGCTCAGACACAAAGGCAAAAGTGCAAAACTTCCAGGAAGCTATGAAACTGGATGTAGATGGCGTGGTCGGTCGGCGCACCTGGGAAGCCCTGGATGCCGTTTCACGTGGGGAAGCCGTTTCCGATGCCGAAATGGCGAAACTCGGCGTCCAACTTGACCTGGCACGTGCATATTATAGTGCCGAGCAATATCAGGCCGCTCTTGATGCGTATCTTTCTCTTTATGCCGAACCGAAATTGGACAGCAAGCCCCTATTTTTGGCGGGTGTCATATTCAGTATCGGATCCTGCCATCACCAGTTAGCTTTTGCGGCTGACGCAACCCCAGAACAAAAGCAGCAGCGTTTAGACCAGGCCATTAGCTGGTATCAAGAAGCTACGATGCGCGAAGGGGTGGAGTCAGACATGATTGCTGACGCAGCCACCCGGATACGAGAATGTCGTTTAGGGCAGCCACCAACCTCGCGAGCCGAATTAGAAATGCAAAAGCTTGATATGTAGGGCTGTTTAGTACGCGACGACACATATTGCCTGAAGGACGTTCTATGAAAAAAGTTGCCCTGTTTTTTATCGCCATCGCCGCCGTGATCTTGGGTATTACCACGGCCTACCTGCTCACCGGGCCTGGCGACTATGAGCGCCTGCGTCTCACCGAGGCTTACGTTTGCCCAGATGGCAGTCACTACCGTTTCAGCACCCGCACTGTGCCCTTCCTCGATCCCCAAACCGGCGTGGAAACGACGGGCGTCGAGCTAACGGTGGATTGCGTGGCGGGTGAGGTGGTGGCGTTGGCAGGTGTTACCCGGCAGGCGGAGGGCCTTTTTAGATGGTTGGCAATAGGCGGCTGGTTTGTGGCTTTGATGATTTTGTGGCTGGTGGTGGCGCTGGTGGGCTGGCTACGGCCGTCCGCCGCCACACCAGCAGCAGAACCGATTATGTTGACGGCCGTTGACCAAGAGCAAGTGCTGGCCCACCTGCAATCTGGCCACAAAATCGAAGCCGTGAAACATGTGCGCGCCGTTACCGGCCGCAGCCTGGCCGACGCCAAAGCGCATGTTGAGGAAATCGAATCAGCCGCCAGGTAGCAGTAAAAAGATAGGACGCTTATTCAGGAATGAAACGCTTTTGAATACTAAACCGCCCAGAAGGCCAGCTAAATAAACGACCTGTTAAAGAAGGAAATCATGCTGATAGACCTACGTTTCAATCAAGCACAAGTCACTATGGTGCGGCTCATGCGTCTGGCCGGGTTGTTGCTGGCGTTAGTTTTTACGCTCATGCTGCCAGCCAGCACGGTGCAAGCCCAATCCGCTAATGACGGCTTCAATCCGGGAGCCAGTTTTACAGTATTTGCCCTGGCCGAGCAGGCGGACGGCAAAATTGTAGTTGGCGGCGCCTTTGTCGAACTGGGTGGGCAACCGCGCCAGTTCATTGCCCGGCTTAATCCCGACGGCAGCCTGGATGCAGCCTTTAATCCGGGGGCGGACAGCGTAGTCTGGACCCTGGCGGTGCAGGCGGATGGCAAGATTCTGGTGGGCGGGGCTTTCTCCGTCTTGGGCGGGCAGACACGCCAGGGGCTTGCCCGGCTGAACGCCGACGGCAGCTTAGATGCAACCTTCAATCCGGGGGCAAGTGGTGGTTCCGTTCGCGCCCTGGCTATACAGGCAGACGGCAAGATTGTGGCAGGAGGCGACTTTAGCGCGTTAGGAGGGCAGCCGCGACAGCGAATCGGCCGGCTCCATGCCAATGGCAGTCTGGATACTACCTTCAATCCAGGGGCCAATCATGAGGTCTCCACCCTGACGGTGCAGAGGGACGGCCAAATCCTGGTGGGGGGATTTTTCACTGAACTGGGTGGACAGGCGCGGCAGCGTATCGGTCGGCTGAATACCGACGGCAGCCTGGACACCGCTTTTAATCCAGGCGCAAACAATTATGTCCTTTCCCTGGCGGTGCAGGTAGACGACAAGATTGTAGTAGGCGGTGACTTCAGCGAGTTAGGTGGACAGGCACGGCAGCGTATCGCTCGACTGAACGCTGACGGCAGCCTGGATACCACCTTTAATCCGGGAGCGAACGATGCAATCCAGGCACTGGCAGTGCAAGCGGATGGTAAAATTGTAGTGGGTGGCGACTTCTCTACACTGGGTGGGCAGCCGAGGCCGTATATCGGTCGCCTTCATGTTAACGGTAATCTGGACATGACCTTTATTGCTCCGCAGGTGAACGCTACGATCCAGACCCTGGCAATACAGGCAGACGACAAGATAGTGGCAGGGGGGTGGTTCTTCTCTATAGGCGGACAGGCGCGGTCACGTATTGCCCGGTTTCATGCCAACGGCAGCCTGGACGCCACCTTCAATCCAGAGGCAAACGGCACGGTCCGTGCCCTGGCAGCACAGGTAGACGGTAAGATCGTGGTGGGCGGCAACTTCACCACATTGGGCGGGCAGGCACGGCAGCGCATCGCCCGGCTTAACCCGGATGGCAGCCTGGACACCACCTTTAATCCCGAAGCGAACTTTCCGGTCTTTGCTTTGGCAACACAGGCAGACGGCAAGATCCTATTGGGCGGCGAGTTCACCACCTTGAGCGGGCAGGCACGGCCGTACATCGCCCGACTTAATCCCAATGGCAGCCTGGATGCAACTTTTAATCCGGGCGCGGATGATAGGGTCTGGTCTCTGGCGGTGCAGGCCGATGGCAAGATACTGGTGGGGGGCGAATTCGCCATGCTAGGCGGGCAAGCGCGGCAGCATATTGCCCGGCTTAACCCCGATGGCAGCCTGGATACGACCTTTAATCCGGGGGCGGATAGCACTGTCTTAGCTTTAATAGTGCAACCGGACGGCAAGATCCTGGTAGGTGGCGCCTTTAGCGAATTAGGCGGGCAGCCGCGGCCGCGCATTGGCCGGCTTAACCCGGACGGCAGCCTGGACACCACCTTTACTATGGCAGCGACCGGTACGGTTTTAGACCTGGCTATGCAAGCCGATGGCAAGATCCTGGTGGGTGGCAACTTTGGCGGATTAGGTGGACAGTTACGATGGAACATTGGCCGGCTTCATACCGATGGCAACCTGGATACGACCTTTGATCCAGGGGCGGATGGGGTGGTCAACACCCTGGCAGTACAGGTAGACGGTAAGATCGTGGTGGGTGGCAGCTTCACCGAATTGGGTGGGCAGCCGCGGCTGCGCATCGGCCGTCTTCATACCGACGGCAGCCTAGATACAACCTTTAATCCGGGAGTGAACGAGAGGGTTGATGCTCTCGTGGTGCAGACAGACGGCAAGGTCGTGGTCGGGGGAGTGTTTACCGAATTGGGTGGGCAAATACGGCAGCGCATCGGCCGCCTGTCCAGCGCCACAGCCGCACTGCAAAAGCTGGAAGTAACGGGCGGGGGTACAGGAATTGCCTGGCAGCGCAGCGGCGCCGCCCCCGAAGTGGGGCGCGTCATCTTTGAATGGTCTACTAACGGCGTGATTTACTCGCCACTGGGCATTGGGACGCGCACCAGTGATGGCTGGCGGCTCAATGGACTGTCTTTACCCCAAGAACAAAATCTATACATTCGTGCCCGTGGCTACAACGACACTTCTGTGGTGGAGTCGGTGCGTCTTGTCTACCTGCGACCCCAGGAAATGTTCAACCTGTACCTGCCGGTTATCGTGAAAGCCGGCAATTAACTGGAGGTTATGATGCCCATTCAACCAAATTTTTTAGAACGAACCGCCTTTTTCACTCTGAATGCTGCCCCAGGGCCGATGCTGGATCTGGCCGGGGCGCTGGCATTTCAGGCGGTGAACACGGCCGTACAACTCAACCTCTTCACCACTTTGCACAAACGGCCGTCTACCCCCACCGAACTGGCGCAAAGCCTGCACTGCCAGGAGCGCGGGCTGGAAAAGCTGCTGGCGGCGCTGGCGACGATTGGCTACCTGGTGGAACGGGACGGCCGTTACCACAACAGCACCATGACCGACAAATGGTTTGTGCAAAGTGAAATGCTGAACATGAAGGCCGCCCTGCTTGTATTTGACACCTTTTTCCGGGAACTGTGGCCCCATGCCCCGGAAGTCATACAGAGTGGGGAACGGCCGTTTAACTTCTACGACTTCACCGCCAGCAAGCCCGGCCTCAGCCACGCCCACCAGACGATGATGCAGGGCAACGCCAATCTGGTGGGGGCAACCATTGTGAAAAAGGTGGCGCTGCCGGAAACGGCCAGCCGTCTGCTGGATGTGGGCGGCGGGCATGGCCAGTTCACCATTCACTTTTGCCAGGCACACCCCCGGCTGACGGCCACCATCATGGACAGTGAAGCCGCCCTGGAAACGGCGCAGCAAAATCTGGAAGCAGCCCAACTGAGCAACCGCGTAGACCTGTACACCGCCGATTTGTGGCAAGCGGCCTGGGGCACAGAATGGGACGCCATCCTGCTCTTTAACCTGCTGCACCATTACGACCTGGATACCAACCACAAGCTGCTGCAAAAAGCGCACGCCGCGCTAAAGCCAGGCGGCAAGGTGGCGATTTTTGACCAGGTAGCGGGCAAGCAGTTTGGTACGGCGACCAACGCCATCGTGCAGTTGGTGGGGTTGATGTATTACCTGTTTGCCGACGGCCGTATCTTCACCCGCGCCGAACTGACCAACCTGCTTACCAATACTGGCTTTAAAAACATTCAATCTTACCCGATGCGTCAGGCCCCCGGCAGCAGTCTGCTGGTGGCGGAAAAGTAACGCAGGCATCCCTGCCTGCTATTAGCGTCATCACAGACAAGGATGCCTGTGGTACGACCAATTCAAGGAGAAAATCATGTCCCGTTTTGATCAAATGCATCACAAATTGTTAGGTCTTGCCTTTATCGTTGGCCCGCTTCTGCTCGTCAGCGCCGCGCTCGCTTTTCGGCTGGGCGTCGGCATGTCGTCTCATGGCGTGAGTAGTTGGGTGGAAGGGGTTCTGATGGCGCTCGCCTTCTTGATTTTTGTGCCGATTTATTTACATCTGGCCCGTGTGCTGGGCCAGCGTGCGCCCCGGTTGGGGCTGGTTTGCACCGTCACCGGACTGGGCATCGGGTTGGGCATGGTACCGTCTTCTGTGCGCATCACCCAGGCCGGTCTGGATCAGCTTGGCGTGGACGTAGCCGTTTTTAGCCTGCAACCGCCAGGGCAAATGGTGTTGGTTCTCTGGATGGCTTTGGGTTTGTTCACTACGATTTTTTTGGGGATCGGCTTTTTGGTGAAAGGAGGGGTGCCGCGCTGGACGGCCGTTCTGCTCATCCTCGCTCCCATCGTTTTTATGATGGGGCAGGGTGGTGATGAATCCATTGCCGCCTGGCAGATCAACATCATGTACCCGCTGGCCTGCATTCTCTACTTTGCCGCATTTGCCCCCATCGGCTGGCGCTACCTGACCCAACCGGCAGGGATGATGGAGGAAGTGGGTGGGAAAACGGCCGTAGCCTGACTTTACCGCTCACTCCACTGCTTCCCATTCTTCCCGCGAGACATTAGCCTGCCGTAACAGTCGGGAAAGCAGGGCCGCACTAATATCGCCGCGGTGTGGGTTCGGCAAAATAAGTCGTTGTGACTGGCGCAACATAAATTGGTGCCGCCCACCAGAAAAAGGGCCTTCGAACCCTAATTTTTGCAGGCGGTGGATAAATTCGCGGCGTGAAATTGGAGAAAGCTTGGGCACGTTAAAAAGTGACTGGAGCCGGTAATTCTATCGTTGTGTCTGCCAGCGAAGGAATGGGCAACCCTTTGGCAATACTAAATAACAGCCAATCTTCAACGGCTGCCGCCAGATTACGACGACACACTTCAAGCGTTGGGCCTGTGGCCCAAACGCCGGGCAAGTCGGCAATCTCACCATAAAAGGGTTCTTCATCCTCAATCATTTCATATTGGGCCAGCTCTAGAGCTTTGTGAATGTATTCTAAAATCATGGACTTTTCATTCCTGTCAAGATTGGCTTAAACAACTCAATCGTTAACCAGACAGATTGTACCATACAAGGAAAATTCAGATGAAACGTGTTTTGAAATGGATTGGTATTGTGATCGGGGGTTTATTGGGCGTCATTATTTTGGCCTACGGTGTTATGTGGGCCGTCAGCGCCAGCCGGTTGAACCGGACGTATGAAGTCACGGCCAACTTCAACCTCAACATCCCCACGGACCCCGAACGCATCGCCGCCGGGGAAAAGTTGTTCACCATTTACTGCGAAAGCTGCCACGACGCGAATCTGGCCGGGGAACTCTTCTCTGAAGACCCCGCCTTTGGCGAAATCTACAGCGCCAACCTCACCGGAGGCGAAAATGGGATCAGCCGCCGCTACAGCGACGAGGAGATTGCCAGAGCCATCTGGTACGGCGTCAAACAAGACGGCTCGCCGACGGTGGGGATGCCTTACGAATTTAATCATGGCATCCACGTGGGCGACATGGAGAACCTGATCGCCTATCTGCGCAGCGCACCGCCCGTAGACACCAATTACCCCCCACCCAGCTACGGCCCCATGCTGCGCGTCTTCCACACGGCCAATCTGTTCCCCCTGGTGACGGCCGAAAATGTGGCGATGAGCCAGCCGCCGCCGGCCATCGTCTCCCCGGACGATACGCTGGCTTATGGCGCTTATCTGTCCGTGTTTTGCACCGCCTGTCACGGCCCCGATTTTACCGGGATTGCCATCGCGGAAACGCCTTCGCTGTGGACGGCCGTAACCACCTGGACAGAAGCAGAGTTTGAGCGGGCGATCACGACGGGGGTGCTGCCCGACGGCCGCCAGATGGACCCGGAAATGATGCCCTGGCCCTCCTTCAACCTCTACACCGAGGCCGAGCGCCACGCCATCTGGGCTTATTTGCAAAGTTTGGAGCCGGTGGTACAGGAGTAGCGTAGGTGAAACGCTTATGTGCTGGTTTTATAGGGTTGGCGGCGATGGGAGTGGTCTACGGCCGTTACCGCCACGAAAAAGCGCAAGCCCTGCTAACTTTACGTGCTGGCAGCCAACGGCTCAACGGGGTTGAGTTTGCCATGCAGGGTGAGGGTAAACCGATCCTCATCCTGCATGGCGGTTTTGGCGCTTACGAGCAAGGGTTGGCCACGGCCGAACTGCTCGGCCTTGACGGACAAATCATCGCCCTGTCGCGGCCTGGGTATCGGCGGACTGGGTTGGGAAACGGCCGTACCCTGTCCGAACAAGCGCAAATGGCCTGCCGGTTACTCGACCAGTTGGGCATAGATTCCGTCTACGTCCTGGCTATTTCCGGCGGGGGATTGGCCGCCCTGCAATTGGCTCTGAACCATCCCACCCGCTGCGCCGGGTTAATTATGCTCTCGGCGCACGGGCCAGCCTTGCTAGAAAAGCGGCCGGCCGCCCACTGGTTATGGCTGATGCGCCTGTTTATGGCTAGTGATTTTCCTGTGTGGGTCGCCTTCAAAATGGGCATGTGGGCCTTAATCCGTTTGAACGGCAATCAAAGGCAAGAGGGTGATTTCGCCAATTTTTGGTCTGGTTTTTTTCCCGGCATCGATTGGCGAGTCGGAATGCTGAACGATTTGGAGCAGTTGTTGGGGCTGACCGGGATGCCATTGGAAAATATCCGCGTACCCACTCTGTTGATTCATGGCGATCGGGATACAATTGTTTCGTATAATGTCGCTGTGGACATGCACGGCCATATCCCCCACTCTCATATCGTCACCATCCCCGGCGGCACCCATTTAATCGTCGCCACGCACGGCCCGGAAATTGGCCGGGTAGTGGCCCAGTTCATCGAGGAAAAAGGAATATAAAATGGCCGCCCCTTTTCCTTTACCGCAAACCCTGATCATCCTCTCCGGCTTGCCCGGCTGCGGCAAAACAACGCTGGCCCGGCTGTTGGTTCAGGAATTGCGCCTGCCCATCCTGACCATTGACGACGTGGTGGACGCCATCCCGACGCACATGACCGGCCACTCAGAACGGTTTTGGGAAGATATGGTTCACATTTTGCTGCATCTGGTAGACGCCCAACTGGCCTGGGGACACAGCGTCATCGTGGATTCCGTGTTCATGGGTGTAGACGAGAACCAGACGCAGCACCGCTGGAGCGACCGCCAACGCGCCTACGAGATCGCCCAACACCGCCAGGTCAACTTTCGCCCCATCTACCTGCACATCTCCGACGAAACGGTCTGGCAAGAGCGGCTGGCCCAACGCGCCCGGCAGTTTCCCGACGCCCCCACCGCCACTTGGACGCAAGTAGACACGCAGCGGCGCTATTTCCAGCCCTGGCAGCCGGGTCAGGCCCTTTTTCTGGATGGGTTGAACAGCGTGGAAGATAACTTTGCGGCTGCCATGTCGTTAATAACCGACCCCATTATTCGTTTGACAGGATGGGATTGATGATGCGAACAAAAATCTTACTGCTTGGCCTGGTTGTTTTCTTCCCGCTTATGCCTGCGACACTGGCAGCACAAAGCAACGGCAGTCTCCCCACCGTTGATGCCTTTGTCCACGAGCGGATGGAAAGCCTGAACATTCCCGGCGCGGTCGTTGCCATTGTGCATGAGGGTGAAATTGTTCATCTGGCGGGCTATGGCACTGCCAACGAAGCGGGCGACCCCGTGACGCCGCAGACGCCGTTTCTGCTGGCCTCATTGAGCAAATCGGTCACGGCCGTGGCCGTCATGCAACTGGTAGAAGCCGGGCAAATTGAGCTCAACGCGCCCATCCAGAAATACCTGCCCTGGCTGCTGCCCGATACGCCCATTACGGTGCGCCAGCTTTTGCACCAGACCAGCGGTTTGGACGAGACGCAGGGCTACCGGCGCAATCTGGAGGCCGACGGCCCTAATGCGCTGACCAACAGCATCCGGCAGTTGGCTGATACGGGGTTGAACAACCCGCCGGGCGCGGCGTTTGAATACACTAACAGCAACTATGACATTTTGGGGTTGCTTATCGAAACTGTTACGGGTCAGTCATATGCCGACACCATTCAGGCCAACGTCTTCACGCCGCTGGCGATGAACAACTCGTTTACCTCGTTGAGCGAAGCCCGCGCCGCCGGGATGAGCAGCGCGTTTTACCCTTTCTTTGGGCGGCAGATGAGCTTTGACAATCGGATGCCCTACACGCGGGCGGTGCAACCTTCGGCGGGGTTGATTGGCAGCGCCGAAGATATGGCCCATTATATGCTGGCTCATCTGGATAACGGCCGTTACCAGACTACCCAACTCCTCTCCCCGGCCAGCGTCCAGACATTGCACACCCCGGCTGCCGATGTGCCGTATGCGATGGGCTGGGCCGTCTGGCCGTTTGACGACGCCGCCTTGCCGGGTGATGATGCGCCAACGGCCGTTTCCCACGGCGGTGAATGGCTCGGCTTCAACAACATGATTGTCCTCATCCCGGAGTATGATTTAGGCGTGGCCGTGCTGATCAATGGCCCCGACTCCATCCGCAGTTCCGCTTATAGCAACATCGCTTTTGACGTCGTTCTGCTGGCATTGGGGCTGGAGGCGCAGCATTACCCGCCGCAAGAAGATTGGCTGACGCAGGGGTTACGGCCGTTATCCGTGATCATCATTTTGTTCTTGTTTGCCAGTGGGGTAGTGGCTATCCGGCGGCTGCGGCGGCTGCGCCGTTCTGCGTTTAGCCGCCGTGATAGCTGGACTTTTATCGCGTTGGCGCTGATTGACCTGGCACTGGCGGGCTACCTGCTCTTTATCCGCCTGCCCGACGCCAAATCCAGCGTGTCCCTGACCCTGCGCTTTCAACCCGACCTGGGGCTCCTGCTGCTGGTCATCCTGCTGCTGACATTGGGTTGGGGATTAATCCGTTCGCTGTGGGCCGTCTGGCGCTGGCGAGCCAGCCATTAACCAACCAACGGCGCTGGCGCTTCACGGAGAGATATATGCTACACTTGACGCCTGTGGAAGAAAACGTCATCAACAATTAAGGAAAAACATCATGCACACAAACCCCACTGAGCAACCCGCAGGTTTTGTAGATGGCTGGCAAGAAGGGCATCTACAGGCCAACGGAATTGGTATTCACTATTACCGCACCGGCGGAAACAAGCCGCCGCTCATTTTGGCGCATGGCGTCAGCGACAACGGTCTTTGCTGGCGGCGTGTGGCCCTGGCCTTGCAGGCTGACTTTGACCTGATCATGGTAGATGCCCGCGGCCACGGCCGTTCCGACAAGCCGCCTACCGGTTATACCTATGATGAGTTCGCCGCCGATTTAGCCGCCATTATTCAGGAAATGGGACTCGGCGCAACGGCCGTCATGGGGCACTCTATGGGCGCTCTCACGGCGGTGGTGACGGCTGCCCAAAACCCCAACTTAGTTAGCAAACTCATTCTAGAAGACCCACCCCTGATGAGTGAGCAGGCCGCCGCCGAATTGGCGGAACGGTTTACCCAAGGCGCGGCCATGTTCGCGATGATGCAAGAGCAGCCTGTAGAAGCAATTGTGCAGTTCGCCCAACAAATGAACAGCGATTGGCACGAGATGGAGTTTCCGGCGTGGGCGGAATCCAAGAAGCAATTTGCGCCACAGGTATTTACGGAGCTGGGTGTGGCGGCGGTACAGGTTGATTGGCGCGCCTTAATGCGGCAGTTGACCATGCCCACCTTGCTGATTACGGCCAACAACACCCCCCGTCCCTCAGGGCCAGCCATTGTCACCCCCGAAATCGCGGGCGAAGCGGCGGCCCTCAATCCCCACATCCAACTGGCTTATCTACCTGACGCGGGCCACAACATTCGCCGCGAGCAGTTCGATTTGTTTGTGCAGACAATACGGCCGTTTCTGACCACCTGAGTTGAAAATGGGGATCAAGAGGAAAGAAGGAGACGCACATGAATATCGAACTGCGGCGACCATCCCGATCCGACCGACACTTAATTCGGTGCATGATGCAACTGTATCTCTATGACTTCTCGGAATATGAAGATGCGGACCTGGATGAGCATGGACTTTTCTCATACGGCGATCTCGATTACTTTTGGTTTGAACCGACACACGCCGCCTTTCTGTTCACCGTAGATAATAAATTGGCCGGTTTTGTCCTGGTTGACAACGATGTAAAACTCCCTGAAAGTGAGCGGGCGGTCAGTGAATTTTTTGTGATGCGCAAGTACCGCCGTCGTGGGGTGGGCAAACAGGTCGTGCATCAACTTTTGGACTTGCTGCCTGCCCGCTGGGAAGCAGCGGTGATGGAGACAAATCAACCGGCGCAGCAATTCTGGCGCCAGGCGTTTGCCGCCTATAGGCAGGGAATCTTTCAGGAAACGGCGCTCAACAATGATGAGTGGCAAGGCCCTGTATTCTCTTTGGATAACCGCACATGATGAATGAAACTGTAATTACCTCTCTGGAACAAGTGACGAATGAATGGCTCACGGCCGTACTCACCCACAGCGGCGCACTCACCCAGGGCACAGTTGCCGGGTTTGATGTGACCGGCGGGCGCGGCAACTGGTCAGAAAGCGGCTCGCTGCAACTGACCTATTCACCGGATGCGCAGGGGGAACGGCCGTTACGCCTCTTCCTCAAACTGGTGAACGCCGATACCGGCGACGGCGAGTATTTTGGTTCGTCGGAGGTGGATTATTACCTGCGCGACTATGTGGATGTGCCCGATGCGCCGCTGCTGCGCTGTTACGACGGCCGTTACGCCGCCGCCATTCATCGCTACCACCTGCTGCTGGAAGATGTCTCCGCCACCCACACGATGGCCTGTGGCCAGCCGTCCACGCTGGAGTATGGCCTGGCCCTGGCCGAGGCGTTTGCTATTTTGCACGGCCGTTGGTGGGGTGCGGCGCGGTTGGCCGAAGCCAACGCCCCCTTGCACGATGCCGACCACATCCGCCGCTGGGTGGCGATTGCCGAGCCAGGCGCAGAGCACATCATCAGCCAGCTTGCCACAGAACTCAAACCTCACTGGCCCGCCGCCATTCGGGACATCTTCGCCCGCCATCCCCAGGCAATGATCCGTCGCAGCCAGGACGCCAACGGCTTCACCCTCTTTCACGGCGACGCTGGTTGTTACAACATCATGGTACCGCGGGAGGGAATACGGCCGATCTACCTGATTGACCGCCAACCCTTCGACTGGAGCCTGACCACCTGGTTGGGTGTTTACGATCTGGCCTATGCCCTCATTTTCCACCCCGGCGGCAAGACAGACCGCCAATGGGAACTAACCGTCCTGCGCCATTACCACGAAACGCTCATCCGTCGCGGCGTGTCCGGCTACAGTTGGGCACAGTTGTGGGACGATTACCGGCTGTGTGTGGCCATGGGCGTTTACATTGCCGTGGAGTATTGTCGCGGCGGCATCAACGAGTCCACGCAATGGGTTTGGCTGCCCATGCTGCAACGCGCCCTCACCGCCTGCGACGATCTTAACTGCTTTGAACTTTTGTAGAACGATTTTCAAAATCGTTCCACGACAGGTTGGGTTAACAAATCACGCAGCGGCACACCATCCCGCTGCACTTCGCGCCACAGCGTATCCCGCTGGGCCACAATGGCATCCCAACGCCCTTTTTCGTAGAGGTGGGTGTTGAACAAAACGTCGTACTCCAACGAACAATTAGCTGCTACGCTTCGAGCCAGCCACCGACTATTTGCATCGAGATGGCACAGGATGATGAGTAAATCTATATCGGAATCAACGTGGGAATCACCACGCGCTTTGGAACCAAATAGATAGAGATCAACCAGGTTTTCTCCCAGCGTCTCAGCCAACATCAAGCAAACTCTCAAAAGAGCTTGCTGTTCGTTGATTTTTAGGTGATCGGGCAAATTAATCATATCGAATTCCCGCCTCCTGCAAAGCCCGTTCCATGCGCTCTAGAAAAATGGCGGCATTTTCCAGGTGGCGGCTGGCGCTTTCATAATCAAGCGGCGTAAGGTCATAATCACCGGCATGGCGTTCATCCATTGCCGCGCCGAAAAAACGGCTAAATTCTGGTTCGATGAGGCCCGTTTTGACAAAGTGCTGGCGGAAGGCGGCGATAACGGCCGAATGTTTGCTCCGTTCCAACCCTTTGCTGGCGAGTAAGGCGTTGGCGGCATAAAAAATGGCATAATAGGCGCGGTTTACCGTTGTAATATAATCTTCATGCGCCAACACCAATCGGCCCGTAGCAACCGCCTGGCGGGCATGGGCGATGTATTTGGCGATTTTTTCTTGAATTCCTGGTTCGATGCTCATAATGAGTAGATTATACCACGAACAGGAAGGTAGACAGACGAATGAATCTGGTAGAAGCTGCCCGGAAGATGACCTTATCTGAACAGACGGCCGTATGGCCGCAGCGTCTGCTCCTGGTGCTGTGGACGGCCGTCGCCGCTGCGTTTCTGGCAATTTTTGTGACCGATCTATGGCTCAGTTACCCCATGCTGGCTGCCCCTTGCACGGGCGAAGGGTGTCATTACCAGGCCATCGGCCCCACCGAAGCGGCGGTTCTGGCACAGTGGGGCCTGCCGGTGACCGCCTATGCTCTGTACATCTTGGGCATTTCCGTCCTGCCGGTCATCCTCTTCACTGCACTGGCTGTCCTGATGCTCAACCGTCTCTACCCGCAAAAAGAGGGTATGTTTTATTCCCTCACCCTCATTGTGATTCCGGTGGTCGCCATCTCCAGCTTTGACGTGGTCGCCGACGCTTTTCCCCAGCTCACCATCCCTATACAACTGGTCGTCGTCGTGGGCCATTTGCTGTTGATGTCTCTATTCCTCGTTTTCCCCCGCAGCCGGTTCGAGCCACGCTGGACGGCCGTTCTACCCATTTTCTCCGTCTTTTTTGGCCTCTACCCGCTTTTTTACGCCGAAGAAATGAGGCTGCCGATCAGCCAGCCTTACTTTTTGCTGCTCCTGCTCGTGTTGGCCGTTATCTTCTATCGTTACCGCCATCTTTTTGACGAGAGCGAAAGACGGCAGACCCGATTGGCGATTCTGGGTATATTCATCTTCTTTATCGGCGTTCCCATTTGGAGCTACACCTTTGAGATAGCCGCGCCCGCGCCCGGTCAGGCCAGATTGCTCACCACAATGATCGGCTGGACCTTGTGCATAATCACGACCATCGCCCTGCCTGCTACCCTATTTGTCGCTATCTTGCGCGATAGGCTGTGGGATATGGCGATTATTCTGAATCGGACACTGGTGTATGGCGGGCTGACGGTAGGAGTCACGGCCGTTTACCTGCTCATGATCGGTGGATTAGGGCTGTTGGCGGCGGGGCAGCAGTGGCGGCTGATCGGTGTAGTGCTGGCAACGGCCGTCACCGCCATCCTGCTCAAACCGGTCAAAACCAGCCTGCAAACCCACGTCAACCGCCTCATCCCGCCAACCCCCAAAGATGTCCCCACGCCGACAGAACATGCCCACCATCCAGCTATTCCCCACCGGCGCGGGCTGGTCGCGGGACTGCTTTTGCTGGCGCTGGCAGTGCAGGCGGCTTTGGCCTGGTTAACAGCCGTTGGCTGCTACCGCTTCTCAGATTATGGATTGGTCGGCTTGTTTGTCTCCGCGGGCAGCGGCCTGCTTTTTACCACTGTCGGCGGCCTGATTCTCTATTATCGGCCCGATAACCGGATCGGCTGGCTTTGCCTGTGGACCGGCATCGGCCTGCCCGCTCTAGCCGTTATCGAATTGTATCTGCATTGTGGTTTGGCCGGACAATTGGCCGCGCCTGGATCGGCTTATCTGGCCTGGTTCACCTACAGCTATGGCGTTGTCCTGATCATCCTGCCCATGTTCATCCTGCTGCCCATGCTTTATCCCAACGGGCACTTTTTATCCCCGCGCTGGCGCAATCTAACCATTGGCGGCCTCCTCATCATCGCCATCGCCAGTATAGGCACAGGTTTGCTGCCGGATTTCGGACAGATCAACGCTTTTGGCGGCGGCTGGGCTATTACCAACCCATTTGGTGTAACAGGATTGCCAACGTGGTGGTATGCCACTTTTAGAGCGATGCTGCTGCTGGCCGTTTTGTTTGTCAGTGTAGCCGGTATCGCCTCTATGGGCCTGCGGCTGAAACGGTCGGTAGGGGATGAGCGGCAGCAGATGAAATGGCTGGTTTACTTTATGGCCACGGCCGTTATCGTCCAATTGCTCGTTTTTGAGCTGCCCGGTACTTTGTTCTATCCCGAACTTTTCCAAACCATCTGGTATGAACTGACCATCCTGATCGTCTTCTGGGGCTATCCGCTGATCATCGGTATAGCCGTTTTCAAATACCGGTTGTACGCCATTGACCTGGTAATCAACCGCACCCTGGTTTACGGCAGCCTGACGCTGATTGCCATCTCCATTTACGCCCTGATGATAGGGCTGCTGAGCCTTTTGTTTCATACATCAGGCAATCTGGTCATCTCCCTGGTTGCCACCGGCTTCATCGCCGTCTTGTTTCAACCACTGCACCAACGCTTGCAACGTGGCGTCAACCGGCTGATGTATGGTGAACGCGACGACCCCTACAAGGTGCTGTCGCAGTTGGGGCGGCAGTTGGGGGAAACGGCCGTTCCCGGCCAGACCCTACCCGCCATCACCACCACCATCTGCCACACCCTCAAACTGCCCTACGCCGCCATCCAGCTCACAACGCCCGATGGGGGGCGGCAAACTGTCGCCGTCAGCGGCCAGCCAACCACCGTCAGCGAAGAGTGGCCGCTGCTGCACCAGAGAGAATTAGTCGGCTGGCTCATCGTCGCGCCTCGTTCCACCCAGGAGCAGTTTACGAGCCAGGAATGTCAACTGCTAACCGACATTGCCGGGCAAACCGGCGCAGTTGCTTATGCCGTGCGCCTCACCACCGCCTTACAGCACTCCCGTGAAAAGCTGGTGCTGGCCCGCGAGGAAGAGCGCCGCCGCCTGCGCCGCGATTTGCATGACGAACTTGGCCCCGTCATTGCCAGTCAGGGCCTCAAACTGGCCGCCGCCCGTGAACTGCTGCACACCGACCCGAACACGGCCGTGCGCCTGCTGGATGATGTGCTGGCGAAAAACCAGAACACCGTCGCCGAGGTGCGCCGCCTGGTCTACAACCTGCGCCCACCCACACTGGACGAGTTGGGGCTGGTGGGGGCCATCTGCGAATATGTGCAAAACAGCGCCTCAACCGACCTGAAAGTGACCATCTCTGCTCCTGATAGCTTGCCGCCGCTTTCGGCGGCCGTAGAAGCGGCCGCTTACCGCATTGTGGCCGAGGCGTTTACCAATGTGCTGCGCCATGCGGCGGCGCACCATTGCTGGATTGAGTTAAAGGTGGAGGAGATTGGGAAAAAGCACATCTCCAATCACCAATCTCTGTTCCTCCTTATCAAAGATGACGGCCGGGGCTTGCCAGCCAACGGCCGTGCCGGAGTCGGTCTGCTCTCCATGCGCGAACGGGCGGAAGAAGTGGGTGGTTCGTGTGAGATTGTGTCCGGTGAGAGCGGGGTGCGGGTTACGGCCGTGCTGCCCATATCAACAGATAATTAAAAGGAGCGCCTTAAAGAGCTATGCCCCATCTCACCATTCTAGCCCTCGGTTCGCGGGGGGATGTGCTGCCTTATGTGGTGTTGGGCGCTGGACTGCAAGCCAGCGGCTTTGCCGTGCGCATGGTCACTTTTGCCAGCTTTGCGCCGCTGGTCGCCAGACACAACCTGGAATTTACGGCCGTGCCCGGCGATGCCGAACAAATCACCACCAGCAGCAGCGGTATCTCCCTGGCCGAATCCGGCTACAACGTCTGGCGTATGTGGCGGTCGCTCAAGGCCTCCTACTGGCAGTTAGCCGCCAGCATCACCCAAACCCTCTCTCAGCCAGCCATCTGGCAAACAGACGCCATCCTCAACCAGCTACCCGGCGGCCTGTTTGGCTTCGATTTGGCCGAAACGCTGGGCATTCCGCACATCAATGTGGCCGTCATGCCCCTGCTGCGCACCCGCGCCTTCCCCATGCTTGCCTTTCCCCCTGGCCCGGCCATTTTGCCCGGCTACACGCCGCTTACCTACCGGGTGGCAGAGCAGCTTGTCTGGTCTGGCTTTCGCGGGGCGGTGAACCGCTGGCGGCAATCGGTTTTGGGGCTGCCGCCGCAGTCGTTCTGGGGTCGCTTTGGCGAGGTGGGTCAGTTGCCCACACTGCTTGGTTTTAGCGAACAGATTGTGCCTCGCCCGCCTGATTGGGGAGCCAATGTGCATTACACCGGCTACTGGCGGCCGCAAGAGCCGGAGTGGACGCCGCCGGAGGGGTTGCAATGCTTTTTGGAAGCCGGGGTGCCGCCTGTTTTTATCGGTTTTGGTAGTATGCCGGTGCGCGACCCACAACGGGTGACCCAAATTGTCCTGAAGGCTATCCAGCTCAGTGGGCAGCGGGCCATTCTTCATGCAGGGTGGGCCGGTATTGGGGACACGGCCGTACCTGACGCCATTTACCAACTTGATTATGCCCCGTATGGCTGGCTCTTTCCGCAGATGGCGGCGGTGGTCCATCATGGCGGTTCGGGCACGACCGGTTTTGGCTTTTGGGCCGGTCTGCCTACTGTGCTGGTACCGTTCCTCTTTGACCAGTTTTATTGGGGGCGGCGTATTGTGGCCCTGGGTGTGGGGCCAGAACCGGTACCTTACAAAGCGCTCACGGCGGAACGGTTGGCGGCAGCGATAGACACGGCCGTGACCTCCCCTCACATTCGCCAACGCACCGCCGAACTGGGGCAACATATCCGGCAAGAAGATGGGGTGGGTACGGCCGTTAAAATTGTTAAACAGATCGTCGGAGTAAAGCCATGAATCCCATTCGCATTCTTGTTGTGGATGACCACCAACTGTTCATTGAGGGATTGACCGCTTTGTTGAACGCCACGTCAGAAACGGCCGTTGTTGGCGAAGCGGCCACCGGTCAGGAAGCAATTACGCAGGCGACGGCCGTAGCCCCCGACGTGATCCTCATGGACATCCACATGCCGGACATGAACGGCGTAGAAGCCACCCGGCGCATCCTGAAAACGAACCCCCATGTGGGCATCATCATGCTCACCATGTTGGAAGACGACGCTTCCGTTTTTGCGGCCATGCGCGCCGGAGCGCGGGGCTATCTGCTCAAAGGCTCAAACCACAGTGAAATGCTGCAAACCATTCGCGCCGTTGCCCAGGGGCAGGCCCTCTTTGGCCCGGCCATTGCCCGCCGCATCATGCACTTTTTCCAAATCGGCAGCCAGCTTACCGGCCCATCGGCCCCCGCCGAACCCTTTCCCGACCTGACTGAGCGAGAGCGCGAACTGCTGGCACTCATCGCCCAGGGCAAAAACAACAGCGAAATCGCCGACATACTGGTGATCAGCCCCAAAACCGTGCGCAACCACATCACCAGCATCTTCAGCAAGCTACAAGTGGCCGACCGCGCCGAAGCCATCGTCAAGGCGCGCGATGCGGGTCTGGAGAATTGGGAGAGGGGCTGACGGATAGAGTGAGAGGTTGATCCTGTTTTAGTAAACTGACATTGAGCGCCTCATACTGCGCCTTTTCCTGGGGGGAAATGGCGCGTTGCACCGTTTGTCGCCACATTTGTGACTGCTTGAGGAGATTGGCTGCTTCTGCTGGCACACCCATTTTTCCGGCCAATTCCGCCTGCACCAACAGGGCCGTCGCCATCATGATGGCATCCTCCCGCGCCGCATAGTGGGCATACGCCAGCGCCGCCAAAGAAACGGCCGTTTCATACTCCCCCCGGTTCATAGCAATTTGCGCCAGCGTCAGTTGCGCGTCGGGTAGAAAGTGGCTGTCTTCCAACTCGCTGAAAATGCGCAAACTCTCCTGCGCCAACTGCTCTGCCGCCGCCCACTCGTCCAATTCGCGCAGCACATCGGCCAAATAGTTACCCACAAAAGCCTTTGACCAACCATCACCCGCCTGCTTCGCCTGGTCGTAGGCTTGCTGCAAATAGCGCCGGGCAGACGGTAAATCCAGCGTTTCCTGGGCAATCAACCCCAGGTGAGCCAGTTCGGAGGCGTGATCGCCCTCCGGGTAGACGGCCATACTTTCCGTCAGCCGCGCCGTCGCCAACGAATAATCGCCCATGGTGTAAGCGGTCAGGCCCATGTTATGCAGCACAGTAGCCATGCCTTCCCTGTCGCCAAGCTGGCGGCGCAGGGCCAGCCCTTCTTCGTGGCAGGCCAGGTTGGCAGCATAATCGCCTAATTCCAGGCAAAAGGAGGCCAGCCCATTGAGGGTGCGAGCGCGCTGCGACAGATCGGTGGAAGGAAGCTGCAACGCGGCCGTGAGCAGTTCCCGCCCCAGGGCAAACAGGCTGCGCCGATACCAGAACCACCACAGATTCCCGGCAATGGTGACGGCCGTTTCCCCATCCCCCGCTGCCAACGCCCAACGCAGCGCCGCCAAAAAGTTGTCCTGGTCGGCCAGCGCCCGCGGCATCCAGACCCCCTGCTCCTCCCCCAACAGCCCGGCGAACACCTCCTGGGTGAATTGGGCGTAGTAATGGGCATGCGTCTGCTGCGTGGCAGCTAATAGGTCGGCGGCCGTTAACTGTTCCAGGGCAAAGGCGCGCAGGGTTTCCAGCAGGTAGAAACGGCCGCCATCACGCACCCCCACCAGATTCGCCCGCGCCAACTGCGCCAGCAAAGCAGCGTCCGCCTGGGCAATAGCTTCTACGGCCGTCGCCGCCCCCCCGCCTACAAAAACACCCAACCGATAAAAAGCGTGTTGAGCAGCGGCAGGCAGCAGGTGGACGCTCCAGGCGATGGCCGCGTGCAACGTGCGGTGCCGCTCGGCCACATTGCGCCGCGTCTGCTGCAACCAGGTGGACGAAAGCTGATTGTGGCCGCGCAGCGTGAGTAACTGCTGCGTCAGGCTGGCCGGATCGTGGTCGCGCAGGCGGGCGGCGGCCAGTTCCAACGCCAGCGGCAGCCCATCCAGCGCCGCGCACAACGTCGCCAGCGACAGCAAATTATCGTCGCTCAGGGTGAAAGTGGGGTCTATGGCCTGCGCCCGCGCCAGCAAAAGCTGCATCGCTGCCGTGTGCGCCCAATCGGGCGACGGCCGTTGCGCCAGATCGGGCACAGGTAATGGGGCCAACGGCCACTCCTGTTCACCGTACAAATCCAGCGGCGTGCGGCTGGTGCAGAGCAGCTTCAGGCATGGCGCCTGGGTGAGCCAATCGCTGAAAAGAGTGACGCCTTCCAGCAAATGTTCGCAGTTGTCCAGCACCAGCAGCAGGTGACGGGGGGCGAGGTAGGATTGAATGGCGGCAACGGCCGTTTGCTGCGGCGTGGGGCTTATATCCAACTGGCGCAGCACGGCATAGGGGATGTCGTCCGGCGTGGTTGCTTCCGCCAGCGATACAAACGCCGCGCCGTCGGCGAACTGTGCCAGGGCGGCGTGAGCTACCGCCAACGCCAGGCGCGTCTTGCCAATGCCCGGCGCTCCTACCAGAGTGATCAGCCGCGCCGTTTGCAGCCGGTTCACCAACTCTGTCACCTCCGCCTGCCGCCCCAGCAGGGGCAGCAGCGGCGCGGGTGGTATGTGGCCGGGCGCGGTGGTGGTCACTGTTTCTTGCACCAGTTGGATGCGCGTCTGTTTGGTGTGGGTGATGGTGAGCTGCCGCTCGCGCCGGGTTTGCCCGGCCAGCGCCAGGAACTGCTCCACCAGGGCGCGGTCGCGTTCCAGCAGCAGGGCGGGCACAAACAGGGCGGCAATGACGGCCAGATCGGGCAGGCGGGAGCCGTTTTCCAGGCGGGCGATTTGCTCGCGGCTGTAGCCGACGGCGCGGCCCAGTTCGTCCTGGGTGAGGCGGGCACGTTTACGCAGGAAGCGCAGCGCCGGGCCGAAAGTGTCGGGTAAGGCGGGTGAAGGGAGCATAGAGTTCGGATTTACAGCAGGGTGTAGGCTTCGCGGGCCATGAGCACTTCAAAGCAATCAGGGGGGCGGGGCGGGGGAACGTCTGTCGGCGCGTCGTTTTGCCGGAGCGACTCACTGAGCAGGTAAAGCTCAAACAGGCCGATACGCAGCGCGGCCGAGGCGGCGAAGGCAAAACGCACCTGCGGTGGATCAATCGGGCAGCCCGCATCTTGCAACCCGGCCAGGTAGTGGGTAAAGAGGAGGTCGGTTGATTCTTGCGGCTGAACGGCCGTTACATTCAAATGGGCGCCGAGAACAAGCTGACCCAGGTCGTGCCCCAGCGGTTCGACGCCCATGAGCGCCCAATCCAGGGCGACGGTCTGCTCTTGTCCATCGGGCGTATGGCGCGACATGAAATTGGTGGGGTAGGTGTCGCCGTGGCACAGGGTATGGGGAATCTGGTCTAGCGCCGCCAGGAAGCGTTCGTGTTCCAGCAGCAGGCGGCGAAAGGGGTTGTCGTCGGGCGCGGGGTAACGCTGCAAGACGCGGGGATGCTGCCAGGGGATAGCCTGCCATTGGGGCAGCATCGTAATCCACTGGCGGGTGATTTGGTGACCAAACCAGGGGTAAGACGGCCGTTCGGCCACGTACCGCCCATTCAACCGCCCCAGATGGCGCGCCGCCAGCGCATAACGGGCCAGCGGCCATTCCCCAGCATAAGCGTCTTGCACATCTTCCAGCCAGAGCAGGGCAACGTCACCGGGCAGTTCAGCCGTGCCATAACAGCGCGGCGCGGTCAGGCCATCCGGCAGCCTGTCTAGCAGGCCAGATTGGTAGATGAGCAACTCGCGCCGCCAGTAGTTCCAGTGGCTCTGATCGTCTCCTTCGCCCATATTGCTCCAACCAACGTTGGCCGGGGATTGCAGAATTTTCAGCACCACCGACCAGTTGACCGGCTCAGCGCCATCTTGCCCAATGCCAGCGAAGCGGTACAGCCCCATGCTGACCGGGTTGCCCATGCCGCCGCCCAACTGGCTGACCTGCCAATCCTGAATTTTCAGAGCGGGGCGTTGGGTGGATTGACGGGCAACGGCCGTTAGCTGTCCCGGTTCAATGGATTGAATGATTGAAGTCGCATCGTGTGTCATGGCTGCCTATGTATAAGCGTGATTGCGTCAGTGGATTGGAAACGAACCCACCAGCTTTTGCAAAGCGGTTTAATAATCATGGATTTTATCCATTCCTGACCGGTTGTCACAAAATGTCACCTTTGTCACGGCCGTTACCCCTATCTTACGGCGATGAAAACAAAACGGGTGATTTTGACGATTGAAACAATCGAAACCACAACGATCACCCTGAACGCACAAGGAGATATGCCTGATGAAACAACTTCTCGTTTTGTATTTATTGCTGTGCGGCGCGATGTTTGGCGTAGCTTGTGGCGGCTCGGAAGCGGTGAGCGGATCGAAGACCGGCAGCAGCCAGGAGACGACCAACAACCAGACGGCCGTTAATCCACCAACGGCCGTGCCCGCAACCCCAGAATCTACTACTAACACCAGCTGCGAAGATTACTTTCGCTTTTGCACCCACGTGCAGATCAGCGGCAGCGTGACGGCCGATTTCACCAGCGGCATCGGCGGTAATGTGCCCGACTGCGCGGAATGGGTCGCCGGCGGGGCGTCGCGGCACCTGGATTTGCCGATGGTGCAGGCGTTTGAGCAAACGCCGCCGGTTGTGGTGGCGCTGACGGCGCTGGGAGAATACACCGGGCCGGGGCGCTATGAGATGCAGCACACCAAAACGGGCGCGCTGCCAGATTGGTTCCCATCGCTGACTGTGGGCGAGCGGGCATTTGAGCGGGGGGAGGGGGCAACGGCCGTTGCCGAAGTCGCCGCCGATGGTTCCGGCACATTCACAGCCACCGGGCTGGTGGAAGTGGCCTCCCTGCAAAACAGCAGCCCCGACGCGGACGCGCAGGTGGATTTAACCGTGACCTGGACGTGTCAGGAACCGTAAACAGGCAATTGCCAATGACTAATTGGCAATGGTCAATGGTCATCCGTTTATTTCTGAATCCGATGTAGTCATTTGTTAAGGCGAATACCAAATGGTTGAACAATACTCCAAAAAGGAAAAATTATGAAAAAGCACTTCATTTTGTTTGTTGTCGGAATGTGTATGGTGGCGTTGGTGTGGGGCGCGGGGCGGGCACGGGCGGCCGATGCGGTGGTAGGCGATGGCTCTCCGGCGAGCTGCACGGAGGCGGCGTTTGATGCGGCGTTGGCCACGGCCGTGTCCGGCGGCGGCGCCATCACCTTCAATTGCGGCGCAGCCGAGGCAACCATCCCGTTTAGCCTAAGCAAAATTGTGAACCTGGGCAATGTGACCATAGACGGCGCAGACCGCATCACCCTGAACGCAAACAACAACGACCGCCACTTTTTTGTCGGCGGCGGCGTCACCTTCCGCCTGCAAAACATCACCCTGCGTGATGGCAATTCGCTGGTGAGCGGCGGGGCGATTGAAGCTTCTGGGGCAACGATCATCCTGGAAAATGTGCGCCTGCTCAACAACTACTCCAGCGTGGCGGGCGGGGCCATCTATTGTTATGACAGCACGCTGACGATAAGCAACAGCCTGCTGGAAAACAACGCCTCGAACACGGCCGGAGCCATTTATAACGATGGCTGCGCCCTGACCATCAGCGGCTCCACGCTGCGGGGTAATGGGGCGCTGGGTACGTTTGGCCGGGGCGGGGCGATTGAAAATCAGCCCCCCGGAGCGTTGACGCTGACCGGTACGCGGCTGGAGAACAATACGGCGCCTGATGGCGGCGGCCTGTACAATGCCAGCGGCGCAACTGCCTGGTTAACGGCCGTTACGCTGGTCGAAAACACGGCCGGTTATGGCGGCGGTGTGGAAAACAGCGGCGCACTGACCGTGACGCACAGCCTGTTTGACGGCAACAACACAACGGGCAGCGGCGGCGGATTGTGGAATTTGGGGGGAACGGCCGTTATCGAAACGACAACCTTCACCGACAACTTTGCCTACGAAGGGGGCGGCGTGAACAGCTATGGCGCGGTATTGGAGATGCGCGACGTGAATCTGGTGAGCAATTACGCCAATGGCTTGAGCGGTACGCCGCACGGCGGTGGGTTCTACCACGCGGGGGGCGCGGCAACCATCACCAACGCCACCATCCAGGGCAACTACGCGGCCAGCAACGGCGGCGGCGTCTACCAGGCGTCCGACGACAATCTGGTGCTGACCAATGTGACCATCGCCGGGAATGTGGCGACGGGGCTGGGGGGCGGCTTGTACCATTACGGCCGTTATGCGGTGCTGACCAATGCCACGATAGCCAATAACCAGGCGGGCATCGCCGGGCACGCCATTTATGAAGATTCGCCGCAGACCCCATCCGAACCTGGGGTGGTGCAGCTTGTCAACACGGTCATCTTCGGCGCGGCGGTCAATTGTGATGGCGGCTTGTTCCAATCGCTGGGGCATAACTTGAGCCAGGGCAGTTGCGCCTCGCTCACCGACCCGACCGATCAAGATGGCTTCACGGGCGACCTGCTGCTCGGCCCGCTGGCTTTTAACGGCGGCGCTTTTGCCATGCAAACGCTGCTGCCCCAAACCAGCAGCCCGCTGATTGACGCGGGCGACCCCACCGCCTGTTCGGCCACCGACCAGCGCGGCGACAGCCGGGTGGGTGTATGCGATCTGGGCGCGGTGGAGTACGGGGCAAGTGTGATGCGGGTGTATTTGCCGCTGGTGACACGGCCGTGACGCGCTTCAGGACGTTTCAGGCGACGGCCAAAGCTGATGGAGGGGCAGGTTAAAGCCGGGCAGGATGTCAGTCAGGGTGAGGGTATCGTTTAAGGTGAATTCTTGAATATCGGTAGGGGAACGGTGGAGGGCGAGGGTTTGCTCCTCCGGTTCGACGATGAGCACGGCCGTGACCCCTACCTCAAAATACTCTTTAATATTCTTGCGCACCTCGCTCCACCGATCAGAGGGGGACATCACTTCCACAATGAGTTCCGGGGCCACATCCATAAATCCACCCGGCGTCACCTGCGCCAGCCGTTCATGGGAGATGAACAACACATCCGCCCCGCGTACCGTATCCGGGTTCCGCCGGGTGTATACGCCCACTTCGCCCACCATAACCACACCTAAATTATGTTCCTCCACAAAATTTCCCAAAAACCTTGCCATTTCAAATTCATAACGGCCATGTAGCATCTTTGCCGGACTCAACTTCACAACCCTCCCTTCCACCAGTTCACACCGGCCCAGGTCGCCCATCGCCGCCAACTCCTCGCCGGTAATGAGCGCCTCTTCGTTCAATTTGGACTGGACTAAATCTTGTTGTGCAATCATGCTTCTCACCCTGCCAGACAGTTTCATCCTACCCGGCTGCCCGGCAGTATACACCATAAGAGACAAAGGCCGAAACCCCACCACCGATAACCGATTACCGATTACGGATTACCGATTTCCACCAACACCTCATCCCGCGCTACCGTCTGCCCTGGCGTCACATGCACGGCCGTGACCACCCCACGCAACGGCGCTCGAATTTCGTTCTCCATCTTCATCGCTTCCAGCACCAGGATGGAACTGCCCGCTTCCACGGCGTCGCCCACCTGCACCCGCATGTGCGTGATCAGGCCGGGAATGGGCGCTTTGACACGGCCGTCGCCGCTGCGGGGTCGGCTCACCACTGCATCCAGGTCTCTAATCTCCAGCCGGTGCAGCCCGCTAAACGCCTTGATCCAGGTGAGATGGGGATCCATGACAAACTCATACGGCCGTTCATCCACCACCAACCACTCCAACTCCCCATGCAACAGCGCCGCCTCCGGCAGCAGCACCTTCACCCGCTGCCCATCCACCTCCACCTCATAGCCCGACCCATTCGGCGACGGCAAATTCAACATTACATCATACGTGTGCCCGTCTATGGTGACTTGTAAGTTACTCATAACGCCCTTGTTTCGTAACCCGTAATCCGTAAACCGTAAACCGATTACGGATTACGCATCACGGATTACGGATTACCGATTCTCCTGCTTTCCCGATGCCAACCCGTCGCCAACCGTTCCGGGGCCGCCGGGTCAAACTGCTGGTGCCGCCGGATATAGGTGATGGCGGCAATCACCGCCAGGTCGCGCAAATGGGGCGCGGCTGCGCCGTTTTCCAGGGCAGGTTCTTTGAGCGAGCCGGTGTGGTAACGGCCGTTCACAAACCCCTCCGCCTGTACAATCTGCTGCAATAACGGGATGTTCGTCGGAATGCCCGCCGCCGCAAAATCGGCCAACCCCTGGCGCAGCCGGGCCATGCTGGCCACCCGATCCGGCCCCCAGGTTGTGAGTTTGGCAAAAAGCGGCGCATACGCCGCCGGTACCGGGCAACCACTATAAGCATAGGTGTCTACGCGAATATCTGGCCCCGTTGGCAGCCGCAGCCGCGTTAACTTTCCCGGACTGGGCAAAAAGTGGCGCTGGGGGTCCTCGGCATAAATACGGGCCAACATGGCCCAACCGCGCAACTGAACGTCCGCCTGCCGAAATGAGAGGGGTTCTCCCGCCGCGACGCGCAGTTGCTCTTGCACCAGGTCTACCCCGGCGCGCATCTCCGTCAGTGAATGTTCCACCTGGATGCGGGCTTTGATTTCGCTAAAGTAGAAACAGCCCTCATCCGTGACCAGGAATTCCACCGAGCCGACATTTTGGTAGTGGAAAAGATGGGCAATGGCAACGGCCGTGTCACACAACTTCTGTCGTTGCGCTGGCGCCAGGCAAGGGGCGGGCGACTCTTCCACCACCTTCTGGTTGTGGTACATAATCGAGCCTTCTCGCTCGCCCAGGCAAACCAGGTTGCCGTACCGGTCGCCCAAAACCTGCACGCTAATCTGGTGAGCGGGCATGATCGCTTTTTCCAGATACACACGCAAATCGCTGTAGTCGGCCTGCGATTCCTGTCCCTGGCGAATGGCAGCCGCCAGCCACGTGGACGACGGGACAAGACGAGAGCCACGCCCACGCCCGCCCTGGTATGACTTGATGACCAGCGGGTAGCCCATCATGTCGGCCGCTTGCTGCAATTCAATGGCATCCTCACGGCCGTAAGCCTCCGGCGAACTCTCTACCGTCAAAAAACCGGCCTCCCGCACCCGCGCCAGCGCCGCCAGCTTGTCCCGCGTCTGCTGCAAAATTTCCGGCGACGGCCCAATAAAGGTCAGCCCCGCATCCAGACACGCCTGGGCAAAATCCGCCTCCTCCGCTAAAAAACCATAGCCGGGATAAATACCGTCCACCCCCCGCACCTGCGCCAATTGCACAATCGCCGGGACATCCATAAAAAAGTCCGGCGACTCCACACGCACACATTCATCCGCCAGCCGCACATGCAGCGAATTAATATCGGAGGGATCGTAGACGGCCACGGCCGTGACCCCCATCTCCCGGCACGCCCGCACCGCCCGCACCGCAATTTCCCCCCGGTTGGCAATTAGAATCTTGTTGAACATCTCCACCTTCCTGAATAGGGTGGCAGGTTGCAGGTTGCAAGTTGCAGGTAAAAGCACTCACCTGCCACTTGCTACTTGCCACTTGCCACCCTCTCTACATCGGCGAAATCCCATGTTTGCGGGCCACGTGCCGCTCCCGTTTGGAGAGTGTCAGTTCCAGCGCCCGGATCAGGGTGCGGCGCGTATCGCGGGGCTGGATCACATCATCAATCAGCCCCCGCGCCGCGGCCACATAGGGATTGTTAAAGCGCGTCTCGTAATCTTCTACCAACTCCTGCCGTCTGGCATCCGGGTCGGCCGCTTCCTGCACCTCTTTGCGGAAGAGAATGTTGACCGCCCCTTCCGCGCCCATCACCGCAATTTCGGCATTGGGCCAGGCGTAGAGCAGGTCGCCGCGTAACCCTTTGCTGCTCATCACACAGTACGCGCCGCCATAACTCTTGCGCAAAATGACCATCAGCTTGGGCACGGTAGCCTCACTGTAGGCGTAAATCAGCCGCGCTCCGTTGCGAATGATGCCGCCATACTCCTGGTCTTTGCCCGGCAAGAAGCCGGGAACATCTTGCAGGGTGATGATGGGCACGTTGTAGGCGTCGCAAATGCGGATGAAGTGGGTGGCTTTGATACTCGCCTTGATGTCAATGCAGCCCGCCAGCACCATCGGCTGGTTGGCGACGATGCCCACCACATACCCATTGAGCCGGGCGAAACCCACCACCATGTTTTGCGCCCACAGTTGATGCACTTCAAAGAAACGGCCGTCATCCACCAAACTGGCAATCACCCGGCGCACCTCATACGGCTTGTGTGGGTCGGTAGGTACGATTTCTTCCAATTCCGGGCAGGGGCGGTGGGGGTCGTCGAGCGGCCGCATATACGGCGGATCATCCTGGTTATTGCCGGGCAGGTAACTGAGCAGTTCCCGCACCCGCGCCAGGCACTCTTTATCGTCGCCGGTCAGAAAATGGCAGACGCCGCTCTCCTGGCTGTGCATCAGGCCGCCGCCCAACTCCTCAAACGTCACGTCTTCCTGCATCACCGCCTTCACCACCTGCGGCCCGGTGATGAACATGTAGCTCTTCTCCGTCATAAACACAAAATCCGTCAGCGCCGGAGAATAAACCGCCCCACCCGCGCACGGCCCCATGATGACGGAAATCTGGGGGATGACGCCGGACGCCTCACAGTTAGCGTCGAAAATTTTGGCGTATCCGCCCAGGCTGTCTACCCCTTCCTGGATGCGCGCCCCGCCGGAGTCGTTGATGGCGATAAACGGGCAGCCATACTGCAAGGCCATACGCATCGCTTTGGCAATTTTGTTGGCGTGCATCTCCCCCAACGAGCCGCCCATCACGCTGGCATCCTGAGACGCAGCCATGACGTGACGGCCGTTGACCAGCCCAAAACCGACCACCACCCCATCGCCATAACGTGACCCCTTACCACCCACATAGTTCTCATACCGGGGCAGCGCCAGGGAATCAATCTCCTCAAACGTGCCCGTATCAAACAGCAAATCCAGCCGCTCACGGGCCGTCAGCCGCCCTTTGGCGTGTTGGCTGGTGGTGTCCTTCTCCGTCCCCCGCGCCTGGCACTTCCGCTTATCCAATTCTTCCTTGTAGACCTGCATCTCTTTAATCATCTTCAACCTCACGACTACAACGGATGGGGAAATGAGCGGATGAAGAAAATCCGTTCATTTCGCCGTCCGTTGTTGTCACCCCACCGCAATCGTCAACACAAACCCATCCTCCACCCGCCACCAGCCGGTTAAGGGGGGGGCAGGGCGGGGCAAACGGCCGTTATCACAGCGAATGGCAAAGGGCGTCCAGATTCCCGGCGGCTGGGCCACCGGCTCAATCAGGCAGCTTACGGCGCGGGTGTTCACCGACAGCCCCAGGTGCAACGCTTTCAACACCGCTTCTTTGGCGCTCCACACGGCCGTTTCCCAAACCACCCGCTCCTGCCCCACCAGCCCATACCCCAGAGCAATCTCCGCCAGCGTAAAATACTCTTCGGCAAAGCCCACCGGGCGTGACTGGATCAATTCTATATCGGCCCCGATGGGAGCGTGTGCTCTTTCGGTGGCGGCCACAAAGGCACGGCCGTGTGCATGACTGATGGAAATGGAAAAGCGGTGATCGGTAATCGGTAATCGGTAATCGGGGACGCCATCCGCGTTGTTGGTGATCGTGATCATGTCCAGGGGCAGCGTCACGCCGTTCGTTTCCCAGATGACGGTTTGCAGCAGCCGCTTGGCCGTCCAGCGCCCCAGCAGCCAATCCGCGCGCCGTTTGTCCGTCTTCAACTCCTGAAACCGCGCCAATTCCGTCTCGGTCAAATAATCACATGCCGGAATCTCGTGGTGCGTTTGTGTCAACCAATGAATCATGGTAATCAGTAATCGGTAATCGTCTGTCGAGCAATAACCGGCATCATCGTTTTGAGAAACCCCTTCCCCCTGTCATTCCGAACGAAGTCTTCGGAGTGAGGAATCTCTCACCTGTACAAATGGGAGGGATTCCTCCTCGAAGACTCGTCGGAATGACACGAGAAAGTTCACATTATTTTGTTAACGCTACAAAGTGACCTGGCCTGGCAATGAAACTGTTTTGTAGCCCGTCAGGGTCAGGTAAACAGCGCCTTCCGTGTCCACAACCTGAGCGTTGAACTCTTCGCCGCCGTTGACAGCTTCCACAATGGCATACAGGCGACGGCCGTCCACCACCTCCCGCTCCTGCCGATAAACCGATACCGCGCCAATCGCCAGCGGCAGGGCCATCGTCTGCCGCTGCCGGATTTGCCACACACCGGCCGTCTGGAAGCACAGTTCAATCAGGCGCGGGGCCAACAGTTCCAGCGCATCCGCCGGATTCATGTTAGGCGGCAAATTCTCCGCCAGCAGCCCAATCGCCCGGCTGCCTTCCACCTGCACCGCTTCTAGCACCTGATACGCCGGGCCGTGGAAGTAGATGTCATAAATCGCCTCTTTGCCGATGTCCAGTGTAGCCGGTGGGGTGAAATCAACCGACGCCACCTCTGCTGGTTTACGACTCATGCACACTGTAGCTGTAAAGTGCAGTTTCTCCTGCAAACCTCCTTTCAATTCACGGCGAGAATGGAGGGCCGCATACACCAGCAGATCGTCGCCATCGGGCACGGCCGTACCGCGCAAATACAACGTCTGCGGTTCCATCCGGTAAAACTTAAAGGGAGCGTGGAACTGTTCGTTGAATACGGCCGTGACGTGATAATCCGGCGCGATGGTCTGGGCCAATTCCGCAAACGCCTCCGTCCCCATCACCCCCGGCAGCAGCGGCGTCCCCTCCATGGCATGGTCATAGAGAAACGGTTGCTCCTTTGGGTCCAACACCGTTTCCACTTCCCACCCGCCATACACCTTCGCCGCCGCCAAGCCACCAACCAACAAAAACTCCTCTGCGCCCCCGCGTCTCCGCGTTAAAATCCCGCCGCTTTCATCCCACTCATCCACCAGCAAACCCAGTTTGCCGCCCACCAGCACCTCGCCGCCGCCTACCAGCAACTCCCGGCGTACAGTGGGAATCCCGGCAGCCGGTGGCAGCATCTCAATGCCCGCATACTCCATAATCTTGGGAATCGAGCCGCGTGTGGCCATGCCTATGCCGCCCCAGGCCGTCCAGTCAATGGCAAT
The DNA here is from genome assembly GCA_019637635.1 of Anaerolineae bacterium. GTDB lineage: Bacteria > Chloroflexota > Anaerolineae > Promineifilales > Promineifilaceae > CAADGU01. The sequence continues at coordinate 31,983 of JAHBVI010000004.1, forward strand.
CGCCTTTGTCTCTGGCCGTGTCCGTTGCCGGCTGCTGGTGAGTTTGCACAGCAGGTCATTGGCCGCGCTGTAATCCGTCTGCCCGGCGTTGCCAAAACGGCCGGCTACCGAACTAAAGACCACCGTCGCCGCAACAGGCAAATCCTGGGCGGCGTGCAGCAGGCTGTAAAAGCCGTCCGCCTTGATGTCATACACCAGGTCAAACTGGGCGGCGTCTTTCTGGTTCAGCGCCTTGCTGATTTCAATGCCGCCGGCATGAACCAGCACGTCAATCCGGCCAAACTGCTGGCGGATTTCGGCCACGATCCCGGTCAGGGCCTCATGGTCGAGCAAATTGACGCTGCGATACACGGCCGTGCCGCCAACCTTTTCCACCGCCTCAATCGCGCTCAACGCCGCTTCCAACCGCTCCACCGCTGCCAGCTTCTTCTCAATCATCACCGGCGTCGGCTTTTCACCCGCCACCTTTGTTTCTTCAATAAGCTGCTGCTTCAAGGCATCCTTGTCGGCGCGGAAAAGGGCAATTTGGGGATCGGCGCGGTCGGGTTCCGGCGTCAAGTCCAGCAGGTAGAACGTGCCGCCGCTGGCTGCGGCCAGGTCGGCCACAATGGCGCTGGTAATGCCACCCGCCGCCCCCGTCACCAGGAAAACCTGTTTGTCTGGCTGTGGCCGGTGTCCCCACCGAGCCACGTCGGGTGGCACGGTCTGAAGACCGGCCACAGCATCATAAGTTGCGGGTTGTTCCATCAAGGTGATGGTGTAACGGCCGTCCCGCCAATACCCCACCTCCACACAACCCGGATCCGCCAGCGTTTCGGCAATCAGAAGGTCGGCAAAAGCGGCCGTTTTGCGGCTGGCCTCAAAATCTACGGCCTTCACCAGGACGGACGGCCGTTCCCGTTTATACGCTTTGGTAAAGCCGGTGACGCCGCCGCCCAACGGAGCGATTGCCGGTTCCGGCCCATAGCCATGCAGCCCGCCCATTCGTGTGGCGGATACCAGGAACGCGCCCGGTTCGCACACCGCGTCATACAGCGCCCGCATGGTCACAGCCAGGTTTTTCACCCGCACCCGGTTCGCCTCCCGCCAGTCAGCCAGGGACATCGTCGCCAGATCAGGCTCCACGTCCAGCGCGGGCAGCCAGTAGACACCCTGCACCGGCCCTTCGGCCAGCCAGGTTTGCGCCTGCGCTGCTACCGCTTCGGCAGCCAGGGCCACGTCCAGCAGCAGCACGGCCACGCCCAGCTTTTCCAGCTTTTTAACCAGCGCCTTACCCACGCCGCCCTCGTCCAGGGCCACCACCACGCGGCTGGCTTCGTTTAAGAGGACGCCGGTTGGTTTGCATTGGGTGAGCGACGGCCGTAAGGCGGGCATCGGTACGCGGCGGGGCATCGTGTCCGCATCGGCCAGGGTATATTCCGGTTCAATTTGGGGAATCAGGGGTGGCGCAGTGGTCGTCTCCGGGGCGACCACCAGGCCACCCTCTAGGCTTTTAAATCCGACGGCTGCTCCACAACAACTACCAGATCAGGCCGCATCTCCCGCACAAACCCCACCACCTTTGCCAGTGTGTTGTAGTCGCGCAGGCTCAGGTCGTCGCGGCGAGGGATGTCAAACTCTTGCCGGATCGCCAGGAACGTTTCTGCCTGTTTCACCGTGTCTACCCCTAAATCCGCTTCCAAATCCAAGTCCATTTCTAGCATGTCCGTCGGGTAGCCGGTTTGTTCGGCCACGATGGCCAGCACTTTGTCGGCGATGGGATCGGAGATTGGAGATTGGAGATTGGGAGATTGAGAGATTGGGGGGGCGACCTGCTCACTGCTCACTGCCTGCGGACGCTGCGTCTGCCGCTCACTTTTCACCAGATCGGGCCGCATCTCGCGCACAAACTCCACCACCTTCGCCAGCGTGTTGTAATCGCGCAGGCTCAGGTCATCGCGGCGGGGAATGTTGAACTCGGTACGAATCGCCAGGAACGTCTCCGCCTGTTTCACGGTGTCTACGCCCAAATCCGCTTCCAGGTCTAAATCCATTTCCAACATATCCGTCGGGTAGCCGGTCTGTTCGGCCACAATCGCCAGGATTTTGTCGGCAACGGGATCGGAGATTGGAGATTGGAGAGTAGAGATTGGGAGATTGGGAGATTGAGAGATTAGCGGAGCGACTTGCTCACTGCTCACTGCCTGCGGACGCTGCGTCCGCCGCTCACTGTCCACTTTCTGTGCGCCACCATTTGCCGGCACCGCTTCCACTTTCACGGGGGCGGGCTGTGGCGTCACGGCCGTCGGCTGATTATTCACCGGCCTCGGCTGCACCTGAACTGACGCGGGCATAGGCGATGGTACGGCATACGGCTCACGGGCTACGGTAAACGGATCACGGATTACGGCATACGGATTACCGCCCCTCGTCCGCATTACCGGTTCCGTGCCATACTGCCAGGTGGAGGGACACGGCCGTTTACCCGGCGCACCCCTGGCTACAATGCGTAAATTCCGCTTTTCCACTTCCAGTTCCGCATAATCGTAGCCGCTGATGGCGTCCAGCCATTGCTGGTAACGCGGTTTGCTGTCCACCCGATCCAGCGCGCCGGGAATGCGCCGCGTCAGCGTGAGGGAAATTTGCGAACCAAAACCGGCGGCCAGATGCAGCGCGTACTGCACCGGATAACGCCCACCCCGGCTCAGGTTCAACTCGCCCAAATCGGGGTCAACTTCTTTGTAATTGGGCACTGGCGGCACAATGCCGTGTTCCAGGATTTTGAGGGCGATCACATCTTCCACGCCCACGCCCATGGGATGGCCGGTGAACCCTTTGGTATTGGCCACCACAATCTCTTTGGCTGCTTCGCCAAAGGTTTGGCGCAGCGCCACTACTTCCGCCGAGGCCGAGCCGCCCCGCGCCGGGGTATACGTTTCGTGGGACATAAAGACCAACTGTGGCGCGATGGTGTAGCGATTCAGGCCAAAGCGGTATTCGGCAACAGTCATCAGGTCGTTCATCACCTGGGCAATGTGATCCACGTCCAACCGCGAGCCATGAAAGGCGCTGTTGCGGGTTTCGCTGCTCAGTAGCTCCACAATGCCGCGCATCCCCCGCTCTTGCACCGCGTCTTCACTTTCCACCACCAGCGCACAGGCGCCCATGCCCAAGATGGTGCCATGCCGCCGTTTGTCAAAAGGCAGCGCGGCTTCTTCCACCCGGTCATCGGTAGCGGCTGCCCCCAGCGCCAGGAAACCGGCGCCAATCCATTCCAGCAGGTGGTCGCCGGTCACATCATCGGCAGCAATGACCAACACGCGGCGGCAACGGCCGTTCCTGATCCAATCCTCCGCTATGCCAATTGCCTGGGTGGTGCTGGCGCAGGCCGCATTCACCTGCGTATTGGGGCCGCGTGCGCCAATGTACTCGGCAAACTGGCTGTGCCCCATGGAGAGAATGCGGAAGATGAAGCGCCGGTCAAAGACATACGCCTCTCGCGCCAGCGTCTCACGCAGGTCATTGATGCGCCGCGTGATTTCCAGCAAGGTCTGGTTATCGGTGCAGGTTCGGCGCAGTTGATCCAGCATCTCCAACTGCTCGACGCGATTCTGGTAAACGTAGAAGCGTTCAAAATCTTCCACAAACCGGTCACCGCCGGGGAAGGCGCTGGCAAAAATCACGCCCGTCTCGTCGCGCAATGACTCCGGCAGCATCCAACGCTGCGGCAGGTAAGAGCCATTGCTGGTATTTTTGTAGGTCATCACCAGGGGGATGCCCGCTTCGCGCAGGGCGTCCAGCCCGGCGGCAAAGGCCAGTTGCGTGGTCACATCCAGCGAATCCACCAGCTTTTGTGGCACGCCGTATTCGGCCGCCAGGTCAAAGGTTCCGGGACGGCCGGCCAGTTTGATCACGTCATCGCTGTTGTCAATGGGGGCAAAACTGCCACCGCCATTTTCGTCTTTGATCAGCCGGGTGATCCGCTTGCCCACCATCTTGCGCCGGAAACGTTCAGGGATCAGGTCTACAAACTGTTCACCCTGCAAAATGCGCCAGGCGTTGTCCGGGGCCATCACCGCCTTCTCCGCCCCCGGCAGCCCCAGCCCCGTGCCGCTAATGACGACGGAGCCGAGAGGGGGGTGGGCGCGGTTGTACGGCTGCGCCGAGATTGGAGATTGGAGATTGGAGATTGGGAGATTGGGAGATTGGAAGGCGTTCATTGGCTGCCCGGTTGTTTCCGGGGCTACGGCCGTAGCCATCCCGTTTGTTACTTTCATCACAGGTTCCTCCATTTGGTTAACTGAAGTAAGAGTTAGAGTCCCGGTTTTAATCTCTAATCTCCGATCTCCAATCTCTGTAACATAACCCGCCGCATACAATGCGCACAATGCCTGATTAAAAGCGGGCAGTTCGCCGGGTTTGGGATGGTTGGTCATCAGGGCCAGCACATCGTTTTTGTCTTTAAATACATCGTTGGCAAAACCGCGCAGGGCGCGTTTGGGGCCAACTTCCACAAAGGTGCGCACACCAAAGTCATAGAGCGTGTGCAGCCCTTTCACCCATTGCACGGTGGCGGCCACCTGTTGTTGCAGGTTGTCTTTGATGGCATTTACCGTTGTCGGGTAAAAATCACCCGTCACATTGGTCACAATGGGTAAGGTGGGCGGGGCGATGTGCAGCCGATCCAGCACCCGGCGCAGCGGCGCGCTGGCAGGGGCAATGATGCTGGTGTGGAAGGCGTGGCTGACGGGGATGATCATCGCCTGAAAGCCCGCTTCCTGGAAAAGGGTCACGGCCGTTTCCACCGCCGCACTCGCTCCGCCAATCACACATTGGCTGCTGCTGTTGATATTGGCCGGAATGACGTAACCGTCCACCTGCTTCAAGGTGGCCTCGATTACGTCATACGGGGCCAGGACGGCGGCCATCTTGCCGTTGTCGTCCAGCTTCAAATGAGCCATCTCGCCGCCCCGTGCCGCCGCCGCTTCCAGCGCATCGGCAAAGGGCATAATGCCGGCCACAATCAGCGCCGCATACTCACCCAATGAATGACCCATCACCACATCCGGGCTGAAACCAAACGATTCCAACAGCCGGTACATGGCAATGTCCATTGTCAGCATCGCCGGTTGGGTGATTTCCGTTTGCATCAGGTCAAAGGTGGCTTTGTTCACGGCGGCGTTATCGTTCGGGTCAACAAAAATGTAATCGGTCAGCGGTTGGCCCAAAATCGGCTTCATCACCGCATCCGCTTCGTCAAAAACGGCCTGCACTTCTGGATAGAGCGCGGCCAGTTCGCGGCCCATGTTCACATACTGGCTGCCCTGGCCGGGGAACATGAAGGCAATCTTGCCTTCCGGTTTGCCTGCACCACGATAAATGCCCTGCGCCTCCATCGCTTTCCACGCCGGCGGCGAGTCAGAGACCATCACCTTCTGCGCCTTTTGCAGCCGATCCAGCAGTTCCACCTGATCGCCAAAATCAATAAACAGCCGCTCATTAGCGGCAATAACCATCGGTTCGGGCAGTTCTCGCGGCGGCGTCCAACCCGTCTCCACCCGACTGAGATATTGGTCTAGTTTCTCCTTCAATTCCTGCGGCGTCGCCGCACCAATGGCGGCAATGCCGCGTGGGGGAGATTGGAGATTGGAGATGGGAGATGGGGTTGAATCTCCAATCTCTACTCTCTGATCTCTCTTCTCCACCGCAAACACCTTCTTCGGCTGCGTCAGTTCACCAGGGCGGTGTTCTTCCAACACCAGATGGAAATTGGTACCACCAAAGCCATAGGCGCTGACGCCGGCGCGGCGGGGTGTGCCGTTGGGTGGTTCCCAGGCACGGCCGTCGTGCAGCAAATAAAACGGCGTCTGGCTGAAATCCACATAGGAATTAGGCGGGTTAGCATTCAGCGTCGGCGGCAGGATTTTGTGGTGCAAGGCCATCACGGTTTTGAACATGCCGGCTGCGCCCGCGCCGGCCTTCAGGTGGCCGATGTTGCTCTTGACCGACCCCAGGCCGATGCTGTTTGGCCTGGCATAACCAAATACGGCTGCCAGACTCTCCACTTCGGCCACGTCCCCCACCGGGGTGCTGGTGCCGTGCGCTTCCACCAGGGTGGCTGTGGCCGGGTCCAGTCCCGCCGCTTCCCAGGCGCGCTGCATGGCTAACTGCTGCCCGATGGGGTTGGGCGCGGTGATGCCCTTACCTTTGCCGTCACTGGCCCCGCCCACACCACGAATGACGGCGTAAATTTTGTCGCCGTCCCGTTCTGCGTCTTCCAGCCGTTTCAGCAGGAAGAGGGCCGCCCCTTCACCCATGACAAAACCATCGGCGCCATCACCAAACGGCCGTGTGCCCGTCGCACTCAACGCCCCAATTTTGCAGAACTTCACAAACGGCCCAATGCCCATATTGCGGTCTACGCCGCCGGTGATCACCGCGTCTACCTTGTGTTCAAAAAGCAGTTCCAGCGCCGCTTCCACGGCGGCAAAGCTGGAGGCACAGGCGGCGTCGGTGATGAAGTTGGGGCCGCGCAAATTGAGCATGTTGGCGATACGGCCGCTGACGATGTTGGGCAGTTCGCCGGGCATGGAGTCTTCGGAAATGGGTGGGTACTGCTCGTCAATGTGGTCATGCCAGCCGGCCAGGATGGCCTGGCGGGTGGGCGTGGGCAGGGCGGCAAATTCGGACACGGCCGTCAGCGCCCGCGCATAGTTGGGGAAGACGATCCGTTCGTTGGTGGTGTAGTGCAGTTCCCCGCCCATAGCCGTGCCGATGATAGTGGCGGTGCGTTCGGTGTCTAACGGCCGTACCGGATGCCCATAATCGGCCAGCACGTCGGCGGCAATGGTCAGCGCCCACTGCTGCCCCTCGTCCATGGCCGCCGCCACTTTGGGCGGCATCCGAAAACGCTTCCAATCAAACTGAAAGCCCCGCACCCAGCCGCCAATTTTGGTGTATGTCTTGTCTGGCGCTTTAGGGTCGGGGTCGTAATAATCGGCAATAGACCACCGCTCCGGCGGCGTTTCCGTGATGCTGTATCGTTTGTTGAGGATGTTTTGCCAGAATGTGGCTGCGTTCAGCGCCTCCGGCATAATGGCCCCCACCCCCACAATGGCAATGGCTCGTTCACTTGAGTCCATGAGATACCTCCGCAAAAAGGAGATCGGAGATTAGAGATTGGAGATTGGCGTTCGCTGGACGACCAATCTCTAATCTTCAATCTCTAATCTCAACGAAATGCTTTATTCAACTGCTCTGCCGCAAAATCCATATCCCCCACCAGCCCCTCCTGCACGGCATAAATGCCGGGCAGGTCGAGGGATTGGGCTAATGCCGGATCAGTCTGCCCCGCGCCGATGGCCCAGCGCAATCCTTCGGTGGCAACTTTGAGGGCGGCGTCACGGCCGTGAATCCGGCTGAGCGCCTGCCGGGTGGGTACGTCCAGGTGGATGGCTTCGGTGGGTTTGTCGGCTACCCGTTCGGCGAAGATGGCGGCCGTTTCCGCGTAGGCGATGAGTTCACCCAGGCGGAACAGCACATGCTGGCTGCGCGTCAGCCGATCCAGGCGACAGCGTTCCAAAATAACGGCCAACGCCCGCATGGCCAGGGCCGCATAATTGGCCCCATTCTCCGGCTGCTCCTGGTGGATGAGCGAGAGGCGGTTGGCCCACTCCTTGTAATAATCGCCGCGTGATTTCAGATGCAACTGCCAGCGGTCGCGGGCAATCGTCCACTCCATAATCTCCGACGTGCCTTCGTAAATGGTGGTGATGCGCACATCGCGCTTGATTTTTTCCACCAGATACTCTTTGGTGTAACCGTATCCGCCGTGGGCCTGGATAGCATCTTCGGCCGCTTTGTTGCCTGCTTCGGTAGCCATGTATTTGGCCACCGCCCCTTCCGTTTGCAGCCCTTCTTCGCCGCTGTCCAGCCGTTCGGCCACCCATTCAATGTAGCTGCGGGCCGCTTCCAGCCGGGCGGCGTTGGGCACAATCAGCTTGTGGGTGTAGCCTTGTTTCTGGCTGAGGGGTGCGCCGCCCTGGATGCGCTCTTGTGAATAGCGAATGGCGCGTTTGAGGGCCTCCCAGCCCGCGCCCAGCCCAAACGCGCCCACCATGAGACGGGTGTAGCCAAAAACGGCCTGCGCCTGGGCCAATCCCTGCCCTTCTTGCAGACCCACCAGCCGGTCGGCGGGCACGTAGACGTTATCGAGGAAGAGAGCGGCCGTGTTGCTGGCGCGGATGCCATGTTTGTCTTCCGGTTTGCCGCGTGTGAACCCTTCGCTGTCCCGGTCTACGATGAACCAGCTTGGCCCACCGGGGGCCAGCGCCAGGATGGTGTACAGATCGGCCACACCGCCGTTGCTGATCCACTGTTTCTGCCCGGAGATGCGGTAGCCGGTGACGACGCCATTTTCAATAACAGGTTCGGCTTTGGTGGTCATGGCGGCTAAATCGGAACCGGCCTGCGGTTCGGTAGCGCCATAGGCCATGAGCAGTGCTTCTTCAGCGATACGGCCGTACCAAACCTTCTTCTGCTCTTCTGTCGCCCCCACACTGATAGGGTCGGAGCCGAGAAAGGTAGCCAGGACGCCGGTAGCCACACCCAGGTCAATGGCGGCCATCAATTCGGCCACGCGGTAAATGTCATACGCGCCGCCGCCCAGCCCATCATATGCTTCGGGGATGAAGAGCAGGTGCAGCCCCAGAGACATGGGGTCATACAGTTCTTGCAAAACTTCGTGGGGGAATTCGTCGTTGTGGTCTAGTTTGAGTAGATAATCGGGGGTGAGTTTTTTGTCAGCATACTTTTTCAGGGTGTCCAGGATCATGTCGCGGGTTTCTTTGTCCAGGCCGACGGCCGTTTCTTCCATCTTTAACATCGCTCTCTCCTCTTTATCAGGGAGCAGTCAGTAGTCAACAGTAAACAGTAAGCCGTGCGATCACTGCTTACTGTTCACTGCCCACTGCTCACTTTTCAAACATGCGGATCAGGGTGCTTTGATTGTGGAATAATTCACAATATCCGATGGTATTGTAGGCCAAATGGGGGGGAGACCAGAGTGACAAGTGTCATATGATACATAGGCGAAAAGCATAATGCAGTGTGTCATTAGCACAACACCCCAACAAACAGGGGATATTTACAAGCTGTTAGAAAGTTTGTAACCTATAGCCAGTATTATGCAGCTGTATCTGATTCAACACAGTAAATCAATTGCATAGCTCACTCAGATTTCTGTATTGGCACTAATTCGTAAAGTTATTCAACAAGTGGAGGAAGTATTGAAATGGCTAAAATGACAACTGCTTTAGTTTCCCGTTTTGTGTCCCCCCAGGTCAGGCAAAAACCCCTCGTCAGTTTGATTGTGCCTACGCTCAATGAAGAGCGCAATCTCCCCCAACTTTTTGCTTCAATCCCTGACATGGTGGATGAGGTGGTGTTGGTTGACGGCCGTTCCACCGACCGCACCGTGGCATTGGCCAAAGAATTACGCCCAGACATCGTCGTTGTCCACCAGAAAGGCAAAGGCAAGGGCAACGCGCTGCGCCAGGGTTTTGAAGCCGCCAGCGGCGAGATCATCGTGATGATAGACGCCGATGGCTCTACCAACCCCGCCGAAATCCCCAACTTTGTGGGCGCTTTGTTAGCCGGCGCCGATTTTGCCAAAGGCTCTCGTTTCATGCAGGGTGGTGGCACATCCGACATGGAACCGCATCGGTATCTGGGCAATCAGTTTTTTGTCTGGACGGTGCGCCTCCTGTTTGGTGGCAAATATACCGACCTTTGCTATGGCTACAACGCTTTCTGGACCTGGACACTGCCGCTGTTAAACCTCAATGGCGATGGTTTTGAAATCGAGACGATGATGAACGTGCGGGCGCTGCAAGCCGGCCTGCGTGTGGCCGAAGTGCCCAGCTTTGAAAACCGGCGTTTTATGGGCCTTTCTAACTTGAATGCTTTTCGGGATGGATTCCGCGTTTTGGGCACCATTTTTAAGGAATGGCTCAATAATCCCGGTCTGCGCGCCGTGAAAAAACATGAAAATTCGGTCGCCCAGGAAACCTTTGAAGAAGCCTTCCACGCCCTGCTGGAAGATACAAACGAATTTGTGAAAATGAGCCACCAGTTGCCCAATGACCGGTTAAAGCATTTGGCTGCCAAACTGCTCGTTCGCTTCGACGCCCTCATGTCCACCGAGATGAACTGCGCCGTCTGCCACGAACTGCAAACGCGCTATGCCGAACATTACCGGGACATTTACGCCAACTACTTGCTCTCGTATATCCAGAAGGACAAGGGTGGGGCGGCGCCACTCCCTCAGCCCGTTTTCCAAACGGCGCCTTTGTCCCGCTAACCAATACTTCTGCCTCAGAATCAGGAATTGAATAATTTGTATACGATGGGAGATTAGAGATTGGCAATTCGCCCAGGCTCTAATCTCCCATCCTGGCTACAACCATTATTTGATTCATCTCTTCACTTCCATTGATGATGAATAATAGAAACCTTCCGGCAAATGCCTATCAAATTTTGCTTATTGAAGACGACGTAAGCGCCTCCCGATTAATTTCGGCGATGTTGGAACGAGGGGGGTACACCGCCCTTATCGCCAATTCGGGCAATGAGGGCATCACCTTAGCTCACCAAAAGCGGCCTGATTTAATTTTGTGCGACGTGATGATGCCCGACATCACCGGGCTGGACGTCTTGCGCGCCCTGCAGAAACAATCTGACACGGCCACAATTCCCTTTATTTTCCTGACGGCCCTGGCCAGACAGGAAGATATGCGGGTGGGCATGGAATTGGGGGCAGACGATTACCTGACCAAACCGATACATACAGACGTACTGCTCAATGCGGTTGGCAGCCGCCTTAAACGGCACCAGCAATTGCAGACGGACCGGTTAGCCCATTTTACACAGCGGCTGGTGCTGTCACAGGAACACCAGCAGCAGCAGATGGCTTCTATGCTGGATGACAAGCTCAACCAATCGCTGCGCAGCCTGCAATTTGTCTTGAACATGTTGGCAGCGCCCGCACACGAAGACGCTTCTTTGTACAACGGGGCAAAGGAGATGTTGGGGGAATTAATTCTACAAGTGGAGGGGATGGCCCAGGAAATGCATCCGACGATTCTGGCGCGCCTGGGGTTAGCGCCAACGCTCCGTTGGCTCTCCGAACAATACGAGTTGGCCATTGAACTGGATATGCCGTCAGTGGCTTACCAGTTTGAGCCGAGGGTGAAGGTGTGTGTATTTCGCCTGGTGCAAGAAGCACTAAACAATATCCAACGTCACGCCCAAACGGATCATGCTAAAATTTCGCTGAATTACGTAGCGCCGTACCTGGAGGTACGCATTGAAGATAAAGGGACGGGGTTTGACCTGGAGCGCACCTTACAATCAAGCCAGAGCATGGGTTTGCAATATATGCATGGATTGGTGGCCTGGGTGAATGGCGAACTGCATGTCACATCCGGGCCAGATGAGGGCACGGCCGTTTATGCGCTGCTGCCTCAAGCCAATGCCGTGCCCATCAACACCTCGCCCGTTTCACCGGATTTGCTGCGCCTGGCCGGCCGTACCCGACCAATAGAACCAACGGAAGACACGGCCGTAACCGTCAAGATATTACTGGCTATTGAACAACCCTTACAGTTACAGGGGATGTACAAGTTATTGGCGCGCAATCCCCACTTTGAGGTAGTCGGCGAAATTCAGGATTTGACCCAGGTTGCGGACGCCATAGACACATACCAACCACAGTTGCTTATCATCAATCCGCTCACCGAGGGCAAAAGCCAGGCAGAGGTATTACAATCCATCATCGCCGTGCGTCCGGGCACGGCCGTGTTGGTCATCAGCACCGCCACCCATGAAGAATATGTACGCGCCGCTTTTGAGAGTGGTGTGCTTGGCTATATCCCCAACACGGCCACCATTACCGATTTGCACACCGCCATCATGCGCGTCGCCCGCAATCAATACTACGTCAGCCCTGGCCTGTCATTTGATCTGGCGCAGTGGCAAGAAGCACAGGCAGTCTGACGCCAACCCGAGGTTCCATGAATTTTTCTGTGATTATTTGCGCCCATACGGAGGAGCGCTGGCAAGATTTAATCGAAGCGGTGGCTTCGGTAGCCAACCAGACCATACCCCCCCACCAAATTGTCGTTGCTATTGACCATAACCCGGCCATGTTGGCCCGCGCCCGCGCCCAATTTCCAGAAGCAACGGTGGTAGAAAATGTGCAAGAACGCGGCCTGAATGGCACGCGCAACAGCGGCGTGGCTGCCACCACCGGCGAGATTGTGGCTTTTCTGGATGATGATGCCATTGCCGCCCCCGATTGGTTGGAACAGCTACAGGCGGCGTATACGGCCGTACACATCGTCGGTGCGGGTGGCAAAATCAATCCCCTGTGGCTCAACGGCCGTCCCCGCTGGTTCCCCGAAGAATTCAATTGGGTCGTGGGCTGCACCTATCGTGGCCTGCCGGAACAAACCGCCCCGGTACGCAACCTGATCGGCTGCAACATGTCCTATCGCCGCGCCGTGATCGAGCAAATGGGCGGCTTTCGCAACGGCATTGGGCACGTAGGCGGCCGGCCACAGGGTGACGACGAGACCGAATTTTGCATCCGGCTGCGCCAGGCCATGCCCCAGGCCACCCTGCTCTACCAACCCCAGGCGCAGGTATCTCACAAAGTACCCGCCGGTCGCGCCAATTTTGGTTATTACCGCTGGCGTTGTTACCTGGAAGGGCGCTCCAAAGCACTGCTCTCCCGCCTGGTGGGGGCCAATGACGGCCTGTCTACCGAGCGCACCTATACGCTCAAAGTATTGCCCAGCGGCATGTGGCACGGCCTGACAGACAGCGCCCGCCACCGTAACCTGGCCGGTATTGGCCGGGCCGCGGCCATTGCCGCCGGTCTATTTATCACCACCTTCGGCTATGGGTTGGGGCGTCTGACCCTCGTTGGCAAACGGGTTGAGTAGCCAGGAGGCCTGGCTTACGGTATAAACAACAGACCCTAAGGGTTTTCTGAAACCCTTAGGGTCTATGGGTATTTTAGGATTGATTTCATGCGAATTGTCATGTTAACGCAATTTTACCCGCCTGTTTTAGGTGGGCTGGAGCGGCACGTCAAAGATTTGAGCGAGGCGCTGGCCGCGCGGGGACACGATGTGGCCGTCATCACCCTGCGGCAGGGTGGCTGGGGCCAGGACATGCCCGCCTACGAAGAGGTGCAGGGAGTGCGCCTGTATCGCATTCGCGGCACAGTGTCGCGGGCAGAAAAGCTATTGTTTGTGGATGAACGGCGCAGTTATGCCCCTCCTTTTCCTGACCCGGAACTGGCGCTGGCTATCCGCCGCATTCTGGCCCAGGAAAAGCCGCACGTTGTCCACGCCCATAACTGGCTCTCCTTTTCCTATCTGCCACTCAAACGGTGGAGCAAGGCCAAACTGGTCATTACGCTGCACGAATTTGGTTTGAGTTGTGGCAAGTGGACGTTCATTCATCAAGATGCTTTTTGCAGTGGCCCGGCGTGGGGAAAATGCTGGAGCTGCCTGAATGACCATTATGGCCTGGCCAAAGGCACGATGACCCACCTGGGGCAGCGCACCATGCGCCGGGCACAAGATCGGCGCGTGGACATGTACGTGCCCGTCAGCCAGGCCGTAGCCGAAGGCAGCCAACTGGTGGGCAGCGGCCTGCCCTATGAGGTAGTGCCCAACTTCATCCCCGACCAGATCGCCGCGCCGCCACCTGATTGGGAAGCACAGTTGACACAGTTGCCAACCGATCCGTTTATGCTGTTTGTTGGTTCTTTTGGCAAGCAAAAGGGGATGGATGTGCTGCTGGAAGCCTACCGGGGATTAGAAGTGGCTGATTCCACAGAGCGCCCTGTGCCCCTCGTCCTTATTGGTTATGAACTCAGCGACTTCCCTCTATCGCAACTGGATATTCCGCCCCAGGTACATATCTTCAAGAACTGGCCAAACACGGCCGTGATGGAGGCATGGCGGCGCAGTCATATCGGCATTGTGCCCTCCAACTGGCCGGAACCCAGCCCCACCGTTGTCATGGAAGCGATGGTCGCCAGCGTGCCCGTCATTGCCAGCCGCGTCGGCGGCATTCCCGACATTGTGGCCGATGGCGAAACCGGTCTGCTGGTGCCGCCCGGCGACCCGGTTGCTTTACGCCAGGCCATGTCTCGGCTGCTGCAAGACCCGACCTTGCGCCAGCAAATGAGCGCCGCAGCCCGCCAGCGCGTCACCAACTTCCAGGCACACACCGTCGTTACCCGCATCGAAGGCATCTACCAACAGCTTTGCCAATCATGAAAGACATCCTGGCGCATCCACGTCTGCACTGGCTGGAACTATGGGTATTTCCGCCACCGCTGGCAGCCCCCGCGCACGGCGATTTGCCCTACGACGAAAGCGAAAACCAGAAGTGGGGTTGGGCGCCGGCCATCAGCTTTGCCGGGGCCGTTTGTTTGTTGGTGGTGGCCTGGGGTTTTAATGGGGCGCGCCGCGACGATCCCTATTACGAACTGGTTTTCTGGCTGGGCATCTTGACCTTTTATGCCCTGATTGTCTGGCGGCTGATCTCGCCGCTGGCCTCGCGCCGTGAGCGGGTGGCGTTGGTGCTGCTGGCGGGCATCGGCCTGTACATGGTCAAGGTAATGCACAGCCCGCTTTACTTCACCTTCTACGACGAGCTACTGCATTACCGCACAGCCGCCAATCTCCTGGAAACGGGTTTTCACTTCCGGGAACACCCGCTGCTGCCTGTCAGCCCCCTGTACCCTGGCCTGGAAAACATTGCCATCGCCCTGGTAAACCTGAGCGGCTTGAACATTTATTACGCGGGCATTATCACCATTTTGGTAGCGCGGGCGGTGTTTGTGCTGGTGCTGTTTCTCTTTTTTGAGAAAACGAGTGAATCGCCGCGTCTGGCGGGAATGGCTACGGTCATTTATGCCGCGAACCCACACTTTATCTTTTTTGACGCCCAATTTTCGTATGAATCGCTGGCGCTAGTTTTTGTGGTGATGGTGTTTTTGGGTATTCAATACCGGATGAGCCATCACAAGGACAAACCGCTGGGGTCTTCGCTGCTGATTATTTTTGGCATTTGCGCTACGCTGGTGACGCACCACGTCACCAGCTATTTTTTGCTGATCTGCCTGACGTTGTGGGCGGTGGTAGCCTACTTTTTTCCGTATGAGGGGCAAAGCCGGACGATGTTGTTTGGCACGGCCGTACTCGCTCTGGTGGCTATCCTGTCGTGGATGATGTACGTGGCCATCATCACCATTGATTACCTGGTGCCGGTGTTGTCCGGCGCGGTGTTTGATTTGTTCAAGGTGTTGGTGCGCGACGAAACGGGGCGGCAGCTATTTTCGGCGCAGGGAGAAAACGCGCTGCGGTTGTGGGAACGGGTTATTGTTTACAGCACAGCCCTGTCTATTTTGTTGGGGCTGATGCTGGGGGCCATTGTCATCTGGCGGGAGTATCGCAACCGGCCGACCTATCTCTTCCTGTGCATCATTGGCCTGCTGTATCCGGTCACGCAACTGCTCCGTTTTACGGAAAAAGGGCCGGAGATCGCTTCCCGCATAGGCCCGTTTATGTTTTTTGGCATTGCCTTTGTGCTGGCGGTGAGCGCCGCCAAACTGTACCCTGCGGCGAACGTTTCCTGGGCGCGATGGCGGCATGTGGCGCTGACGGCCGTTATCGTCCTCATGTTTTGGGGCAACTTCCTGGTCAGCTTTCCCCGCTGGGCGTTAATGCCCGGCCCGTATCGGGCGGCAGCAGATACCCGCTCGGTGGAAGTGCAGGGGCTGGCGGCGACGGAATGGATACGCGACTATTTGGGGCCGGAACACCGGCTGGCGGCCGACCGCATCAATGGTTTGTTGCAGGTGGCTTACGGCCGTCAGTATCAGGTAACCGGCTCCTGGAATAACATCAACGTGCCCGGCGTCTTTCTGGACGTCCCATTCACCGAAGTGGAGTACCGTACCCTCTGCGAAGGGCAGGCGGAGTATCTGATTGTAGATTATCGTTTTAATTCCCATCTGCCGTTGTTAGGCTTTTACTATGAAGACGCCGAAAGTGAATGGCCCTACACGGAACCGCTGGAAACGGCCGTGCTGGAAAAGTTCAGAGGGCGTGACGAATTCAGCCTGATTTACGATGG
This sequence comes from Anaerolineae bacterium, assembly GCA_019637635.1. Taxonomy (GTDB): domain Bacteria; phylum Chloroflexota; class Anaerolineae; order Promineifilales; family Promineifilaceae; genus CAADGU01. The sequence goes on from JAHBVI010000004.1 coordinate 48,180, forward strand.
GGGCGATCTGGTCATTTACCAGGTGGATTTGAGTAACTGTGACCGCTAAAGTAACCAACCGGCTGATCATGATATTGGTAACGGCCGTGCTGATGCTGCTGACCCTGCTGGAATGGGAACTCAGCGCCGTGCGGGTCTTATTTGCCGTCGCCCTGGTGGGCATCCTGCCCGGCTACGCCCTGACCACCGCCATATTCGTCAAATACCCGCTTGGTTTTGCCGAAAAGCTGGCCTTTAGCTGCGGCCTCAGTCTGGGGCTGGCGGCCGTTGGTGGGCTGCTGCTGCATTTCACACCCTGGGGTTTGCAGCCGGCCTCCTGGGTCATCTATCTGGGCGGCATCACCGTCGTCGCCAATGCCCTGGCGCTGGGGCGGATGCAGCAAACCACGCAGGTAGACCTGAGCGTCATTCACGTGCCGCTGCGCCTGCACCAACTGCTGCTCATGTTTCTGGCCGGCGTCGTGATCATGGGCGCATTTCTAACGGCCCGCGCCGGCGCCGAGAACCGGCCCGCGCCCCAGTTCACACAGTTATGGCTGCTGTGGGCCGATGATACCCAAAGTGAAGTCCAGCTAGGCATTCAAAACCAGGAAAATGGCGTCCGCCAATACCGGCTGGAATTAAGCACCCGCCAGGGACAAACGCAAGAATGGCCGGTGATTACGCTGGCTCCTGGCGAAACCTGGCAAATCACGTTCCCACCGCCGCCGGCCGTTGGCGAAACTGATTTTATTAAGGCCACCCTTTACCGGCTGGACGCGCCGCAAGAAATTTACCGTGAAGTCTATCTGCGGCGTATCGCCCGGTAGGAGAGAGTAATAAGATGCCCACACGACTACACATGATGCTAACAAAGAATTGGTGGGTTGATATGTTGACCAGCAACCGGGTCATTTTGGTGAATGCCCTGTCGTTGGTAGGCACCCTGATGGTCACCTCCGGCCTGGGTTTTGCCTATTGGTGGGTAGTGGCGCGGCAGTTCACGGCCGCCGAAGCGGGGTTGGCAGCCGCGGCCGTTTCCGCCATGTTATTGCTCGGCACCATCGGTATGATGGGCATGGGCACTTTACTCATTGGCGAACTGCGCCGCCGTTCACAAATTGTGGTCTCGCTCATTACGACGGCCCTGGTTATAGCCGGCGTAGCTTCTCTGCTGTTGGGGGCCGGTTTTGCCATTGTTTCCGCTTATTTTTCGGCCGACTTTGCCTTGCTCACAGCGTCCTGGAAAAATTTCCTGTTGTTTACGGCCGGGGTGGCCATCACGGGCATGGTCCTGGTGCTGGATCAGGCTATGTTGGGGCTGCTGCACGGAAGCTGGCAGTTGTGGCGTAATGCTGTTTTTGCCATCAGTAAACTCATCCTGCTCTTCCCCATTGCTACCTATTTCCGGCAAGCCGGGGCCATGGCGATTTATGCCGCCTGGTTTTCAGGCAATCTCGTGTCGCTGGTTTTTCTGGTATGGCTGGTGGGACGAAGGCGACTGCTGACGGCCAGCTACCGGCTGCGCTGGGATGTTTTCCGCGAACTGCGGGGCATGGCGCTGGCGCATCATATCCTTAATCTGTCCTTGCAAACGGTGCAGTTTGCCATGCCGGTCATTGTCACCATCATGTTATCGCCGGAGATAAACGCCAGTTTTTACGTGGCCTGGCTGGTAGCCAGCAGCCTGTTCATTGTGCCCACCTCCCTGACACAGGCGCTTTATGCCATCAGTTCGGCTGACGTCTCGATGCTGGCGCAAAAAATTCGCTTTACGCTGCGCGCTTCGGTAATGGGGGTAGTGGCTGCGGGGCTGGTTATTATGGTGGGCGCGGAGTTTATGCTGAACTTTTTTGACCCGGCTTATGGGGAAACGGCCGCGCTAAGCCTGCGGATTTTGCTGCTGGCGGCTTTACCCATCATTATTCGGGTACATTATGTGGCCATTCGCCAGATCAGGCGCGAACTGAAACAGGCTGCGACGTTGTTTCTGGCGGCGGCTGTTTTGGAGTTGTCGCTGGCAATTACCGGGGCGGCTGTGGGTGGCCTGACGGGGCTGAGCGCCGGTTGGGTGCTGGCTATCTATCTGGAAGGGGTCTGGATGGCCCCGGCCGTGTACCGGGTGGCCGTGCAGGCGAAAACGCTCCCGCCGACTTCCGGGGAACCTGTTCACTGAGGCAGCATGGCATTAGACCGCGTTGAAAGTTGGGTTGTGGCCGCGGCCGCCGGTTTGGTGGCTTTGTTGGCTGAGGTGCTGCTGATACAGTCGTTTGTCTTGTCGGGCATAACACTGTACAGCGTGCTGCTCATTTTGCTGCTGCTGTATGGCACTTTTCGCTGGCCGCATCCGCAGCACGAACTGCTGGTGCTGACCATCCCGGCTGTACTGCGACTGATGGCTTATACCTTACCCCTGGGCAACCTATCACCTCTGTTTGCACAATTGGTGGTGAGTGTCCCGGTAGGATTAACCGTCGTTACCTACAGATGGCTGTTGGAACAACAATGGCCTAAATGGCCCAGTTTTCGGATTGCCTGGCAGCAGTTTCCTCTCTATCTACTGCTGGTAGCGGCCGGCGCCGCGGGCGGCTGGTTGCTATACCAGTTCCAGCAGCCAGCGCTGCCGGGACCGGGCAGCCCCCTGCTCTGGCTCTTTTACGCTTTTGTGCTGGTGGCGGCGATGGCGTTTCTGGAAGAATGGTTGTTCCGGGGCATCATGCAAAACGCGCTGACCCGACTATGGCACAATCGGTTTGTGGCCGGATTGGTAGTTGCCCTCATCTACACCACCCTCAGCCTGGGACAAGGCCCCTGGCCCTACATCCTGCTCATCTTTGTGATGGCGCTGGCGTTAAGCTGGTTGCGGCAGACCACCAACAATCTGGTGGGCGTCACCGTGGCCCATGCCGCTGCCAATCTGATGTTTTTTTTGATCTTACCAGGCATGAGTAGCGCCAGCCTCCTGGCTCACTTGCTGGCCTTGGGGGTATTTGCATGAACGTGTTGTTACCGCCGGCGGCGCTCACGGCCGTGCGTCAGGAAGAGCTGTACCTGTACTTGCAATTGATTGCGGTGTTTACACTGCTACTGCTGCTGATCGGCCGGGAACTAACCATCGGCCTGAAATTCCCCTATGCCCGCTGGCGGCGCGTGTCGCTGGTGGGCATTGTGCCCCTGCTCTTCGCCTTTCTACTTATTTTGATGTGGCATATCGTCCGCTCCATGTAGGTCTAGCTCGCGCTGGTGCAGCAGGCGGCGGGTCTGGCGGCGGCTTTTCAGGTAAGCGTACCCGCCGTAAAGCATCCCACGCAGTTCCAACCCATTCAAGTCGGCGGGATATTCGGCCTGCTTTTTGACATTCTTAAAGGATTGCGGACTGAGCAGCAGATAGAGACCATACGGAATGCGCAGCACAAAACCAGGGATGCGGCCGGGGTTATCCCACATGGTTTTGGTGAGAAACGCGGCAAAGCCGACGCCATAGTTGTAAATTTGCTTTTGCAGGGCAGCGTATTCACGGCGGTGAATGTGCTGCAAAAAGGCAGTTGGTTCATAAACCAGTTGGTAGCCGGCAAACAATAGCTGCACATACATGGCCAGGTCGTCACCACAGGTGGTAATGGTGCCCGCACCCAGAGCCGGGTCAAAGTAGCCCACCTTTTCCAGGGCGCTTTTTTTGATGGACAGGTTGGCGCCGGTACCAAATAGTCCGGCAGAGAGGGGGTAAAACGGCCGTGCCGGTTTATACACCCCCATATCATAAATCTGCCGCTCGTACCCCTTGTTGAACCCACCCGACTGCTCAAACCAGAGCTGCTCCACCGTATCCAGTTCCGCCGGGATGGTCAGCCCATTCACGCCGCCCACATTGTCGCCCGCGGCAAAGCCACGCAGCACGCCAATCAGCCAATGCGGATCCACAATCACGTCATCATCGGTATTGGCGATGATCTCCCCCCGCGCCGCCATCGCCCCTGTATTCCGCGCCCAACACTGCCCCTGGTTTGGCTCCACCACATAGCGTATATGGGGCAGATGCCCATACTTTTCCTGCACCACGCGCCGGGTGGCATCGGTGCGCGGCGCATTATCCACCACCACCACCTCGTAATTTGGATAATCCAATGCCAACACCGAATTCAGGCACACATCCAGCATAGACGGCCGTTCATGGGTGCAAATGACCACACTGATCAACGGTGGATTCTCCAACAAACGGGCCTGCTCTTGCTGGCACAACGGTGGCTGCGAGTGAGAAATGCCCGTCAGGGGCAGTTCGCTCAGGCGCGGCCAGCCATCCTGCTCTAAATGCGTATTGATCGCCTGGCCCAGCGCCGCCCATATGGCCGGGGCATAATCCGTCGGCAGCAGCATTTCCGCCGTCATGGGCAGTTCCAGCAGCCCCAGGGGATGATTGTGCAGGCGCACCAATAGTTGCACCGCGCCATAACGCAGCCCTTTGCCGGGGTCTACGGCCGTGATGGGGGGTAAGACAGAGCTTAACTCAATTTTCGTAACATAAATAGGTTGGAATGTCATATGCGGCTTATTTTCAGGTTAGCGTATAATGATGTTTCACCGAACGAATACTGGATAATACCCGAAATAAAGAGTATCGTCAGGAAATCTACCAGACTCCGTAGAGTTACAAGAGAGAAGAATATGCTAACTAAACTCCATTTTATTTCCATTTTTTGCCTGGCTTGTTTCTTTTTAAGTGGGAGCATTACCCCGGCTGTGGCCCAAGAACAAGGAATACCAGAGCAAGAAGTACCGGAAACAACCAGCCGGACATTTGCCGATTTAGGTTATGAGGACTTACGCTTAAAAGGTCTATATGGCATTAGTTCGCTGTGGATTCCTTTCCAATCCGATTGGCCTATCGCCGATGACGTGCAATTTGAACTGACTTATACCGGCTCCCCGCTGCTAAACAGTAATGCCGCCATTATGACCATTCTGGCGAACAACCAGGAAGTAACCAGCTTTCGGCCGGTGGGCGACGGCCGTCCGCACACCATCACCTTCTCCGTGCCACCCGGGCAACAACTGCCCGGCGGCATCAACCTCACCTTTGCCGGACATTTGCGGCTCACCGACGACCCCTGTGAAGACAGTTTTAACGTGGGCCAATGGCTCACCGTTCACAACAACAGCCGGGTCAACGCCAATCTGCTGCCCACCGCACCCACGCCGGAAATCACCGATTTACCCCAGGCAATTGTGGTACAGGGCAGCCAAAACCCACCACCCATCATCTTTGTGCTGCCGGAAAATGCGGACGATCAGACATTATCAACCGCCGCCCAGGTGGCCACTCGGTTAGGTGGCGGCCTCACGGCCGATCACCTGCCCATCCGTGTGGCCACTGCCAACAGCCTGACCGACGCCAACAAAAGAAACGCCAACCTGGTGCTGATTGGTCTACCGGGCAACCAGCCCCTCATCCAGGAGTTGAGCAGCCTGATGCCGGTTCCCCCAACCGAGGCTGGTTTTGTGTCTCAAGATGGCGTACTTATCCCGTCTGGCGATGGCGTTATCCAGATATTTCCCTCTCCCTGGCAGCCCCGCCATCATATCCTGCTCGTCAGCGGCAATGACGCCGCCGGACTGGCCAAAGCCGGGCAGGCTTTTGCCCATCAACCCACGTTTGAATCCTTAACCGGCTCCTTCCATTTTGTGCGCGATCTGGTCAATCGGCCGGAGCCGCCCGTGCCCCCACCCTGGACAACGGCCCAAACGACCTTTACCCAATTGGGTGAAGTGGATCGTGAGGTGGTGGGGTTGGGGCTGACTGACAGTTCCTATTTTTTCCAATATCCACCGGGGACTATGCTGGCCGATAATGCCAAACTGGTGCTGCATCTGGCGTTTAGCCCGGCCTTACGCGCCCAGGGTTCTTATGCCGAGGTATACGTCAACGACATTTACGTGGGGGCGGTGGAAGCGGCCCGCGCGGGCGGCGGGGCCTGGGTCTCGTTAGATTTACCGGCACAGGCATTAAACGAGTTGATTCGCAACGGCCGTGCCCGCGAACTAAACGTCAAGCTCGCCATTGCCAATCTGCTGCCCGCCAATAACTGTGAACAGGTGAATGCGGAAAGCAGTTGGACCAAAATCTACGCCGATTCCTACTTCCAATTCGATTTTCTGCCGGTGGAGTTGCCCGACCTTTACCACTTCCCCTACCCGTTTGTAACGCCGGAGAACCATACGCCGGTACGCCTGGTTTTGCCCCAAACGCCCACCGTTGAAGAGCTGCAAACGGCGCTTTCCGTATCGGCACTGATGGGCAGCCAGGGCATAGCCGATTTGACGGTAGACGTGGTGCGGGGGACGGCCGTTGATCTCGAAGCCCTTGCCGGCCATCACCTGGTTCTCATTGGCACCCCCTTTGACAACCCGGTGCTGCAAGAGACGATGGCCGGGCAGCAAACCAGTATGCCGGTGGAGGTATACCAGGTTTTAGGCACGCCAAACGCCGGGTTTTTCCATATGTTCACCTCGCCCTGGGATGAAACAATGAGTGCATTGGGCATCTATGGGGAAATGGAACCCGGCTTTCAGGCAGCGGCCAATACGTTGTATGAACAGGGCCGGTTGGCGAGTGAATCTGGCTCCATTGCCCTGGCCCGCACCGGGGAAGCGCCGGTCATCATTTACCGGGAAGCCGGATTGTCCGGCCCGCAGTTTGTTCAACCGGACATCATTCTGTCGGAATCCGGCCAACAGCCAGACGCTGCCGCCGATCCCACGGCCACGGCCGTGACCGCCAGCGAATCCACATCCCCCACCAGCGAAACAGAAACGGATTCCGGTAACAGACTCACCAATACCGAACAACTCATTTTGATCATCACCGCCTTCCTCATCATTCTGGTAACGGTGGCAGCGCTGCTTCGTATCGCCTGGCGCATTCGGGCATAGGTGGCCATTGGGTAAGTTATGATGCGCATTGATATTCTCACCCTCTTACCGGAAGCATTTACTTACCTGAATTACAGCATTTTGCAACGGGCGCAAACGGCCGGGCTGGTGGACATCCACCTGCACTACCTGCGTGACTTTGCCACCGGCAGACACCGCATCACCGACGAACCCCCTTTTGGCGGCGGCGGTGGCATGGTGCTGAAACCGGACCCAATTTTCACGGCCGTAGAGAACATCCTGCAAGACCACCAGGTAAATGATCACCCCCTCACCCCCTCACCCCCTCACCCTATCATCCTAATGACGCCACAGGGACGGCCGTTTACCCAATCTATCGCCCAGGAATTAGCCCAACATAAACGGCTGCTGCTCATTTGCGGCCGGTACGAGGGGGTGGACGAGCGGGTGCGCCAACGCCTGGTGACGGACGAAATTTCTATTGGCGACTATGTGCTGACCGGCGGAGAACTGGCGGCGATGGTGGTGGTAGATGCCGTGGTGCGGCTGCTGCCGGGCGCGCTGGGGGCTGAAGGCGCGGCGGAAACAGACAGCCACGCCACGGGCCTGCTGGAAGGCCCCCACTACACCAAACCGGCCAACTTTCGTGGTTGGGAAGTGCCTGAAGTTCTGCGCTCCGGCCATGCCGGGCAGATTGCCCGCTGGCGGCGGCAGGAGGCGCTGCGCCGCACCTGGGATCGCCGACCCGACCTGCTGCTCACGGCCGTACTCAGCGAAGAAGACAAATGGTTCCTCGGCCAACTGGCGGCCGGCGAAGCATGAGCAGGTGATATTCGTGTGGGCAAAGAGAACGCAAATGGACACAGGCGAATCTGACCTGGTTCTACCGCGCGAAAAAGGAAGTTACGCGCTTCTTTTACGGCTAGACCAGAGTGCGTGGCTGCAAATTGGGCGATTGGGGCGGTGGCCGTTTGCCGCCGGGTATTACCTCTACCTGGGCAGCGGGTTGGGACCAGGGGGATTGGCGGCGCGGCTGCGGCGTCATTTGTCGCCGGTGGAACGGCCGTTTTGGCACATAGATTATTTGCGGCGTCAGGCAGTGGTCACGGCCGTGTGGGTTCAGGAAGGCCCGGCGCGTCTGGAATGTACCTGGGCGGCGTTGGCGGCACGGCCGTTATACATCCACTTTGATACCGACATCATCAATCCGCTGGACGCACCGGCGATGAGCTACCTGGCCACAGGTGGGCCACGGGCTGCCGCGTTGACGCCGATATTTCGCCATCTGGCGCAGCGTGGTCAAGTGACGGCCGTGTCCCTCTCCACCTGGAACCCAAAGCTCGATACAAACGGGCGAACCAGGGAAATCTGCATGGGGCTGCTCGGGGAGTTGCTAGATGCCGCCACGCAAACAGCCACAGACTTTTGATTCTGTAGTCTCAGCGGTGCATGATAATTGGCGAATGGTGGGGTAGTTGTCCATATTTGTTGTTACACTTGCTCCGGCAACCTACTACTGATTACCGATTACGGAGAACAACATGCGTGGATGTTTACAGGCAACAGCAGGATTTGTGGCGGCGTTATTTGTGCTCACGGCCGTGACCGCCCTCATTGGTTACAACTTAATCGTCGTAGCTACTGACCGGGAAACGGTCAAGGGGCTGTTTACGGGGCTGGATGAGGTGGTGCGCCAGACCGCGCCCGCCCTCATCATCGAAGCAGCGCGACAAGAAGCGTTGGCGCGGGGCATTACCGATCTGCCCATTGATGAAAGCCAGTTGCAAACGGCCGTCGCCACCGTGATCCCCCCTGGCTGGATGGACGCCCAGGCGGAAGCGGCCGTAGACGGGCTGTATGATTACCTGGAAACGGGCGACCCGGCGAATGCAGAAGTGACGTTGGACACACGGCCGTTGCTCGATTCGTTGCGGGGAGCGGCAGGGCAGCAGATGGTCACGGCCGTTGTCGCCAATCTGCCCCCCTGCACCACTGCCGCGCCCAATTTCACTACCGTTGGCAATGTGGACATTCCCGACTGCCTGCCACCGGGAACAAACGTGCAGCAGATCAGCGGCATGGTACATACGGCCGTTGTCAACGCCATTGATCAAAACCCAGAAATCCTGGCCAATGCTGGCGTGGTACGTATTCCCCTCATTGGCAATGACGGCCCCACCGGATTGAGCAGCGCACAGCAGGCGCAGTGGGCGCGTGTTCAGCGCAATTTTGCCCTGGCCCGCACCTGGGGCTGGACGTTGTGGCTGGCGCCGCTGGCCTGCCTGTTTTTGCTGGTCTTGCTGGTGGTACGTTCGCTGCCTACCTGGGGGCATTGGTGGGGCTGGCCGATGGTGATTGCCGCCGTCACCGTCCTCTTCTTCGCCATCATCACCCCGGCGCTGCTATTATTTTTGGCCCGCACGGCCGTGCCGCCGCCCACCGACCCATTGACCCTACCGCTGCACCAGTTAGGGTTGAATCTGGTTACGGCCGTGGCCGACCGCTGGCTGGTACGCATCTATTTTCAGGCGGGCATCATGCTGGCGCTTGGTGTGGGGTTGATATTGATGGCGTTTGGGGTGACGGCCGTGCGGGAACGAGGATATTGAGATATTGGTCGAGCGGCAATACCCCCATACCCCAATTTCAGTTATAATCATCCCCAATACCTTCCCTTGAACAACCGATTTCAACCACAAGGCAGGCAACCCATGTATGGCAAAGAAACTGACCCTGATTACCCCACAAAATTAGCCGAATTTGAAGCCCGCATTGCGCGCGGCGAAAAAATTGAGCCGGGCGACTGGATGCCGGAGCGGTATCGCAAACAGTTGATCCGCATGATCTCCCAACACGCCCACAGCGAAGTGGTGGGCATGTTGCCCGAAGGGGCCTGGATCACCCGCGCCCCTAACCTGCGCCGCAAACAAGTGCTGCTGGCCAAAGTGCAAGACGAAGCCGGGCACGGCCAATATCTCTACCACGCCGCCGAAACCCTGGGCGCCACCCGCGAAGAAATGCTGCAAGCCCTGCTCACCGGGCAGGCCAAATACTCCAGCATCTTCAACTACCCTACCGTCACCTGGAGCGACATGGGGGCCATCGGCTGGCTGGTGGATGGCGCGGCCATTATGAACCAGACCATGCTGGCGCAATGTTCCTACGGCCCCTATTCGCGGGCCATGGTGCGCATCTGCGCCGAAGAAGGTTTTCACAAAAAACAGGGGCAGGAGATGATTATCCAATACGCCCAGGGCACACCAGAGCAAAAAGCCATGGCCCAGGACAGCATCAACCGCTTCTGGTGGCCCACCCTGATGATGTTTGGCCCGCACGACTCCGCCTCCACCAATTCCGATGAACTGATCCGTTGGGGCATCAAAACGAAAACAAATGACCAGCTTCGCCAGGAATTTGTTAACGAACTCGTCCCCCTGCTGCACGCTCTGGGGCTGGAAGTGCCAGACCCCAACCTGCGCTACGATAAAGAAACCGGCAACTGGGTTTCCGGCGAAATCAACTGGGACGAATTTTGGCAGGTGGTCAAAGGCCACGGCCCCATGAACGCCGCCCGCCTGCAAGCCAGACAAGAAGCCCACGAGAACGGCCGTTGGGTGCGTGAAGCCCTGGCGGCGTATGCGGAACGTGCTGTGTGAGATTTTCACACAGCACGCATCACAAAAACATGGACACTCAATGGCCTCGCTACGAGGTATTCAAACAAGATCGCCCCGGCGAACCGCACGAGAGTATTGGCACGGTTCATGCGGTGGATGCGGAGATGGCGCTGCAAAACGGCCGTGACCTCTTCGCCCGCCGCCCCAAATGCCACAGCCTGTGGGTGGCCCGCGCCGACGCCATCACCAGCAAAACGGCCGAGCAACTCGCCGCCGATAATTCCTGGCAAGGAGAGATTGATCTGCAAGCAGCCACCGAAACCTATCTGGTTTTCCAAAAACAAACCGAACGGCGCGGTATGACTTTCACCACCCATGTGGGTGAAGTGCAAGCCAGTTCCCCGGCCCATGCTTTGCAACAAGCCATCGCCACCTTCCCGGCGGAACAGGTCTTTGTGTGGTGGGTGTGCCCGGCAACGGCCGTGACCCGCAGCGAAGAAGCCGACGCCCAACCCCTATTTGCTCCTGCCAAAGACAAACTGTTCCGTATGCCCAATCAGTATCGCACAGTGTTTACCATGCAGAAGATTAAAAGAGAGATTGGAGATTAGAGATTGGAGATGAGTGAATCTCCAATCTCTAATCTCCAATCTCATTCATAACATGACCCCACAAGTGCAATCCGCCCTCGCCCAAAAACTACTTTTCCTGGCCGACGATGAGTTGATCCTGGCGCACCGCAATTCGGAATGGACGGGGCATGGCCCCATTTTGGAAGAGGATATTGCTTTTACCAACATTGCCCTGGACGAGATGGGGCACGCTGCCACCTGGCACCGGCTGCGGCAGGAGTTGACGGGGGAAGATGTGGACACGGCCGTGTTCTTCCGTGACCCCGCCGCTTACCGCAATGGGCAACTGGTGGAACTGCCCATTGGCGATTGGGCCTTCAGTATGCTGCGCCAATACCTGTTTGACGTGTACGAAATGGTACATCTGGCGCAGTTAGCCGCCAGCAGCTACCGTCCATTGGCCGAAGCCGCCGCCAAAATCCGCATCGAGGAGATTTACCACCTGCGTCATACCGCCGCCTGGGTGACACGATTAGGGTTGGGCACGGCCGAAAGCCACCGGCGGATGCAGACGGCGCTGGATACCCTCTGGCCTTATGCCCACCAACTATTTGTGAACATGCCGGAGGATGAAGAGTTGGCGGAATCGGGTACGGCCGTCCGCCCTTCGTCCCTCCTTGAAGAATGGCAGCACAACACCACCAGCCACCTGACCCAGGCCAACCTGACCATTCCCACCGACCACACCCCACCCACCACCGACCGCGCCCACCATACCCACCACCTGACCGGCCTGCTAATGGAAATGCAATCCGTCGCCCGCCAATACCCGACGGCCGTGTGGTAATTGTTTGTAGTAGGCGATTTATCGCCTTTTGAAGGCGATAAATCGCCTACTACAAACAAAAATATGATGATTGAAGACATCTGGCAAGCCCTGGAAGAAGTTAAAGACCCGGAACTTCCCCACGTCTCCGTCGTGGAAATGGGCATTGTGCGTGACGTGCAGGTTGAGGCCGGCCGCGTCCACGTGAAAATGACGCCCACCTTCTCCGGCTGCCCGGCGCTGGACGTGATGCGGCAGGACATTGCCGCGAAGGTGCGCGAACTGGGTTTTGCCCAAGTCACAGTGGAAACGGTGCTGCACCCGCCCTGGACATCTGACTGGATCGCGGATTCGGCGCGGGCCAAACTGCAACAGTTGGGCATTGCGCCTCCCATCCGGCACGGCGGCGACCTGATCCCCATTGCCTTTCTGGATGTCGCCACCTGCCCCCGCTGCGGCTCCACCAATACCATCCTCAAAAACGCCTTTGGCCCCACCCTGTGCAAAAGCGTCTGGTACTGCCAGGACTGCCAGGATGGGTTTGAGCAGTTTAAGGCGCTGTAACAACGAGATTGAGAGATTGGGAGAGTAAGAGATTGGTCAATGTTCCAATCTCCGAAACTCCCCATCTGCCCCGGTGTTTTCTCAATCGGCATAAGCGCCGACTTACACTGCTTGACAATTTGGTGGTTGCTTCTAAAATTGCCCCGCCATTGCAGATGGAATTCAAAATTTGAAAAAGTCCAACAGTGATGTGGCACACCTCGATGGATGAAAATTCATAATTCATCCTTCATAATTCATAATTTTCAGAGGAGATCAGGTAAATGAGTGATACACAGACTCGTATAACCGCTATTATCGTGGATTTATTAGGCGTAGACGAAGAACAGGTAGTGCCTGAAGCGCGTTTCCGCGAAGACCTGGAAGCTGATTCGCTGGATTTGGTCGAACTCATTATGGCTTTTGAAGAAGAGTTTGGCGGCGAAATTTCCGATGATGAAGCCCAAAAAATCACGACTGTGGGCGAAGCGGTTTATTACATTGACCATCGTATGGCGGTTTAGCGCCTATTATTGTGTCGTGCGCCAGGCCGATTGGGCCGGCGCACGACGCTTTTGTCTCACCATTTGCAGCAGTTGCCAGCCACCGACCCCGGCAATGAGCAAATGCCCCACCCCGTTTAAGATCAATCCCCACCCATAACCAACTGATATACCCAGCAATTGCACCACATTGGGCTGGATTTGCAGGTATATTCCTGTTGGTTGTATAGCCCCAATCAATCCCAATATGACCAGCAGCAGCCAGCAGAGCCATTGCCGGGTCTCCAACTTCACCAGCCAGCAAAGAATGGCGGCGACCACAATCGCCAGCAGCACCAGGCCAATCCACTGCACACGGGGGATGTATTCGTGGCGCACGGGGCCGGTGATGTCTTCAATGGCGGGGAATGCCTGCCAGCTAATAAGCAGCGCCAGACCGCGTATAGCCCAACTCTGCCAACGGCCGTTGCCCCACAACAACGTCAGCGTCACCAACATCAGCGCCAGGGTAATCGGCGGTAAATAAAAGAGGTTGCGTTCCAGCCCCACCCCCATGAACTTGACCCACTCGCCCAACTCAATGCCCAAAAAGCTAAGACCGGCCCCCGGCCCCGGCAGCCAGACCATGAGATAACCGACGAATACGGCCGTTAGCCCAACCTGCAATATCGTCCGCGTCTGTTTCTCAATCACTGGGCAATCAGGTAATTGAGTAATTGGGTAATTACGCAATTACCCAATTACGCGATTACTTTCGCTCCCACACGGCCGTCAGCCGGGCGTCTTCCTCGGATTGGTCGGCGAAAAATTTGTCCAGGGCGTGGCTCTGGCGTTGGCGCAGGGCCAGCAGGGCGACGGCGCGGATGTCTTCTGGGGTCACGGCCGTGCGTTCATCTGCCGCCGCATGGGCCCGCGCCGCTTCAAACAGGGTAATCTCCGCCCGACCGGACTCAATTTGCAGGGCCGCCACCAGCGCCAACCCTAACTGGCGGGCTTCATCTGTCAGTGTCACCTGCGGCAGGCGGTCACGCGCCTGCTGAATTTCGTCAGCCAGGGCAATGGTTGCTTCAGCATAACCGGCGGCAAAGAGGTCCGGCTGCCGCCGGTAAACGGTGGCTCGTTCATATGCCTGGTAGCGCAGGTCGGCGTCCGCCAGGCCGCGCACAATAGCCCGCAGCCCAAAACGATCCATTAGCTGCGGGCGCAGCCAGCCCTCCTCCGGGTTCATGGAGCCAATGAGCATGATGCGCGCCTTGTAGGTCAGCTTGAGCGGGCCGCGGCGCACGGTGTAATGCCCCTGCGCCGCCGCGTCTAACATGGCGTCGGTAATACCATCATCCAGCAAATTCACTTCGTCAATATAAACAATGTGCCCATCGGCATGGCCGAGCAGACCCCGTTCCAGCCGCACCTTCTGCTGTTCCAGCGCCAGCCGCTCGTTAATGCCGCCGACCACGTCTTCCAGACGAGAATTCAGGGGCAGCTCAAAAATACGCACTTTGTCGGTGACGGTCAGCGGGTCGCCATGACCAAATTTGGTGGCGCAATCCTTACACACGCCATCCATGCCGTATAGTTCCACATCTTCTTCGGTGCAGCCATAGGCGCACAGGCTGCGCCGGGTGGTAGGCAGCAGGTCGGTGAGGGCGCGCACGGCCGTTGTTTTGGCCGTGCCGCGTGGGCCAATGAGCAAAACGCCGCCAACGAGTGGGTTGATCAGGGAGAGGGTCAGCGCCAGCTTCATCTCATACTGGCCGACAATGGCTAAAAAGGGGAATGGCTCGACTTCGGCGACGCCGATGTCCGGCGCGGGCAAACGGCTGACCTGCCCGGCGGGGGAGGCCAGCAATATCTCCAGCAGCTTGGAGCGTGGTTGGCTGGCTGTTTCGTCACTCATGGCTGTCTTGTTTGTGCTGCTGCAAGCGGTAAGCCTGGCGTTGGGCGGCACGCTCAAAACGGGACCGTTCCTCGTCGGTGGTGCATAAGAGCGGGGGGACGGGAGTGGGACGGCCGTGTTCGTCCAATGCCACGTAAACAAAGTAAGCGGTATTGGTGTGGGTGGTCTGCCCGGTCAGCACATCTTCGGCAGTTACCACCACCCGCGTTTCCATGGAGGTGCGCCCCACCCAACTGACCTCGGCCGTGACCGTCATCAGGTTGCCGATGTGTACGGGTGAGTGAAAACGCATAGAGTCTACAGCGACGGTGACCGCCGGATGGCGGGCATGTCGGATGGCCGCCATGCCGCCGGCTTCGTCACAAATTTTCATAATGTAGCCGCCATGCACATTGCCCATGACGTTGGCGTGGGACGGCCCCATGACCTGGGTGAGGATGACGCGGGATTCGGCGGGGCTTTTGGGGGGCATAGGGGAGCAGGGATCGTAATCCGTAATCCGTTATCCGTAAGCCGTAAGCCGTAAGCCGAAACCAGATGTCGGATTACGGCGCACGAGTTACGGATTACGCATCAGTCCATATCCGGCCTGGTTTCCGAAACGTAGCTTAACTTTTCGGGGAACTCCTCAAACATGTCAATAATCTGGTGCGGCAGCGCGGGAAACATGGGAGGGAGGGGCACGGCCGTGGGTAGTTTCAGGCGTTGTGGTTGTGGCGGCGGTTTCATCATGGGCCGGTCAATCGGGCGGGACCGTTTACGCAGCAAGCGTTGATCATCACTCAGAAAGCCGAGATACGAGCCGCCGGTATCAAAAACTTCACGTCCCACGACAAAACCAATCCATTCCCCATCCACGTTAAAGACGTTACCTTTTTCATACACAGCCACCCACTCGCCATCTGATCGGTAAATTGGAATCATTTCTCCTCTTATTGTGACTACAGGTCGCAACAGCCAACGTGAAGGGCACGATGCGACAATACGCTGACTTTGGTTCCATATTATGCCAGCAGCATTATAGTGAAGGGGGCACGGGTGGGCAACTTATGTGATGAGGCGAACGACCGGCTAATTTGGTTATATGCTGAAGAAGGCGGAGAGTACGGCCGTATCCCTTCCTACCTCGGCCGTTTCTGGCAGCGGCACGGCCGTGTGCTGCCGTATCCAGGTGGTGAAAATGTGCCCATTCACCATTACCTGGCGTCCCCGGTCTACCACCAGGCCAAACTGTCGCAGCCGTCGTTCGGCTTCGGCCAGGGTAAAGGGACTAAATGGCGCAGGGGACGCCACCGGGGCCCCTACTAATTCGGCCAAAATCTGGCGCTGGCAGGGGTCGAAATTTGCCCACCACTGGCTAAACCAGGGGGACAATTCCGCCACGAGCTGTGTCTGCACGGCGCCGGCATTGGGCACACCGTCCAGCCGTTTGTGGTACAGCCAGCGCGCGGCCGTTAGTTGCAGCAAGAAGGGCAATGTGCCCGCCAACCGCTGTATTTGCTGCACGTCGGTGGCGCTGAAAGGGGCGCCGACCTGGAGGGCGGGATGGGTGATCAGCGGCGGGATGACGGCCGTTTCCAGTTCGGCCAGATAAAGAGGCGTGGGCGAAAAAATGTTGAAAAAGGGAGAGGTGGCCGGCAATCCCAGGCGGCTGCCCATATGGTACAGGTCGGCCAGCGCGGTGGTGACACAGACCAGGTCGTAATCATTGACGCTGGTCATAGCCCGTAGTTCCGTCAGGAAATGGCGGTCAAACGTCTCGGTATGCAGCGCGTCAAAATCATCCAGCAGCAGCACCATACGATGCAAGGGGAAGTGGCACAGGAACGCCTCCACATCGTAAATGCTGGTCTGCTCCGGCGGCGACTCTTTCCACAAGAAACCGGTATGCACCTGGCCCAGACTCATCTTCAACTGCGTCAATATGCGGTAATAAAACTGGCCCGGCGTTTTGCAAGAAGTCATGTCCACATAGACCATCACCATGCGTTCTGGGTGGCGCACGTGGCGCACCAGTACCGTGGGGTGGGCAATGTGGCGCAGAAAGGAGGTTTTGCCGGAACGGGGCAGGCCGATGATGTTCGCCGATTGGGGATGAGCGCCGCCGATAATTTCAAAGAGTTGGGTGATCTGGCGTTGACGGCCGTAAAAATCAGCAGGGCTTTGCACAGGATGACCAACAGTGTAAGGCATAATTGCGCTCCTGTCTGCGTAAAACCAGATGGCTCACCACACAAGGCAGGCTTCTCATGGCGGCGGCAGGTATCAAATTGAATAACTACAACGTGAAAAAGTTTCTCGACTATTATGCCCGTATTGGCCGGGAAAATGTAGCCAACCTGATAGGAGAAAAGTACCAACAATTGACAGTTGTCAATTGTCAACTGTCAATTGCTCGTAGAGCTGCTGCAACTGCCGGGCGGATTGCTCCCAGGTGAAGCGGCGCGCCTGGCGAAAACCGGCAGCCACCAGGCGGGTGCGCTCCGCCGGGTCGGTCAACAGATGATGCATAGTCTGTGTCCAGTCAGCCTGATCATGCGGTGAGAGTTGGATGGCGGCGTTACCCGCTACTTCCGGCAGGGAGGAGGCGTTGGAGGTAACAACCGGGACGCCGCAGCCCATTGCTTCTAACAGCGGCAGGCCAAACCCTTCATACAGGCTGGGGAAAACAAACAGGGCCGCGCCGCTGTAGAGAGCGGGCAAATCCTCATCGGCCACAAAACCGGGGAAATGGACACGGCCGTCCATCCCCTGCCGCCCCACCTCTGCCATCATCTCCTCCATCAACCACCCTTTGCCGCCGGTGATAATCAGATGGTGGGGGTGGGTTTGGGCAATCGGCTGGAAGGCGCGGATGAGCATCTGGTAATTTTTGCGCGGCTGCACGGTGCCCACCGCCAGAATGTAAGGCGTGTCTCCCAATTGATATTGGCGGCGCACGGCGGTGAGCTTCTGTTCATCTGTTACCGGCTGGAAACGGGCGTGGACGCCGCTGTACAGGACGGTCACTTTTTCCGGTGGTACCTGCCACACGGCCGTCAGGTCATCTTTGGTCGCCTGTGAATCGGCCAGAATGTGCGTGGCCCGGCCAACTGACCAGGGCACAACCCGGTTCAAATAAGCCACCAACTGTTCGGGGAATACCTCCGGGTAATGGACGAAGGAGAGATCATGCACGGTGAGCAGGGTGGGGATACGGCCGTAAACCGGCGGCAGCACAAAATCAGGTGAATGAAATAAATCCAGCTTCCCGGTAAACCACTGCACCGGCAAGGGCAGCCGCAGCCGGTACCACAGCCGGTAAAGCCAGCGTTCATCTACCGGCGCGGTGTGCAGGTGTACATTGTCAGTTTGGGGGATGGGGTTGGGAACAGGAGAGGCGGTGGGGTTTTTGGCGGCGAAGAAGTGATAGTCGTTGTGGGGGTCTACGGCCGTGAGTGCAAAAATCAACTCGCGGGTGTATCGGCCGATCCCGCCCCCCTGGGTAATCGCGGCGGTAACGTCAATGCCAATTTTCATGGAGATTGGAGATTGGAGATTAGGGAGCAGAGATTGAACAATCTCCAATCTCTGATCTCCAATCTCTAACCCCTATTTATCCACATCGCCATACGTCCAATAGCGGTTCACAAAGAAGTTCCAGAAGAGGATGACCAGCACCGACAGCGCCAGGGCCATATTGTCGCCAATGCGTTGGGCAATATCTGGGCCGAGACCGCCAAACAGTTCGGCTGCCAGCCGGGTAAACGGCAGATGGGTCAGAGCCATAATGGGCAAACGCAGCACAATGCCGGTGACGCTGACCAGGAAAAATTGGGCAAACTGGCGCCCAATGGGCTTGGAACGGGAATCGGGGTACGTCCAGTAACGGTTCCAGGTGAAGTTGCTGATAATGGCACAAACAAAGGAGATGGTACCGGCTAATAAAGCGGGGATGGTTCCTTCTATCCATTCCTGGCTCAAACCAAGCGAAAGTAAAAATTCGTCAAACGGTGTGCCTGGTATAATAAGATTGCTAAATGGCCCTAACAACAAATTGTAAATGCCAAAATCCACCACAAAACCAAAAGCGCCAACAACCAGAAATTTGATAAATCTTTCTGCTTCTTTGGTATTGACGCCCATGCGCCCGGCTGCACTTGCAAACATTGCTACCATAAAAATAACATTCTCCCGATTCTTGAAATTTTATCTGCTGTGGCCGGTCTCTGACCGCGCCACCCCTCGCTGTGGCCGGTCTCTGACCGTGCCACTTTTGGTTCCTCATACCAAACCGCCGCATTTTAGCGGATAACGGCCGTCTGGTTCAATCCCTCTTTAGTGCTGTTTGCCCGGCGCTCATATTCCAGCAGTTGCAGCAAGCCAAACATCACCCCCAGGTGAATATAGATATTGTTGACGTATAGTTTATCCACGAGATGATGAACCGTCACGGCCGTCCACGCCCCCAACAAGCCTAAAGCAATACCGCGCACCGGCCAATCAAGCCGGCGCAATTGGCGGATGGTCTGGAAAAAGACGGCCGTCCACAACACTACATACGCCGCCAACCCCCAAACGCCCGTTTCCGCCAGGATATTCAAATAATAGTTGTGGGCGTGACCCAACGGGTAGGGCCAGTTGAGAAGCGCATAGGTATCATAAACCGGTTCATAGTTGCCAAAACCCACACCCAACCAGACATTCTCGCGGGCCATATCCAGCGCCGCCTGCCAGTGCGCCAACCGCTCTAAGACGGCATAGTTGGCGTCGTTAATGCCCACGCCACGCACGTCACCAAAACGTAAATCTTCGCTAAAACTGGTGATACGCTCCGTTACCGAAGCAGGCACCAGGCCAAGCCGCACCCCGCCCCAAAAGAGTAAGCCCGCCAACAGCAATAAAGTGACACCCTGCCACAATTTTTTCGGCCAAAACAACACAATCATCGCCCCACCCACCGCCAGACTCAGCCACGCCCCCCGGCTCCAGGAGAAAAGAACGGCCAGGATACTGAGTACGGCCGTAACCCCGGTGAAGAGCGCCAGGGTGAGGAGGGGAAGGGGGGCGTAATGCGTGATGCGTGCCACTCGCCACCTGCCACCTGCCACCTGCCGCCAAATAGCCGCTAACATTCCCAAAAACGCTCCCACAGCCAGCAGCGCCGTCAGGTTCATGTAACCGGCGTAGGGGTTGGGCTGCTCAAAAGTGCCATAGGCGCGGTAGAAACGGCCGAGTACCAGAAAATGCTCTGGCCCATCCCCCCGCAGGCCAAACTGCCAGATGCCGATGAGCGCCTGGCTTAGACCGGCGAGGAGGAGGATGGTGAGGACGTAAAACGTAAAACGTAATCGGTAATCGGTAATCGGTGATCTGTAATCGGTAATTCGTAATCGGTTTACGGAATACGGATCACGGGTTACGGCCAGATCAACGACCAGGAGCATCACGGCCGTGACCTGCAACCACTTAATCAATTCCTTGAAACCAAATGACAGGGAGGTGGCATGAGGCAGGGAAAGCGCCGCGACAAACATGAACAGCGCCAGCGGCAGATTCAAAAACGTTTGGGGGATAAAAATGCGCCGGTAAGCCAGCCCGCGCCCCAGCCAGACGGCCAACGTGAACAGCAGCAGCAGTTGACCACTGTCCAGCAGCGATGGCCCCCGCGCGATGTTCTCCAGCGCGCCCCAGGGCGCCGCCAACAGCGCCGCAAATAAACCAACCAACGGATTGATGAAAGTGAGCAGGAGAACGGCCGTGCCCCCCACCAACCCCACCGCCCACGCCAACGGCAATTGGGCCAGCAGCAAACCGGTCAGCACGGCCGTGAATATGCCGGCCAAAGGCCAATTGGCGCGGGGGCGAGAGAGACGAATCATGGGGAGATTGGAGATTGGAGATTGGAGATTGGGAGATTGGGAGATTGTAATCTCTTAATCTCCTAATCTCTCAATCTCTTAATCTCCTCCCTTACACCCTCCCCCGAAAGTAAGCAATCGTTTCCGTTAACCCTTCCGCCAGGTTTATCTTTGGCTCCCAGCCCAACACCTGCCGTGCTTTGTTGATGTCCGGGCGGCGCACTTTGGGGTCGTCGGTTATACGGTCATCTTTGGGGTGAATAAAAACAATCTCCGATTCACTACGTGATATTTCTTTGACAGCCTCGGCGAATTCCAAGATCGTCATCTCTACCGGATTGCCGATATTGACCGGCAGCTTTTCATCGGAGTGCAGCAGCCGGTAAATACCTTCAATCAGATCGCTGTAATACTGGAAGGAACGGGTGCGGCTGCCATCGCCATACACGGTGATGGGCTGGTTGGTGAGCGCCTGGTAGATAAAGTTGGGCACGACACGGCCGTCGTGCAGCCGCATCCGTGGCCCATAGGTGTTGAAAATGCGCACAATGCGCGTTTCCAGACCATGATACCGCTGGTAAGCCAGCGTCATGGCTTCGGCAAACCGCTTGGCCTCGTCATACACCCCGCGCGGGCCAATGGGGTTCACATGCCCCCAATACGTCTCCGGCTGCGGGTTGATCTGCGGGTCGCCATATACCTCCGACGTGGAAGCCAGCAAATACCGCGCTCCTTTGGCCTTGGCCAGTCCCAACGTATTGTGGGTGCCCAACGACCCCACCTTCAAGGTGGGAATGGGATGTTCCAGATAATCGTTCGGGCTGGCAGGCGAGGCAAAATGCAGCACGGCATCCAGCGGCCCGGCCACATAGATATAATTGCTCACGTCTTGCTCAAAGAAACTAAACCGTTCATGCCCCATCAAGTGGGCAATGTTGTCCATATTACCGGTGATCAGGTTGTCCATGCCGATGACCTCGTGGCCTTCGGCAATAAACCGGTCAGACAGGTGAGAACCCAGAAAACCAGCAGCTCCTGTAATTAATACACGCATAGTAGCCTCCAATTCAAATACATCTCGATATTGTAACGTGGGTAAAGGTGGGTGACGAATGGTTACGGCCGTTTGGCCGGAAATCGTATATCATGCGCAGCTTACACGTTGGCTATCTACCGCTACAACGTCGGTGAACATTCAGGGCAATAGTCCACTACCAAAGCCAGCACCCCCCGCCACGTCACCCAACAGTGATAAATGTCCTACAAATTTTGTGACGTTCCCCCCATCCCCCACAGCGAAAAATCGCGCATTATTATCCCAGCAAACCTTACAAACCATACCCCACCCCCACCGGCATCCTCATTTCACGGCAAGACCATATCTGATAAACCCATTATCAGTAGATCAAGGCAGTGTTCGCATCCTCAGATGCGAACCGGTGGGCATCTGAGGATGCCCACTCCTCTCATTTCGCTCTACTGATTATAAAAAAAAGGAGCATGTCAAATGTCTGATTTTAGTCCAATCTCCCGCAGCCCCATTGGGCTGGAAACACACGGCCTGAACAATCTGAAAACCGTTTACTGGAACCTGCCCACCCCATCCCTTTACGAAGAGTCACTTAAGCGGCACGAAAGCATCATGGCCCATCTGGGGCCACTGGTGGTGCGCACCGGCCAATTCACCGGGCGCTCCCCCAATGACAAATTCATCGTTAAAGAACCTACCAGCCAGGACAACATCTGGTGGGGCAAAGTCAACCGCCCATTTGAAACCGACCGCTTCGAGGAACTACACCGGCGCATGGCCTCTTATCTGCAAGGTAAAGATGTTTTTGTGCAAGATTGCTGGTGTGGCGCTGACCCCGACCACCGGATGCCGGTGCGCGTCATCACCCAATACGCCTGGCATAGCCTGTTTGTCCACAACATGTTCATCCAGGCCACCCCAGAAGAACTCAGCACATTCCAACCCGAATTTGTGATCATTGACTGTCCTGGTTTCCATGCCTTCCCAGAATATGACCACACCCATTCCGATGTGTTTATTCTGGTTGATTTTGGTCAGAAAATGGTACTCATCGGCGGCACCGAATACGCCGGGGAAATCAAAAAATCGGCCTTTACGTCTATGAACTACTTCCTGCCCTTCAAAGAGGTGATGCCCATGCACTGCTCCGCCAACATCGGCCAGAACGGTGACACCGCCATCTTCTTTGGCCTCAGCGGCACGGGCAAAACCACCCTCTCCGCCGACGCTTCGCGCACCCTTATTGGCGATGATGAACATGGCTGGAGCGAAAACGGCATCTTCAACTTTGAAGGTGGCTGTTACGCCAAAGTGATCCGGCTGGACCCCGAAGGGGAACCGGAAATCTACGAAACGACCCGACGTTACGGCACTATTTTGGAAAATGTGGGTATTGATGTAAATACCCGGCGGCTGGACTTGAACGACGCCTCGCTGACCGAAAATACACGAGCGGCCTACCCCATTTCCCACATCCCCAATGCCTCCCGCACCGGGCGCGGCGGCCATCCCAAGAACATCATTTTCCTCACGGCCGATGCCTTTGGTGCGCTACCGCCCATTGCTAAACTGACGCCGGAACAGGCGATGTATCATTTCATCTCTGGCTACACGGCGAAGGTGGCGGGTACGGAACGGGGCGTCACCGAACCGCAGGCGACGTTTAGCGCCTGTTTTGGCGCGCCGTTTATGGCCCAGCACCCCAGCGTTTACGCCGAACTGTTGGGCAAGAAGATTGCCGAACATCAGGTGCAGTGCTGGCTGGTGAACACCGGCTGGACGGGTGGCCCGTATGGTGAAGGTCACCGGATGAAGTTGGGACACACACGGGCGATGGTGAATGCGGCGCTAGACGGCCGTCTCGCCCACGTCCCCTACACCACCGACCCCATCTTTGGCCTGCAAATTCCCACCACCTGCCCCGGTGTACCCACCGAGGTCTTACAGCCGCGCCAGACCTGGGCCGACCCGGATGCCTACGATACCCAGGCGCACAAGTTGGCAGCGATGTTTATCGAAAACTTCAAACAATTCGCCAATCAATCGTCTACGGCCGTGGCTGCTGCTGGCCCCCAAATATAGTTGTTGCGCTTGCCTATAGACCCGAAGGGTTTTTGAAACCCTTCGGGTCTTTTATTTTTGGGTGAAAATGGCATCGCCGCAGTGCTAAATGGCATCGCCGCAGCAAAAAAAGGTTGGCTCTTTGGGATTTCATGGGGCCTGGCGTGAAATGCAAAACGTAAAACGTGAAACGTGATGCCTCTCTGGTCACGTTTTACGTTTCACGCTTCACGAGTTGTCAATCCCCTGAATTCCTGAAGACCCAAAAGGTTTTGCCCTGTGCCTGGCTCAACATTACCTCTACAATAGGGGCATGTCTTTAATAACCGGCCCTGGCCACAGCTACCCTATTGGCGCCACGGTGCAAACCGGCGGCGTCAATTTTTGTTTGTATTCGCGGGCGGGCACGGCCGTGGAACTGCTCCTTTTCGACGACGTGAATGACGCCCACCCCCGCCACACCATCCCCCTGGACCCCTTTCTCAACCGTACCTTTCATTACTGGCACGTTTTTGTGCCCGGCATTGGCGCCGGGCAGGTGTATGCCTACCGGGTGCATGGGCCGTTTGCACCCGAACAGGGAATGCGCTTTGACCCGGAAAAGGCGCTGCTCGACCCCTACGGCCGTGCCCTGGCCATCCCCCGCCACTTCAGCCGCGAAGCCGCCAAACGTCCGGGAAATAATACGGCCGTCGCCCTCAAAAGCGTCGTCGCCAATCCACAAACGTATGATTGGGAAGGGGATGAACCCCTGCGCCGCCCCTTCAGCCAGACCGTCATCTACGAAATGCACGTGGGCGGTTTCACCCGCCATCCTAATGCCGGCATTGCCCCAGAAAAACGGGGCACATATGCCGGTCTGGTGGAGAAAATCCCGTACCTGAAAAGTTTGGGGATCACGGCCGTAGAACTGCTGCCCGTCTTTCATTTTGACGAAGAAGATGCGCCGGACGGCCGTGTCAACTATTGGGGTTACAGCCCCATCTCCTTCTTCACCCCCCACGCCGGTTACAGCCACAACAAAGAACCGCTGGGCGTGCTGAATGAATTCCGCGACATGGTTAAAGCCCTACACCGCGCCGGCATCGAGGTCATTCTGGATGTGGTCTACAACCATACCGCCGAAGGCGACCACACCGGCCCCACCTACTGCTTCAAAGGCATTGGCAACCGCGTCTATTACATCCTCACTAAAGACAAAAGCCGCTACGCCAATTACAGCGGCACCGGCAACACCCTCAACGCCAATCATTCCATGGTGCGCCGCCTCATTCTGGACAGCCTGCACTACTGGGTAGAAGAGATGCACGTAGACGGTTTCCGTTTTGACCTGGCTTCCATCCTCTCACGGGACGGCGATGGGCACCCCCTGGCTAACCCGCCCATCCTATGGGACATTGAAACCGACCCCAGCCTGGCCGGGACCAAACTGATTGCCGAAGCATGGGACGCCGGGGGGCTGTATCAGGTGGGGTCATTTCTGGGGGACAAGTGGAAGGAGTGGAACGGCCGTTTTCGGGATGACGTGCGCGCTTTTGTTAAAGGTGACCCCGGCATGGCGGGCAAAGTCGCCTCCCGCTTCCTGGCCAGCCCAGACATCTACGGCCACGAAGGGCAAGAACCGGAGCAAAGCATCAACTTCGTCACCTGCCACGACGGCTTCACCCTCAACGACCTGGTCTCCTACAACGACAAACACAACCACGCCAACGGCGAAAACAACAACGACGGCCACAACTACAACCTGAGCTGGAACTGCGGCGTAGAAGGGCCAACCGACGATCCGGCTATCGAGGCGCTGCGCATACGCCAGATCAAAAACTTCTTCACCCTCACCCTGCTCTCCCTGGGTGTGCCCATGCTGCTGATGGGCGACGAGGTGCGCCACACCCAACACGGCAATAACAACGCCTACTGCCAGGACAATGAAATCAGCTGGCTTGATTGGTCATTGGTAGAGAAAAATGGCGAGATCTTCCACTTTGTACAGCAGTTGATCGCCCTGCGCCAAAGCCTGAGCATCTACGCCCGCCCGCGCCAGATCAGT
The DNA here is from genome assembly GCA_019637635.1 of Anaerolineae bacterium. Taxonomy (GTDB): domain Bacteria; phylum Chloroflexota; class Anaerolineae; order Promineifilales; family Promineifilaceae; genus CAADGU01. The sequence goes on from JAHBVI010000004.1 coordinate 73,983, forward strand.
CTGGTAGAGTTGTTGCACCAATCCCGCATTGAGTATCACGGCGTGCGGTTGCACGAACCGGATTGGGGACACGATTCGCGCACCCTGGCCTTCACCGTCTGGGGCAGCCGCTCCGTGTTTCACGTCATCCTGAATGCCTATTGGCAGCCGCTGGATTTTGCCCTGCCGCCGGTCAATGGCGCGGGTACCACCCTCTGGCGGCGGATCATTGACACGGCCTGCCCCCCACCCCACGACTTTTGCCGCCTGGCCGATGCGCCCGGCGTCCCCGGCGAAACCTATCCGGCCCAGCCCCGCTCCGTGGTGCTGCTGGCAGCCGCAAGGCTACCGGACAAAACCTGACAGGTCTTTTGAGACCTCTCAGGTTTGAAATCCTTCGTTAGCTGCCACTCGGCGACAGGTAAGGCGAACGATGCGGGGGGTCACGGCCGTGACCCGCACCCGCTCATCCACCTGATGCCCCACCAGCCAGACCAGATGCGCTTCGTGAGCGACAATGGGCCACAACGGCCGTAACGCCTGGGCCACTTTCCGGTTAATCATCACTTCCTTCACGGCGGCGTGACGGCCGTGCATCCCCAATGGCTGAAATCGTTCACCCGATAACCGGGGCCGCACCGTCAGCGCATCCCGGTCGCCCACATCCACAAACGCCACCCAGGGGTCACTGTTTTGGGAGATGGCCTCTTGATCCCCTTCATACTCCCGCGCATACAACCACCAACCGCCACCCAGTGCCATCTGTCCGGGAATCAGGAGTTGCACGGCTTCATCTACCGGCAACTGCGGGCCAAAAGGAAGCAGATCGCCCGTTTCGCCATGCACCAACAAGATGCGCTCATATTCCAGCCGCAGCCGCAACCCACCCGGCAAATCCATTTGTGATCCGGTGACGCCCCGTTCCACCAGTTCCCGCGCCAGTTCTACCGCTTGAAAGCTGATGTCGGTTTGCGACGGCCGTAAGGCCAACATCCCCCACCGCAGCGCCAACCGGCGGTGACTGAGCGGCAGTTCCCGCCAACGCCCCCGCGCCAGCGCCAACCACCCCTCCCCCTGCTCCACATACACCGACTGCCAAAAGGGGCGGAACCACTCCTCAATCAAGGCATAATCGGCGGCCGTAATAGCCGCCAACTGCTGCAAATGGGCGCCGATCTGGGGATTGTACTGCGCCAGCAGCGGCAGCAGTTCGTGGCGGATGCGGTTACGCAGGTAGGTGGTATCCGCATTGCTCTGGTCGTAGACGGGTTGAAGCCGGTGTGCAGTGCCATATGCTTCAATGTCCTGGCGGGAGATGGAGAGCAACGGCCGTAACAACGTCAATTCCGGCGCACCCGGCAGTGGCGAAACGGGCAGCATCCCCCGCAACCCGGCCAGCCCACTGCCCCGAATCAGGTGCAGCAGCACCGTTTCCGCCTGGTCATCGGCATGGTGGGCCACGGCCACAAAATCGGTATGCTCTTGCACGGCCGTTTCCGCCAGGAAGCGATAGCGGGCATGGCGGGCCGCTTCTTCAATTGACCAGCCGTTGGCCTGGGCCAGGGCGTGTACGTCCACTTTGTCTACGACGATGGGGATGTGCCAGGAAACGGCCGTTTTGACCACAAAGAGCAGTTCGTCATCTGCCTCTGGGCGCAGGCTGTGATGCAAATGCGCCGCCACCAGGCGATCTGGCCCCACCACCCGCGCCAGCACATGCAGCAGCGCCAGCGAATCTGGCCCACCAGACACCCCCACCACCAATCTGGCCTGGGGCGGCAGAAACGTCTGGCAATAGCCGGTTACAACTTTCTCCATGTGCATAGCACCATCATAAAGGGGTAAAGGGGACAAAAAGCATCCAGAGAAATCACCCCATCACCCCACCACCGGCTCACCCCATCAACAAAAAATGGCCCACATGGGCCATTTCCAGTAGGGCGGGTGGGACTCGAACCCACACGGAGTCGCCTCCAACGGATTTTAAGTCCGTCGCGTCTGCCATTTCGCCACCGCCCCTTGTTTCGTAATCCGTTATCCGTAATCCGACTTCGGTTTACGTTTTACGGTTTACGTTTCACGTTTTACGGTACTAACAACGGATTGTACACAGGAACGGCACGCCTAACAACAATTGTTTGTCGGCTTGTAAGCAGTTTGTTACACTGCTAAAAATTTTGCTGGCGACTGACCCCTGACACTTTCCAAAGTTCCCCATGCACCAAACGCACGGCAACCGATAAAGTTCATCCTTCATAATTCGTAATTCATAATTCTCAAGGAGGTACTCCATGTCCCTATCAACCGTTATCAGTGTTGTTCTTGGTCTTATTCTCATTTATTATGCGTTGGGTTTGATTGTGAATGCTACCACACAAATTATCAAGATTTCGCTTGATTTGCGGGCCAGGGCGCTAACGGAGATGCTGGTAGATTTGATGGGCGACAAGAGCCAGGATTTTAAGCAGTTAGGGCTGATCCAGACGCTCAAGCCGCTGGGCAAACGCTTATGGACACAGGAGCGGGACGTAGCCGAGATACCCAAGAGTACATTCTCTCTCTCCATTTTGGAACTGCTGCAACCGGAGGACAATCAATATCTGGTCACGGCCGTACACCTATCCCTCCATCGGATCCTGGATAAGTTTGCCCTGGATCCAATAACCAGAACCAGGATTGAGAAATTGCTCCAATTTGACAAGGATGAGGAACTGCTCACCCAATTACGTGAAGCCGTGCGTTCTTTGCCTGATGAAGAAACCATGACCGGTTTACGGGCTGGCTTGCTGGAAACGCTGGAATCATTGACCATAACAAGCGTGGCCGACGACAGGCAGCTACTGTTGCTACGGGCACGCGCCAATCTGAATCGCATCCTGGCTCAATTTTCTCTGGATGACTCCATCCAGCAGAGAATTAAGGACCTGATGGCATTTGATGACGACCAGGAATTGCGCACCCAACTCTCAAACATCATTCAGTCATTTCCAGATACCAAAAAAGTGAGCGAGCTGCGCGCCGCTTTATTAGATGTGCTTGACCTGCTTCTGGGATCACCAGAAACACAGTTGAAGCGTATTCAAGCGGGCATCCGGCAGTTGCCAGAGGGCAGTAAGGCGCGCAAGGCGTTGGAGAATGCGCTGGATTATGGCGTCAGCGATGTGAACCAGGCGCGTACCCGTATTGAAGCCTGGTATGATGACGCTATGAAAAATGCCGGCGACCTTTTTGCCCGGCGAGTCAGGCGATGGGTCATCTTCATCTCCCTCATTGTCACTCTGACGGTGGGCGGCGATACCATAGCCATAGCCCGCGCCTTCCTGGTACAGCCAGTGCAAATGTCACAAGTAGAAGATTTCTTGAATCAATTCCCGCCCGATGCCGCGGCCCCCACCAATGACGAAGCCAGCCTGGCTGAAATACGGGTACAGATGCAGTTGATTGCCGATGTGTTACAAAATCTGGAAGGGCTGAACCTGCCCATGCCCTGGTGGCGCGGCCCCTTGCCTGACACTTCTCAAGGGTGGGTGACTATGGTTTTGGGGCTGATGTTTACCTGGCTGGCTGTGTCGCAGGGGTCATCGTTCTGGTACGATATTTTGAAGGCGATCAAACCGGGAAGTTCATCCCCACCACCATCGCCGCCCAAAAGTGGTGATAAAGAGTAGAACAGCTTGAGTGATTTAGTTCTACTCATCAGTATCTATCCGCTCAATAGCACCCATCATTTTTAGCGTGAGTTTTTGCGCCTCGGTCAGACCCTTAATGCCGGTGATGTCAAGCCGTTCATACGGCCGATCACGGCGTAAGGTGGTGACATGGTCTCCGTCGTCCAACCGCCAAATCTGGATCGCGCCATCATCCCCACAACTGGCCAGGAAACGGCCGTCAGGACTGGCGCGCAGCGATTGTACCGGGCCTTCGTGCCCTTGTCGTGACAGGAGGCATTGCCCGTTCTGAGGATTCCACCAGCGTAGAGCGCCATCACTGCCCGCGCTAATCAATCGTTCGCCATCCGCCGTCCAGGCAACGCTAAAAACCAATTCGTTTGGGTCGTCCACTGCCCCAACCTGATTCCAATTCTGGGTATCCCAAATAAACAATTGGTCACTGCCATGCCCCCAACTCCCTGAGGCAAGCCGTGCGCCATCGGCGCTCCAGGCGAGAGCTACGACCATCCCGCGTTGTCCCTGCAGGGTGGCGTGCCAGGAATAATCGTCGGCGTTCCAGATAAAAATAGCGCCTCCCTCACCCGCGCCCACGAGATACCTCCCCGCCGGATCCCATTCCACGCGGCGGATTCTGGGCGGCACATCGGCGCGCCCAACGCGCTGGAAGGTTAGCGTGTGTATGTCGTAAACAAACACGCCCTGCCGGTGCGTGGCTACCGCCAGGCGTTTGTTATCCGGGCTCCACACCGTGGCAAAAAGCTGAGTATCTATCAAGGCGGAATCCTTCAAGATCCGCACATTGACGGCTTTGGCGGCATCCCAAATTCGGATCGTATTATCCTCGCTGCAGCTCGCCAGCCACCGGCCATCGGGGCTCCAGGAGACGCCCCAAATGATCGCCTTGTGACCGCGCAACACATGAAGCGGAACCTGCCGGGCCACATCCCAAATTGTAACCAACCCGTTATTGCCCGCACCGGCAATCTGCCCACTGCCCGGACTCCAGGCAATATCGGACACGTTGTGTGCAAAACCCTGCCACCTGCGGATGCACTGACCGGTGGTCATATCCCAGACTTGCATACTGCCATCTTCATGCGTGGTATCCAGCGTGCTGCTGTCCGGCGAAAAGGCCAGCGCGCGCACCGGCGCCATCGTTCCAGAGAACGTCTTGCGCTGCCTGTGCTGTTCAACGTCCCAAACCCAGAACGCCCGATCCAGCTCGCCCAAGGCTAAATAGCGACCATCCGCACTCCACGCCAACCCCGAAAGGCGCGAAGAAACGGGAATGGTTTCCCTTACCGCTCCGCGCGCGACCTCCCACAACTTCACCGTTCCGTCCCAACTCCCGCTGGCGAGTGTTTGACCGTCCGGCGAAAATGCCACTCCCCGCACCGGCCCGCTGTGCCCGTCGAGTGTCTGGGCCGGCGTGGGCATGAGCCTCGGCGAATCAGATCCCGCCGTCTGCCAAAAATGGATCCGCGCGTCATGTCCTGCGCTGACCAGAAATTCACCATGAGGACTCCAGCAAACACAAAACACCGGCCCGGCATGTTCGTGCAGGGTTTGGAGCAAGGCGCCGCTGACCGCATCCCACAGGCGAATTTGACCTCCTGTACCACCGCTGGCGAGGGTGCGCCCATCGGGTGAAAATGCCAATCCCATGACGGCGCCTGCGGCGAGACTTGTCCACAGCAGGGCGCCATCGGCCGCATTCCACATCTTGAAAACACCATCCCAACTGCCCGTGGCCAGGCGCTGCTCGTCTGGGCTAAATGCAATGGCAGATACCACGCTGTGATGCGCTCGCCAGGTGAGCTGCAATCGTCGTTTCGTGTACAACCAAACCTGGACCTGTCCTTGCCTGTCGCCGCCTGCCCAATACGTTCCATTCCTGCTGAAAGCCATCACCCAAATCGTATCAGACGCTTCTGTAAACAGTGGGTCGTGCAGTGTAGCCTCAGCCAGATTCGTGTCATGCAGGTGTATGCCGCGAAAATCTGCGTTCCGAATCGGGAGTTGATGCAGGTCAAGCCCGGATAAATCGCCGCGCAAGGTGCGCAGCAATGCCAGCAGGTTGGCCGGTGCATACCCTTGAACCTCGTCACTCTGCCCCCGTAACGGCTCCAGCAGCGCCAGCAAGTGTGCTTCTAATGCTGAAGATTCTGGGAACGCGGCATGCAAGCGTGCGAGAATGGGGGTCACAATTAACCGAACTTGCGCTTCCCCAATGTATTCCTTGCTGTTTGCCAGTGCCAGTGCATGATCAATCAAGAGCTGCAAACGCCTGTGTTCAATCTCGCTCACGGCCGTTTCAATGAGGCATGTCGTTGTATATTCCAGCACAACCGATTGGAGGGTAAAACTACCTTTCACCTGGCCGCGCGCAATCAATGAGCGACCACGCAGCGTATCCAACGCTTCCAATACCTGCGCGCCGGTCAATGGCCTGACCAGCACATTGGCCAGTTGCGGCACCGTCACCGGCTCGCGTAATATCGCCAGCCACAGCATGATGCTTTTTTCTACGGCCGAAAGTCGCGCAAACTGCTCTTGCAGCAAATAACGCACGCTGCCAAAAATCAACTCCCCCTGTTCCAAAAAGGCGCCAATCTCGCCGCCAAACAAATCCGCAATCGTCGGCGCTACGATTTTCAACGCCAGCGGGTTGCCGCCATAATGCGCAACCAGGCGTTGGCGCTCCGCCGGGCTGCCCATCACTTCTGTTTCTTGTAATAAGGATTCACACGCATCGGTATCGAGCTGCCCAAGGCGCAGCGAGCGAACCGGGGTGCGGCTGCCTTCGAGCGGGGCTAGGTCAATGGGTTTTTCGCGACTGGTAAACAATATGCAGCTGCGGTGCCTGGTTTCCGCGGCGCGGCGCAGCAGGCGGCCATATCCTTCAAAGAGCCGTAACATGCGCCCACTCCCCTCCGCTTCGTCCATCACGCTTTCCAGGTTATCAAGCACTAAAAGGACGCGCCGCCGGCGCAGATATTCAAACAAGAGGTTGAGTTGTTGTTCCAGCGTGGCTGGGGTGGTAGCCAGCGGTTCGGCCGCCAAAAGGTGTACGATCTCGTTGCGTAATGATTCCGGGGGCGGGGCATCACGCATGGAACGCCAGATGACAACGTCGAATTGATCCGCGACGCGGTGCATGAGCGTGACGGCCAGCGCTGACTTGCCGATGCCGCCCATACCCAAAATGCTCACCACACGGCACTGATCTTCGAGCAACCAATTGGTCAAGAGTGTGAGTTCGTCTTCACGGCCGTAAAAAGCTGAGACCTCTGGCGCATCCCCCCAATCCGTGAGAGTCCCGGACTCAGGCGCCGCTGCGGCCGCGGTTGGTGGGGGCATCAAAGATGCCGTCGCCGCCGATGCGTCAGGCTGCTTCTCCAGGAGGCGGGTGAGCCAGGTTTCATCCAGGGGCACACGGACGCGCGCGCGCTGCCACAAGGCGCGGATTTCCCCGGCTTCTTGCCCGCTGTGAAAGGCGTTGTGCTGGTAACAGACCTCGATGAAGTGCTTGAGATGGTGCGGGGAGGGGCGGCTGGAGCCGGCTTCCCAACCGACTACGGCCTGGCGGGAGACGCCCAGCCGTTCGGCCAGACCGGATTGGGTCAAATTACCGGCGGTGCGCAGAACCAGAATTTGCTGACCAAAATCATAGTCACGATCGGGATATTCAGAGCGGCGCATGGCAACCTGTCTCTTTCTTGCTCCTCAGCGCATGGAGATGACAAGCGATGACAAGTGAGATGTCAAGTCTTGCAGAGTGATTTACAGGCTTGCCCTCTTTACAATCGTTCTTAACGAATGCGCTCAGACGGGTTCACGGTCATTCAGATGGCCTAATAACAAAATCGGGGCTAACGAACGGCCGTGAGGCATGATAGCACACCGCACCCGCTGGGACAATATAAAGTTAAGGATCAACGCGGGAAACTGCGAAATTAACCATCCTGATAAATAAGGAGAGACACAATGTCAACTTTAATCGTCGTAGGTTTTAAGAAGGATATGTTCCGGGCTTCGCTCGTGCTGAACGAACTTGTGGACATGAATTATGACTGGACCATCGATCTGGACGATGCCGTCGCCGCCTATCGTGACTACAACGGCAAACTGCGGATTGATGCCAGTTATCAGATGACAACGGGCGAAGGGGCTGCTCTCGGCGGCCTGTTCGGTTCGTTGATTGGACTCACGCTGGGCGCGATTGCTGCGCCAGTGACCGCTGGCGCCAGCACTGCTGTGGCAGCGGGTGTCATCGCCGCCGGGGCCGCCGGTGGGGCGCTCGGCGCTACGGGCGGCGCTCTGGATGCGATGTGGTGGAAAGAAGACTTTGGCATTCCAGAGGACTTTGTCCACGATGTCGGTACGCTGGTACAACCTGGCGACTCAGCGATTTTTGCGCTGCTTCGTTCTGCAGACCCCACCCTGGTCGCCGCTGAGTTTAGCGACTATGGCGGTGTGGTGCTGACGACTACGCTCACCCCGGAGCAAACGCAGAAAGTGCAGGAGGTTCTGGACGACAATAAATGATGTAAATATGGCAGGTTCCCAGGTCTGTTTCACGCGAAACGGCCGTTACTTTCAATAACAAAAATTTCAAAAAACTAATCAAAAAAATTAAGGAGATACAAAATGAAAACCTGGACAGAATTAGAAGCAGAACTTGAACCGAAGCTGCGTCAGGCAGCGCAAGAACTGGATCAGATGGAAGCGGAAGAAGCCGCCAAGGCCGCGGAGTTTGAGGCCAAGATCAAGGCTACCAAAGGAAATGTGCAAGCGAAGCTGCAGTCTGAAAAAACCAAGATGCACGCCGACTTTGAAGCCCGGCGAACCAGGCTACAGCAAGACCTGGACGAAATGGATCGCCAGCTTGAAGCCGCAGCGGATCGCCTGGATGCGGATCTGGCGCAAGCGGAAAGCAACGCGAAGGCCGATCTGGAAGCGCAGCGCGCCAAACTGACCGCAACGCGCGAAAAGGTCGTCGCTCAGATCAAAGCGACCTACGAAGCACAGGTCAGCCACATCAAGAGCCAAATTGCCGAAATGCAGGATTGGGCCAAAAGCATTGCTGAGAAGATTCGCACCAAAATCACGGCCGATCTCGAAGCCCTGCGCCAGAAAGTGACCGACGTCGAGCAACATATCCAGCAGATGCACGACGAAAATGTGGCGCAGTGGAACGAGAACAAAGCCAGCGTGGAGCGGGCGATTGCCGACCTCAAAGAAGGCCGCGAAAAAGCCAGCGCCGAGCTCAAAGAGGCCCGCGAAAAAGCCTGGGCCGAGTTTGAGACGGTCGCCTGATCTTTAAGGCGCGATTTTACTGAGAACCAATTGCAGGAAAAACAATATCGGCGGGATGCTATTCGCGTCCCGCCGAACAAATCACAAACCTTAGGAGGTGTAACATGTTAGAATTATTAGCTCAGAAATGGTGGGCGGTAGCGCTGCGCGGCGTTCTCGCCATTGTGTTCGGTATTTTGGCGTTGGCGTTTCCAGGCTCGACGCTGGTGTCACTGGCGCTTTTGTTCGGCGCGTATGTCTTTGTCAGTGGCGTGTTCTCTATCGTGGCGGCGTTTGGCAGCCGTAGACGGGACGCCGTCTGGTATGTACTCGACGGGATTCTCGGAATTGCCGTCGGCGTTGCCACGTTCTTCTACCCGGGCATTACCGCCCAGGCCCTGGTCTTTCTCATCGGTCTGTGGGCGATCCTGACGGGGATCTTTGAGGTCATCGCCGGTTTTGAACTGCCCCTCAAACGGGATTGGCTGTTGACTATCGCCGGGGGTGTCTCCATCATCTTTGGCGTACTGGTGTTCGCCTATCCGGCAAGCGGTGCGCTGGCGGTCGTGTGGATGATCGGGATTTATGCCCTGGTGCATGGCGTTACCATGCTCGCGTTTGGCATCCGCCTGCGTAATCTGCGTGGCGAACTTGCCGCCCTGTTGACAACATGATGTTTATGGTTGATTTCGGCCAATCAATGACACCTGGACAAAAGTAAGCAGGCATCCACTGATTACTTCCTCGCCTGAACGAGATTGAGAGACTGGGAGACTGGCAGATTGATAGTCTCTCAGTCTCTCAATCTCTGAGTCTCAAATGGAAGGAGTACCCATGAACACATTTTCGTTGCAGCGTTCAAGGCGTCAGCGCCAGCGCTATCAAGAGATCGCTGAGGTCTTTCTGCGACACGGGTTTGGCTATCTGTTCGAACGCCTCGGGCCTGAATGGGCGCCACCGGGTCGCTCTTCCCGGTCAGGCCAGCAACCTGTTTCGCCGGTGACTGAGCAGGATCTGCCGGTGCATTTCAGGCAGGCGCTGGAAGAGCTGGGACCGACTTTCGTGAAGTTAGGTCAGGTTTTATCCACGCGCCCCGACCTGCTGCCCCCATCCTATATCGCCGAACTGAGCAAACTACAAGACGCCGTGCCGCCTGTACCTTGGGAGGCCATCCGGGAGGTAATCATCCAAGAGTTGGGACGTGCGCCGGAAGAGGTTTTTGCGTCTATCACCCCGGAGCCGCTCGGAGCAGCCTCTCTGGGCCAGGTGTATGCGGCCACCCTGGCCAATGGCGCTGATCTGGTCATCAAAGTGCAGCGGCCAAACATCCAGCCAACAATTGCGACTGACCTTGAAATTTTGCAAGCGTTAGCGCCAGCCGCCCAGCGAACGCCTGAGGGGAGGATCCATGACTTCGTCGCTGAGGCTGAAGACTTTGCCTACACTTTGAATAATGAGCTGGACTATCGTCTGGAAGGGCGGAACGCCGACCGCTTCCGGGATAATTTCGCGGATGAGCCTCTTGTGCATGTGCCGCACGTGTACTGGGGATACACCACCCCGCGTGTACTCGTGATGGAGCGCATCTGTGGTGTGAAGATTGACGACGTCACGGCCGTTGCAGAAGCCGGCTATGATCGGCACCAGGTGGCTGTAAACGCGGCGCGTATGGTCATCAAGGAAGTGTTGGAAGATGGCTTTTTCCACGCCGATGTTCACCCTGGCAACTTCGTGGTGATGCCGGGCGAGGTGATCGGCGTCATGGACTTCGGCAAAATGGGCTACCTGCGCGATCAAGACCGCTCGGATGCGATCTCTTTCTATGCGGCCGTCGTGTCCCTGGACGCCGATGGCATCGTTGACCAGCTCGTCCGCATGGGGGCAGCCGGCAGCGAGGTGGATCGCAAGGCGCTGTCACGGGATATCGAGCGCATTTTGTACAAGTATTACAACGTGTCGCTGGGGGACATCAACATCCAGGGGTTGACCGATGTGGCTCTGCCCATTATCCACCGCCATCACTTGCGCCTGCCGTCCAATTTCGGGCTGCTGTTGCAGACGTTAGGCATGATTCAGGGCATGGCGCTCACCCTGGACCCCGATTTTGATGTATGGGGTTTTTCCGAGCCTTATATGCGCCAAATGACCTGGCGCCTGGCGCTGCCGCGGCGCAACTGGAGCCAAAACCTGCTCCGTCAGGGACGGGAATGGAGCGATCTGATCTCTAATCTGCCGCGCACCGGGAACCGTCTGCTGGAAAAGGCCGAGCGAGGGGATCTGCTTCAGATCGGGCTGAAAGATGCCGTCCCGCTGATGACGCAGATGGATCGCCTGACGACCCGGCTGGCGCTGACCTTGCTGCTGGCTGCCCTGACCATCAGCCTGGCACTGCTTGTACCGGTAGCCACAGCAGGCAGCCTGCTGCAGTCGCTGGTGATGGTTGGCTTTGCCCTGGCAGTTGGGCTAACCCTGTGGCTGTTCTTTTCGATCCTGAGGGGCACACGCTAAAGATTACCTCTGGGATCCAATGATATTACGAGTATTTACTTTTTTCCAGCGTTTCCGCCGATACCGACCCATCGAGTGGCGGTGCTGGTGGGGGCGGCGGCAACGGTTCAATGGGGACCGGTTCCGGCTCTGGCGTGCGCAGCCGGAAGATGATGGCCAGACTGAGCAAGGCAAAAACGGCGACAACGGCTTCGGTTAACAGACCGGCCTGATTATTGCCAATGAGGGGCGCGGTGTAACGGATGGTGAACACGGCCGTCGCATTCACCGCCGCGTGCCACAAAATCGCCGCCGCCAACCACCACCTATTCCGCCGCACAAAACATTGCAATACCATCACCGACAACGCCAGATGCAGGCAGATGGCGAATACCCGTTCCAGCGCGCCCAACAGGGTCATATACCAGGGGAGGCCAAACATAGCTTCAATCTGCTGCACCACCAACTCCTCTTGCCCCGCCGGAATCATGCCCTGAAAATAGCCTCGTTGCATCCCTGCCAAAATGGCAAAATTAAGCAAACCAATAGCCCCCAACAAGATCGCTTCAATGCCGCCCCAACCGGCGCCATATATCAGACCTTTGCCCCAGGTGCGGGCGTCTTGAATGCCAAAACGGTAAATGGTCCAGCGCGTCACCTCTTCAAATACCCCGGCGGACAGACCAAGAAAGATGGAGAGGACAATCAAATTACTGGTAACGCTTTTGTCTGTGGGCAGCAGTTCCCATTGTTGCAGCACCAGCCAGTTGAACGGAATATGAAACACCTGCGACAGCACAAAGCCGCCCATCCCCACTGCAAACAACGCCCACCGCACCTGCAGGCGGCGCACTATGAACCAACCCACCCCTACCGGGATCATAATCATCAACAAAAAGTTCAAAAACAGAAAAATCGTAACCATCACCTGTTACCATTCACCCATCACAGCCCGCACCTGACACCTGAACACTTAACCACTTTAACACACCCTTCCCGTGTCAGCCAGGGAAAAATGAACTATAATGCCCTTCGTCGAAACCAGTTGGCAGCCCCTTCAAGATGACGGGTGTTGGCGGAGAAAAGTTGATGATTGACCCAGAAAGCTGGATTGGTAAACAAATTGGACATTACGTCATTCAAAAGCACATTCAACGGGGGGGAATGGCGGATGTATTCCTGGCCTATGACGAATGGTTGGAACGGCCGTCGGCCATCAAAGTCCTCTTCCCCACTCTCGGCAGCGACCCTGATTTTGTAAAACGCTTCCAACGCGAAGCCAAAACGGTGGCCCGCCTGCGCCACCACCACATTGTGCAAATTTTTACTACAGATGTCACCGATGATGGCCATTATTACATCGCCATGGAGTATATCCCTGGCGGTACGCTGCAAGACAAACTGGTGGAACTCTCTAAAGTCGGCAAGCTGCTGGACACACCGACGGCCATCGGCATTGTGCATCAGATCGCCGAGGCGCTGGATGTGGCCCACCGGGCCGGCGTGGTTCATCGGGACATCAAACCGAGCAACATTTTGCTGCGCGAAGATGGCACGCCGGTTCTCACCGACCTGGGTATTGCCCAGGTGCAGGACAAACCGGGGCTGACCCGCACCCACGCTCTGGTAGGCACACCCACCTATATGTCGCCGGAGCAGGCCACCACCAGCCACGTAGACGGCCGTTCCGACATCTACTCTCTCGGCGTCATCTTTTACGAACTCTTTTCTGGTCGCCGTTTGTTTGACGGCGACACGCCCTGGGCGGTGCTGAACCAACACCTGAACACCCCGCCCCGACCCATCACTGAAATCCGGCCAGACATCACCTACACCACCTGGCTGGTGCTGCAAAAATGTCTGGAAAAAGACCCGAATTACCGCTACCAGACGGCGGCCGAACTACTACACGCCCTGGATGAGGCATTGGTGGCCGAAAGGGCCGCCGACCAGATAGACGCGCTGGGCACCTGGGTAGGCACACAGCCGGGCACGGGCGCCCACCTGATCACCCGCGAAAACATTATCCAGCGCACCCCTATTCCGGCCACGCAAATCGCCAGCCCGGTCAGCGAAACGGCCGTTGCCCCACCACAAACGCCGCCGCCTGCTGCCCGGAAACGGCCGTCCTGGCTCATTCCCGCTCTCATCGTCTTGCTGCTGGCAGTCTTTGTCGGGGGAGCATTTGCCGCCGGCCCGCTGCGACAGGCGCTTTTGCCACCTACGCCGACCATTACCCCCATGATTATCGCTTCGGCCACCGACGCCCCTGTTGCCCAGGCAGCAATTGCAACTGCGACCCCTACTGAAACGCCTTTCGATGAAGTGTTGGCGGCGCTGTCCACGTTAGAAGCGGCGTTGAGCGCCACGCCCATCCCCAGCCACACCCCAACTGCTACCGATACCCCCGCCGCCACGGAAACAGCCACACCTACCGAGACAGCCACCCGTACTCCCACGGCCACGCGCACGGCCGGTGCTACCGTATTAGCTACCGCACCAGCAGCGGCCACCAGCGCCGCCACCGGTAGTTCCGGCGGTTCATCCAACCCCGTGGGCAACGCCAGCAGCGGCGAAGGGCTGCCGTTAGGCTTTGAGAACTTTGGCTTGTGGGTGCGCGGCAATGAAGCCAATGGCAGTTTCACCCGCTCCACCGAACAGGCGCGCAGCGGCGCCGCCTCCGGCAAACTGGAATATCACTTCGATACGCCGGACAACGATTACGTCGTTTTCATGCAAAACAACACCATCAGCGGCAACCCCACCGCCTTGCAGGTGTGGGTTTACGGCGATGGCAGCGGCCATTTCCTCAACGCCTGGATTCAAGACGCTGGTCGGCAAACCTGGCAGGTGCCCTTTGGCCGCGTTATACACACCGGCTGGCGGCAGATGACTGGCTACATTGATACCGGCCAGAGCTGGCCCTGGACGATCATCAGCGGCGGCAATGACCCGAACGTAGATTACCCTATCTCTTTTCGCGGCTTTGTGTTGGATGACAAAGACAATGCCTATACCGGCCAGGGGGTCATTTACCTGGACGATCTGACGGCGACCACGCTGTCGCCGGGCGGCCCCACGCCCACACCCTCATCGGCCACACCGACGCCGGGCGGCACGGCCGTGCCCACCAGTGAAAGTTCCGCCCCCGTCAACCCCGGCACGGTCGGCCGCATTCTTTACAGTTCCGGCAACACCCTGCTCACCACCGACCCGGCCTGGAGCAGCCCGGTAGAACTGGGCACTATTGCCAGCGACACGTGCAACAATCCGGCCAACACCGTCTCCGGGCAAAGTTACAACCTCTACTTTGGCCCATTTTGCGGCATCATCTCCGGCGGTACCACCGTCTGCGCCGCGCCCAACGGACAGATGGAAGTGATTACCAATCAGGTTGGCGAGAACAGCTATTCCATCTCCTTGCGCGCTGCCGGCGCTACCGACACCATTTTTGTGTATCAGGGAGCGATAGACCGGCCCGAAGGGATTCGCTGGTCGCCAACCAGCAACAATTTCCTCTTTGTGGTGGGCGATACGGTACATCAGGCATTTCTCAACGGCAGTTATAACCAGATTATTCCCACGGCCTTTGAACCCCGTTTTTCCCAGGATGGCAGCATGATTCTCTACCGCAAGCCGATTGGCCCCGGCGTAAACGATATTTTTGTAGCCAACAGCGATGGCTCCAACCAGCGCAATGTGACCAACGTAGCCACCGTTGATAAACGGTGCGCTGTGTGGAAAAATTAACCATATGATCCAGAGAAAACTACGACGAGCCAGACGCAGTGGGTGACGCCTGGCAGCAAACGCTGGACTTTCTGGCAGGGAATTTGAAGATGACAGAGCAATTTACCTGACGGGGTGACGGGATGAAAAAAGACGCGGCAACTTTCTCCGCGTCTTTTTGTTTTTCGGTTACAATGAGCGACAACCTGCAACAACCAATATAAACCACATTGGAGATTTGCCCATGACGAACCCACAAACCCATTACCGGACATGTAATTTGTGTGAGGCGATGTGTGGCCTGGAGATTAAGGTGGATGGTATACACATTCTCTCGATTAAGGGGGATAAGGATGACCCGTTTAGCCGGGGGCATATTTGCCCGAAGGCGACGGCGTTGGAGGATATTTATCATGACCCAGACCGATTAAAATATCCGGTGCGGCGTACTCCTTCCGGGTGGGAGCGCATCAGTTGGGATGAGGCGTTTGACGAGGTGGTGAGCAACATTCAGCGGATTCAGGGGGAACACGGCCGTAACGCCATCGGCGTCTATCTGGGCAATCCCAATGTGCATAACCTGGGTCTCATTTTGTACAACGCGCCATTCATTCGCAGTTTGAAAACGAAGAACCGCTTTTCGGCCACGTCGGTAGATCAGTTGCCCAGCCAGTATGCGGCGTATTTGATGTTCGGGCATCAGTTGTTGTTCCCGGTGCCGGACGTGGATCGCACACACTATTTTTTGATGTTGGGGGCGAATCCGCTGGCGTCGAATGGCAGTTTGATGACGGCAGCGGGCATTGAGAACCGGCTGAAGGCGCTGCAAAAGCGGGGCGGCAAACTGGTGGTGATTGACCCCAGACGGACGGAAACGGCCGTACTCGCCAACGAACACCACTTCATCCGCCCCGGTACGGACGCCCTGTTTTTACTGGCGCTGATTCACACGCTCTATGCAGAAGGGCTGGTGAAACCGGGGCGTCTGGCCGAATTTACCGATGGCTTCGAGACAATTGAGCAAGTAGCGGCCGATTTTGCGCCGGAGGATGTGGCCGGGTATACGGGCATCGCCGCCGAGGAGATGCGACGGATTGCCAGGGAATTGGCGGCAGCGGAGAGTGGGGTGGTGTACGGCCGTATTGGCGTCTCCACGCAGAAGTTTGGCGGATTGTGCCAATGGTTGATCAACGTGTTGAACGTGCTGACGGGCAATCTGGATGCGCCGGGTGGGGCCATGTTTACGCGACCGGCGGTGGATGTGGTCGGTCTGACGACGTTGACGGGGCAGACGGGCCGTGTGGGTCACGCTCACAGCCGGGTGCGCGGCTTGCCGGCGATGGGCGGTGAATTTCCGGCGGCGGCCATGGCCGAGGAGATTTTGACGCCGGGTGAGGGGCAGATCCGGGGCATGATTACGGTGGCGGGCAACCCGGTGCTGTCTACGCCGAACGGGGCGCAGTTGGACCAGGCGTTGGCACAGTTGGATTTTATGGTGGCGATTGATATTTATATCAACGAGACGACGCGCCACGCCAACATTATTTTGCCAACGACGACAGGGCTGGAAACGGAGCATTATGACCTGGTCTTTCATCTGCTGGCGGTGCGAAATACGGCCAAATACTCCCCGGCTCTCTTTGAACCGGAGGAAGGGATGCTGCATGACTGGCAGGTATTGGGCGAACTGCGGCGACGGTTGGAGGGGGGCGGCCCCATTAACCGCAAGACGCTGCCGGGTAAGATTGAGTTTCAGAAGCGGCTGCCGCCGCATCAGCTGATTGATCTGGCGCTGCGCTTTGGGCCGTATGGGGCACGGCCGTTAAACGGCAAACCCACCGGCCACAATCTCACCCTGGCCAAGCTGAAACGCGCCCCACACGGCCTTGACCTGGGGCCGCTGCAACCGATTTTGCAGGAACGGCTGCTGACGCCCAACCGCCGCATTGTGTTGGCCCCGGAACCGCTGGTGGCAGATGTGGCCCGGTTGAAGGAAACCTTTGGTGTTGGCTCTGGCCGGTCTGTGACCGGGCCAGATGAATTGGTGTTGATTGGGCGGCGGGATTTGCGCACGAATAATTCGTGGATGCACAATGCGCCGCGTCTGGTGAAGGGGAAGGAGCGGTGTACGCTGCTGATGCACCCGGCGGATGCGGCGGCGCGGCAGTTAGCGCACGGACAAATGGTAGCGGTGGCTTCGCGGGTGGGGCAGGTGACGCTGCCGCTGGAAGTGACGGAGGCGGTGATGCCGGGGGTGGTGAGTATGCCGCATGGGTGGGGGCACGGCCGTGAGGCCATCCAGCTCTCCGTCGCCCAGGCGCACCCCGGCGTGTCCATTAACGATTTGACGGACGAGTGTGAGTTGGATGCGCTGACGGGCAATGCGGCGTTTAGTGGGACGGCCGTGAGGGTGGCGGCAGCGGATAAAAGCAAATAAACGGATAAGCGATGATAAAAGATAGCTTTCCCGAATGGTTAAAAATACAACCCGGCCTGGGCTTGCAAAGGGATAAATGGTTTCCTATATACCTTGAACAACACCTGCGTGACAGAGCTTACGCCCATTTTAGCTATCGGTTGAAGGGAGTGAAAGTGGTTTCCATTTCGGATATTGAAGATACGCTAGAAAGTTACCTGTCTGATGAAGAAATCGGGGAGATAACCGAGGTTAACCTTTTGATTCGAGGGTATCATCACCAACTTGACGCAGTTGAAATATGGCTGGCAATTGAAGTTTCGGCCGTCATTGACCGGCACGATGTAGAACGGGCGGAGCGGCGGGCCGGTTTGTTGCGAAAGGTTGGTTATCGTGTGATACCCACCGTGGCGGGACAGGATATGACGACGGGGGGCGAAAGTTTGGCGGCAGAACGGGCTGTTTTTGTGGTGCAAAACGGCCGTAAACAACACTGGGATGCCGCCTTAGCCAGGGCATTATCCGTGTAAATGGACATCCCCACCCTGTCATTGTTTAGGGGTGTATGCCACCTCAGGCATTGAGACAAAATCAACATCTTGCGTCCAAAGAAATCGGCAGTTGAACCATCAGCAAAATACTCTAGCCAGCCAGAGGAGTCCACAACGTTCATACACGATCCCCTTCACGCTCTACAGAGGTATCAATCCCTTTCAAGAAACCCCTTGCCTTTTTCATTGGCCGGATGGGGATAAGCTCAATCCGGTTCTGATAGGAGATGATCTGAACCTTTTCATATCAACTATCCCGTGAGTCTTGGGTCATGTAGTGGGCCAGGAGGATGGGCACGGCCGTAATCGTCACCACCAGAAACGCCACCACATTTGTTACCGGGCGGTCGCGGGGGCGGGTGAGCTGGCTGAATATCCAGATGGGTAATGTGGACTGCTGCCCGGCGGTGAATGTGGTCACAATCACCTCATCAAACGAGAGGGCAAAGGCCAGCATCCCGCCCGCCACCAGTGCCGTCGCCAGGTTCGGCAGCACCACGTAGCGGAACGTCTGAAAGCCATCGGCCCCCAAATCGGCCGATGCCTCTAGCTGCGACCGCCCCGTGCGCCGGAAGCGGGCAATGGCATTGTTATACACCACCACCACACAAAAGGTGGCGTGCCCAATCACAATCGTCCAGAAGCTAAAGGGAATGTTGGTCAACCCCATCATGGAACGCAGGGCGATACCGGTGACGATGCCGGGCAGAGCAATGGGCAGCACCAGCAAAAAGGAGATTGCTTCCCGACCAAAAAAACGGCTGCGGTACACCGCCGCCGCCGCCAATGTGCCCAAGACCAGGGCCACGGCCGTAGCAATAATCGCCACCTTCAACGAGAGAAAAAGGGCCGGCCATAAATCCGCCCGGTTCATGGCTACGCCAAACCAGCGTGTCGTCAACCCCGGCGGCGGGAAAGTGAACGTGGTCTCGTCCGTCGTGAAGGCATAGAGCATGACAATAAAAAACGGGAAATGCAAAAACAGCAACACACCCGCTGCCGCCAAAGTCAGCCCAATCGGAGAACGATTCACACCACTCTTTCCGCGCATCAGTTACCTAAACACCCAAACACCTGAACACTCAAACACCCAAACACCTGATCACTTCTTCATAACGCCTCAAACGCCCCTAACCGGCGCGCCACCAATAAATAGATTGCCATGATCGTAATTGGCAGCACCGTAAACGCCGCCGCCAGGGGGATGTTGCCGGACGTACCCTGGTAGCTGTATACCGTCATGCCAATAAACGGGCTGGAATCGCCAATCACCGAGGGGATGATGTAGTCGCCCAACGTCAACGAAAAGGTGAAAATGGAACCGGCGACCACGCCGGGAAAGGCCAGCGGCAGGGTGACGTAACGAAAAGTGGTAGACGGCCGTGCCCCCAAATCACCACTCGCCTCCCCCAACGACTTCGGCACCCGCTCCAACGAGGCCATGATGGGCAAAATCATATACGGCAGCCAGATGTACAAGAACACCAGAAACAAGCCTAACGAAGAAATAGACAATGACGGGCCGCCGATCACCGGCAGCCGCAGCACCCAATCGAGTACGGCCGTCAGCCCCAACTGCGCCACAAACCAACTGACAATCCCCTCCTTTGCCAAAATCAACTTCCACGAGTAAACGCGGATGATGTAAGACGACCACAACGGCAGCAAAATCAACAGATACAAAATCGCCCGCAGCCGGCGCGACGTGTACCGCACCGTGTAATAGGCCAACGGAAAAGCCATCAGCGCCGCCCCTACTGTCACCGCCGCCGCCATCATCACCGTGCGCCTGAAAATTTCCATGTGCGGCCGTGTAAACAGGTCGCCATACGTCCGCAGCGTAAACTGGCGCACCACCTGGCCCGTAAAGCCATCCAGGTAAAAAAACGACTGAATCAGCAGCCCGATCAGCGAGCCAATATACACCAGCAGCATCCACCCCAACGGCAGCGCCAACAGCAGCAGCAAAAACAGGCCGGGATGATTATGCAGCGCCGTGGAAATCCGCCGCCAGATAGATGATTTGGGGGATGGTGAAATGGTAGGATTCATCTTCAAGGTGAGATCGGAGATTAGAGATTGGGTAATCTCCAATCTCTAATCTCCAATCTCCAACACATTATTCGCCGCCCCAGGCCACACCAGCCGCACCGCTTGACCGGGCACGGCCGTACCATTCTGCGGCGTCACATCCATATTTTGCTGCACCACAACCATCTCTTCACTGGAAGGCAGCACCACTGTGTAGCGGGTGTGCATCCCTACATACACCATGTCTCGCAACTGTCCCTCTACCGCGCAGTGACCGTCGGGCACGGCCGTATCCACAGCCACCAGCCGAATCTTCTCCGGGCGTACCGAAAAGGGTTGGGGCGAGCCGGTGATGGCTACGGCCGTCTCCCCACTCAAAATGTTCGATGTTCCTACAAATCCGGCCACAAAGCGCGTGCGCGGCCGTTCATACAGGTCAGAGGGCGCGCCAATCTGCACAATCTGGCCCATATCAAACACCGCAATGCGGTCACTCATCGTTAGCGCCTCTTCCTGATCGTGCGTCACAAAAATAAAAGTAATGCCCACCTCATGCTGGATCGCTTTTAGTTCCACCTGCATCTGCTGGCGCAATTTCAAATCCAACGCCCCCAGCGGCTCATCCAGCAGCAGCACCTTGGGATGATTGATCAGCGCCCGCGCCAGCGCCACCCGCTGCCGCTGCCCACCGGAAAGCTGCGACGGTTTGCGCCGTTCCAGGCCCGGCAGCCGCACCAGTTCCAGCATCTCTGCTACCCGCCGCGCCCGCTCTGGCTTCGGCACTTTACGCACCATCAGCCCGTAACCGATGTTGTCCCCCACCGTCATGTGTGGGAAAAGGGCATAATCCTGAAAGACGGTGTTCACTTCACGGTCATAGGCGGGCAGGGTGGTGACGTCACGGCCGTATAACAAAATCCGCCCCGCCGTTGGCTGCTCAAAGCCGGCAATCATGCGCAAACACGTCGTCTTGCCCGACCCCGACGGCCCCAACAGCGTAAAAAACGCGCCGTCCCGCACCACAAAACTCACGTCATCCACCGCCCGCACCTCGCCAAAATGGCGGCTGACGTTCTTAAATTCAATAGCTAAGCCTGTATCTGTTTCCACTACTCTGCAACCGGTAATCGGTAATCAGTCATCGGTAATCGGTACTGCCCACCGATTACCGAACACCGATTACCGATTACCACTCTTTAATTAACGCCCGCCAATCACGGCCACATAATTCGTCACCCACTCATGGTAAGGGACGCATTCTGTTTGCGAATCGCATGTAGTGGTTGGCGTTTTCCAGAAGCTGATCTTGTCGAAGTTATCAATACCGTTCGTCTTGCAGCCATCAGGCCCCAATAGTTCATTGCCATTACAGGCCGACGGTACCGATGGCACCGAGCCAAACCAGGCCGCCAGATCGCCTTGCAACTTGGGGTTGATGGAATGGTTTAGCCATAGATAAGCGCAGTTGGGATGGGGCGCATTGGTGTGCATCATGGTCGTGTCTGCCCAACCCGTCGCCCCTTCTTGGGGGATGACGCTGCCAATGGGCGCGCCGCCCGCCTGCAACAGGTTCACCTGGAACGGCCAGGAGCCGGAAGCGACCACACCCTCGTTGGTGAAGTCATCCATCTGGATGAACGCATCGTGCCAGTAACGGCCGACCAGCGTCCGCTGTTGCCGCAATAAATCCAGGGCCGCGTTAAACTGATCCCGGTTCAGTTCATAAGGGTCTTTAATGCCCAGTTCAGGGCGGTGCGCCATTAGATACAGCGCCGCATCGGCAATGTAAATGGGGCCATCAAATGCCTGAATGCGCCCTTTGTTCGATTGCCCATCCGCCAGCGTCATCTCCTCAAAAACCACATTCCAGCTATCGGGCGTTTGCCCGCCAAAGGCATCGGTGTTGTACATGAGGACGTTGGAACCCCACTGGTAAGGTACGCCATAATGCACACCATCTACCGTGTGCCATTCCGCATTTTGCAGTTTGGGTTCAATCGTGTCCCAGGCGTCAATCAATTCAGTATTGATGGGTTGCACTTTGCCGCCGGAAATCAGGCGCAGGCTGGCGTCGCCCGAAGCCGTCACCAGGTCAAACCCGCCTTCATTCATCAACGCCACCATCTCATCCGAAGTAGCCGCCACTTTGACGTTTACATCACAGCCCGTTTCTTGTTCAAAAGTTGTCACCCAATCAAATGCCGGGTCTGTCTTCCCCTCCTCGATGTAACCGGCCCAGGCGATAATGTCTACGCGCCCTTCGCCTTCGCCAATTTTCTCCATCATCGCCGGGCCTTCGCTGTCTGAGCCACTACTGCAAGCAGCCAGAAAAACAACCAATAACACCGTCAACGCAACCAACCATTTGCTCTTCATTTCTTTTTCCTCCAACTTAATAATCTTTGTCGGCTAAAGCCTCCCCTCCGTTTAGAGAGTTTATGATCGTATCCATCGCTTCAATAGGCGGTTTCCTCCTTCAAATTATTTCGTTCGTAGTAGGCGATTTATCGCCACCAGCAGGCGATATATGGCCTGCTACGAACATTTTCAGGCAGCGTATGGGTTGGGGGGCTGCCATTGGTAAACGTCTTTCAGTTTGATGGGGAGTAGGATGGTCTGGGTGCGGCGCACCCCAGGAATGGGGTGGAGTTGGTCGGTGATAAACTGGTAGAGTGAGTCAACGCTGCGCGCCAGCACTTGAATGCTGACATCGCGGTCGCCGGTGGCGCAGGCCACGTAGCTCACGTCGTCGAGTTGGGACACGGCCGTAGCCACATCCCACACCCGCCCCGCCTCCGTCTCAATCAGCACATCGGCCAGGATGGAATAGCCAAACATTGCCGGATTCACAATGGGACGCACGTGCAGCACATTCCCCGCCAACAGCCGTTCCAGCCGGTAACGGATGGTACGGGCCGGCTGATTCAACCGGCGAGACATTTCCATGCAGGACATACGGCCGTCGGCCGCCAATAATGCAATAATCTCATGATCCAGGGCATCTATCGTGTCCATGCCGTTTGTTGAAATGGGTCGGTTAGAGGTCGTTTCCGGGGGAAGTATATCCATTGGCAAAATAACGGCAAATGATAGTTGTCAATGTTGCCGTATCGGCAACTATTGACCTGAGAGAAACAGGAGGAAGTTTTAGAATTGCCACAATACCGCTAAAATAACGGCCGTTTTACACAAAAGGATCTTCAAGGCTTATGCAAAGGATAAATAGAATCCTCATCCTAATACTACTGCTCACGGCCATCGCCCTCACCGCCTGTAACTCGCCACAACCAACGGCCGCGCCCGCCACCCCCACAATGATCACTGCAATGGGGACGGCCGTGCCCACGACCGCCCCCGCCTACCCGCCCGGTGGCTATACGGCCGTCATCCAGACGCCTATCACCGTTCAGGCTTACCCGCCCGGCACCCACCCCGGAGTTGCCCCCCCGTCGCCAGACATGGCCGCCTACCCTGCCCCACAACCCACCAGCACCGCACCCGTCTATACCTATCGCCTTGTCAACCAATATCCCCACGACGCGACCGCCTTTACGCAGGGGCTGGTCTGGCTGGATGATGAACTTTATGAGGGTACCGGGGGTAACGGCCAATCTTCTTTGCGACGGGTAACGCCGGAAAATGGCGAAGTACAGCAGATAGTTTCCCTGCCGGAAGAGTATTTTGGTGAAGGTATTACCATTTGGGAAGATCGGATTTTCCAACTTACCTGGGATGAGCGGACGGCTTTTGTCTATGACCGGGAGACGTTTGAGCAGGTGGGTCAATATTCCTATGACACAGAAGGATGGGGCATCACACATGACGGCCGTCAACTCATCATGTCTGATGGCACTAATACCTTATACTTCCGTGACCCAGAAACCTTTGCCGAAACCGGACAGATACAGGTACTGGATGGCAATGTACCCATCACACGCCTGAATGAACTGGAATATATAAACGGTGAGATTTGGGCTAACGTCTGGCTAACGTCTTACTTCGGATTAACCGACCCTATAGTGCGTATTGACCCGGCAACAGGGCAAGTGGTCGGCTGGATAGATGTGGCCGGGCTGCGGCCGTCAGAAACACTAGAAGATGTCAATGCTACTCCAAATGGCATTGCCTATGATGCAGAAAACGGCCGTCTCTTCGTCACCGGCAAACGCTGGCCCGTTCTGTACGAAATTGAAGTTGTCCCTGCTGATTCGTAAACCGTAATCCGTCATCCGTCATCAGTTAACGGATTACGGTTTACGGATCACGGAAAACGAGGCCCCATGAACAACCCCCATCTGCTCATCCGTCCCCTCCACCCTGATGATGCTGCCGACCAATATGCCATCGTCAGCGACCCGCGTGTGGCTGTGAACCTCATGCACCTGCCCAGTGCGGAGCTTACCGAAACACACAAGTGGATTCAAGAACCAAAAACGGGGCGTCACCGGTTGGCAGCGGAACTAAACGGCCGTGTCATTGGCGCCATCAACGTGCAACAAAACCTGAGGCCCCGCCTGATGCACAGCGGCAAACTGGGCATGATGGTACACCCCGACCATTGGGGCCAGGGCGTCGGCAGCGCGCTGATGGCCGCCGCCCTCGACCTGGCCGACAACTGGCTCAACCTGCTGCGGCTGGAACTGGAAGTGTATACTCACAACGCCCCGGCCATTCACCTGTATGAAAAATTCGGTTTTGTCAGCGAGGGGGTTAAACGGAAGGCGGTGTTTGGCGACGGCCGTTACTTTGACGCACACATGATGGCCCGGCTGCGCCACCCGGAATGGTTTGCCAGCCAACCAACACCGCCGGAAACACGGCCGTTAAAAAAGCCGGAACCCGCCCATGCCACCATCCGCCCGCCCCGCTACCCGGATGACGTAGATGACCTCTATCACATCTTCCGCCTGCCCACCGTGGCCCGCACCACGCTGCAACTACCCAGCCAGGAAATCGGACTGACCAATGACCGGCTGAAAGAAACACTGCCCGGTTTGTATCGTTATGTAGCGGAAGTGGACGGCCGTGTCGTGGGCATAGCCACGCTGCATCAAAGCCAAAACCCCCGCGAACACCACGCCGCCGGGTTGGGCATGATGGTACACCCGGATTACTGGGGGCGCGGCATCGGCTCGCAACTGCTGGACGCCCTGGTCAGGCTGGCCGATAACTGGCTGCAACTGACCCGCGTGGAACTGGAAGTGAACACCGACAACCCCGCCGCCATTCGCCTGTATGAAAAACACGGCTTTGATATTGAAGGCAACCACAAACTACACGCCTACGGCGACGGCCGTATAGCCGACAGCCACTTTATGGCCCGCATCCGCTAAAGCAGTGCCAGGCACAGGGCAAAACTCCTGGTCAGACCAATGCCTTATGCCCTGTGCCTGGCACTTCCATCACCACCTATGACAAAAACCCTCCGCACCCTCACCCGCCAACACGCCCGCCGCCTGGCCATCAGCCGCCAACACCTGGACGGCCGTACCCCCCCACCCCTGCTCGATCTCATCCGCGACCTGGGCTGCGTGCAGCTAGACCCCATCCGCCACGTGGAACGCACCCACCTACTGGTGCTGTGGAGCCGCCTGGGGCAGTTCGACGAAGCCGAACTGGAACGGCTGCGCTGGCAAGATCGCGCCCTGTTTGAATACTGGGCGCACGCCGCCTCCCTCGTCCTCACCGAAGATTACCCGGTTCACCGCTGGCGCATGGATTTGCTGCATGACGACGCCGACTCCCGCCAGGCACGCGCCTGGAAAGCGTGGTTTGCTGAAGAGGCAGACACGATGTTCCCCTTGCTGAATCACGTTCGGGCACAGTTACAGCAAAACGGCCCCATGCTCTCCCGCCAGTTTGAAGAAGAAGCGGCCAAATTTCCCTCACGCTGGTACAACGGCCGTTACGTACCCCGCATCCTGGACTATCTGTGGAGCAAAGGAGAAGTGATGGTTCACGGCCGTCCCGGCAACCAACGCCTTTGGGGCCTGGCCGAAACCTTCTGGCCGGACTGGACGCCCCTGGAAAGCTGGCATCCCGAACAGGTCACGGCCGTAGCCGCCCAAAAATCACTGCGCGCCCTGGGCGTGGCTACGCCCACCCAGATCAAATGGCACTTCACCCGCCAGACGTATCCAGAGTTGACGGCCGTGCTCAATCAACTGCGCAAAGAAGGCATCATTGAAAAAGTGCAAATCGTAGAAAATGGCCAGCCGCTCAAAGGTGACTGGTATATGCACAGCGCCGACGCCCCCTTGCTGACAGCCATCCAGGCCGGCGACTGGCAGCCGCGCACGGCGCTGCTCTCCCCCTTTGACAACCTCATCTGCGACCGCGACCGCACGGAGCTGCTCTGGGACTTCTTCTACCGCATTGAAATCTACGTGCCTGCCGCCAAACGAGAATACGGCTACTACGTGCTGCCCATCCTGCACGGCGACCAACTCATCGGCCGCGTAGACTCCAAAATGGACCGCCAGACCAACACCTGGCACATCCACAACGTCTACGCCCAACCCGACGCCCAGGCCGATGAAGAGACAATTAAAGGGGTGGCTACGGCCGTGCAAAACCTGGCAACCTGCCTGAGCGCCACCCAAATAGCCTGGGGGAATCTGCCGCCCATGTGGGCTGCCCTGGCACAGGCTTGAAAATAGAGATTAGAGATTGGAGATTGTTCAATCTCTAATCTCCAATCTCCGATCCCCAATCCCCCATGAAACAAACCACCACATCCCCCTACCTCACCTCCCCCCTTGCCTGGCTCACCATGGCGCTGGCGGCGCAAATGGGCTGGGGCGCATATCCCGTCCTGCTACGCTATTTGCAGACCGTCAGTGGACTGCCCGGCCTGTCGCTGCTGGCGGTTGGCAACATGGTCGTGCTGCTGATCGTCGCCGCCGTCATCCTGCCGCGCGTAGACCGGCGCATCTTCCGGCTGCGCATCGTCTGGCTATTTGGGCTGTTGGTGGTGCTGCGGGGCATCACCAACCTGCTGGCAACCCGCTACACGCTGGCTGTCTATGCGCAAATCATCTACCTGATGACCCCCTTCATCGTCGCCCTGCTCAGCCGGGTGGTCCTCAAAGAGCAGTTGCCCCGCCACACGATCAAAGCGTTGACCATTGCCCTGGTGGGGGCGCTGTTTATCGTCAGTGGTGATTGGGGGGCTACGGCCGTGTCCACCCACCGCCACGACCTGCTCGGCGTCCTCTTTGCCATCCTCAGCAGCATCTCCCTGGCCTTTTACATGATCGTCACCCGGCGCAGCGCCGCCAGCCACGCCTCCGGCGAGGGGCTGCTGCTGGTACATCTCATTTCGCTCTTCTCTTTTTCGCTGCTTGCCAGCCTGCTGGTGGGTGAAGATTGGGGACAGTGGCGCAGCCTGACGGCCGTAGACTGGCTCGTTTTTGCCGGTCTCAGCCTGGGTGTGCTGCTCGGCGCTAACCTGGGGCAAATTCGCTCCATCCAGCAGCTAGGCGCGCCCGTCGTCAGCAGCATGATGGCGATGCGCCTGGTCAGCGCCCTGCTCTTTGCCGGGCTGCTGCTGGGCGAACGGCTCACCTCGGTGTGGCAGCTTATCGGCGCGGGTATTATCATTGTCACCATTACCTGGTATTTACGGCAGGCGTAATAGAGGTGATTGGAGATTAGAGATTGGAGATTTATTAATCTCTAATCTCCAATCTCCAATCTCTACACAACTATGAACATCACCCACCTGCACACTACTCAAGAACCTCACAGCCGTGACGAACTCCTACTCCTCTTGCTCACGGCCGTGTTCATCTTCACCAACGCCATCACCCTCAGTCTGGCGCGCGCCGGGCAGGTCAGCGGCAGCTACCTGTGGGCCACGGCGCTCTGGTTTGCGGCCATGCTGGCGGCGTATGCCCTGCTGCGGCGCTACCGCCCGCGCCACGACCCCTACCTGCTGCCCATCTTTGCCCTGCTCACCGGCTGGGGGCTGATCACCTTGCAGCGATTGGCCCCCAATTTCCTGGAGCGGCAGGTGATGTGGTTGTGGCTGAGTACGGCCGTGCTGCTGGCCATCGCTATCCTGCCGCGTAGTTTGCGCTGGCTGCGCCGCTACCGCTATACCCTGCTCATCGGCGGTATCCTGCTGTTGGCCGCCACCTTCCTCTTTGGCGTCAACCCTTCCGGTTTTGGCGCGGCGCTGTGGCTGCCCATCCCCCTGGTGGGCCGCGTCTTTTTCCAGCCGTCAGAACTGCTCAAGCTGCTGCTGGTCATCTTCCTGGCCAGCTACTTTGACGAACGGGAATCGCTGCTGCGGCTAGACGGCCATCACGGCCGTTTTGGCGCGCTGCCCTATCTGGCTCCCCTGCTGCTGATGTGGGGCTTTTGCATGGCGCTGCTCATCTGGCAGCGTGATCTAGGCGCAGCCACCCTCTTTTTCCTGCTCTTCCTGGCACTGCTCTACCTGGCTTCCGGCGATTGGCGCTATGTAGTTGGGGGGCTGATACTGCTGCTGGCGGGCAGCATTTTTGCCTACTTCGCTTTTGATGTGGTGGCGCTGCGGGTCAACGCCTGGTGGAATCCCTGGCCAGACGCCAGCAACCGCGCTTACCAGATCGTGCAATCCTTATACGCCATTGCCGCCGGGGGATTAGCCGGGCAAGGGGTGGCCCAGGGCTTCCCCAACTACATCCCCGTCGTACACTCCGATTTTGTGTTTGCGGCGGTGGCCGAGGAGTGGGGATTGGCCGGGAGTTTAACCGTCGTCGTCTGTTTTCTGGTCCTGGCGTACCGGGGCATCAAAATCGCGGCGCTGGCGACACGGCCGTTTCGCCGGTACCTGGCGGCGGGCATTACCGTCATCTTTGCCGCCCAGGCCGTCCTGATCATGGGCGGCGTGGTGAAACTGCTGCCCCTGACCGGCGTTACCCTGCCCTTCATCAGCTATGGCGGCAGTTCGCTGCTGGTAAGCAGCATTATGGCCGGGCTGCTGCTCTACTTATCGGCCTCATCCGGCAGCGGCCGCGCCCTCCATCTACCGGCCATGCAGCAGCGGCTACAACAGCTATTAACCGTCATCCTCATCGGCTATCTATTGGTCGCCATTTCCCTGGTCTATTGGGGCTTTGCCCGCGCCCAAACCATCCTGGCCCGCAGCGATAATCCCCGGCTGGTGGAGGCAGAATTACGCATCCAGCGCGGCGCTATTTTTGATCGGAATGGCAATGTCCTGGCCGAAACGATCAGCACCCCACAAACGGCCGTGCGCCAATACCCCATCGCCGCCATCGGCCCCGCCGTTGGTTACTACAGCTTCCGGCACGGCGCATCGGGGGTGGAGGAAGGGTACAACACCGTCCTGCGCGGCGACCCTACCGACTTCTGGCAGCAAATCGTCAGCCAAAACCTGCACCAGCCCCAAACCGGCCAGACCATTTCCCTGTCATTGGACGCCCGCTTACAACAAATTGCCGATGCCCTGCTGGGCGAACGGCCGGGGGCCATGCTGCTGCTGGACACGCAAACGGGCGAAATCCTGGCGATGGCCAGCCACCCCACCTATGACCCTAACCGGCTGGATGCGGAGTTTGAGACACTGGTTGCCGCCAAAGATGCGCCGTTGCTCAACCGGGCGGCGCAGGGCCAATATCAGCCCGGTTTATTGCTGCAACCCTTCTTGCTGGCGGCCGCTTTGGAACAGGGCCTCATCCGGCTGGATGAGATTGCGCCGGACGCCAATCGGCCGGTGACGGTCAACGGCCAGACCTTGCAGTGCGCCACGCCGCCGCCTGACCCGGCCACCTGGGCCAATGTGCTGGCGCACCGCTGCCCTGGGCCGATGCAGACATTGGCGGCGCAGTTGGGCATCGCCGGGCTGAACCGGGCGTTTGCCGATTTTGGCCTGACGGCCGTGCCCGACCTCCCCCTGAACACGGAAATATCTCCTTTACGGCCGTTAACAGACGCGGCATTAGCCGGGATTGGGCAGGAGAACCTGGTGCTGACGCCCCTGCAACTGGCGCGGGCCTGGGGGTCGCTGGCCGGCGACGGCCGTGTACTCAACCCACAGTTGGTCACGGCCGTGTGGGATGACAGCGGCCGCCCGCAACCCATCACCCCCCCTGCCGCCAACAGCCCGGTCTCCAGCAGCGAAACGGCGCGCGCCATCCGCCAGGCATTGACGGCGGACGGCCGTATTGAATTCAGCGACCGGGTGCTTTCCGGGCCGGACGGCAGCACCAATAGCTGGTATGTGGGGCTGACCCCGGCAGACAGCCCGCGTTATCTGGCAGTGGTGGTGGTGGAGGGGGGAACGGCCGTGTCGGAAGCTGCTCAAATCGGCCGGGCGCTGCTGGATACGGCGGCCAAATAAAAAAGCCGGGTGAAAACCCGGCTTTGGTGACAATTTACTCCTCAGGTTGGACTCGAACCAACAACCCTGCGGTTAACAGCCGCATGCTCTGCCATTGAGCTACTGAGGAACGCAGCGAGCGGGATTATAACAAAAGTGACCTTTGCGTCAAGGCGTGGTTGGCGGCTGGTACAAATAACCAGCCACCATTTACAAGGAGACAATGATGGGTAAACCGGTAATTGTGGTACATGGCGGGGCGGGGTCTTGGGATTTGGCGTCGGCGCGGCTAGTGACGGCGATGGAGGCGTGCCGGGAAGCGGCCGAAGCCGGGCAGCGGGTGCTGCTGGCAGGGGGCAGCGCGTTGGATGCGGTGGAAACGGCCGTGTGTATCCTGGAAGATTGCCCGGTGCTGGATTCGGGACGGGGCAGCTACCCCAACCGGAACGGAGAAATTGAGGTAGACGCGCTGATTATGGACGGCCGTACCCTTAACCTGGGCGCGGTCGCCGCCGTGCAGCGCGTCCGTTACCCCACCAGCCTGGCCCGCCGGGTGATGAGCGACACGCCCCACCACTTTCTGGTGGGGTCCGGCGCGGAGGCGTTCGCCGACAGCATCGGCTTTCCCCGCAGTGAACTGGCCGATCTGTGGGTGGAAGAAATGGCGGTACAATCGCAGCCCACGCCCACCAGCGACACCGTCGGCGCGGCGGCTCTGGACACCGACGGTAATCTGGCGGCGGCCACCTCTACCGGCGGCACGCGGTACAAAATGCCGGGACGGGTAGGCGACAGCCCGCTGGTGGGCGCGGGCGGTTATGCCGATAACCGCACCGCCGCCGTCAGCGCCACCGGGCATGGCGAATCGTTAATGAAGGTGCTGACGAGTAAACAGGTGTGTGACCTGGTAGCCTTGGGCTTTTCGGCGCAGTTGGCGGGGGACACGGCCGTGCGCCTGCTCACCGAACGCACCGGCGGCGAAGGCGGCCTGATTGCCATAGACTACCTGGGCCAGATCGGTATCGCCTTCAACACTACGGCCATGCCCTTTGCTCAGGCTGTTGGCGAGGGGGAAGTGATGGTGGGGAGATAGGAGATTGGGAGATTGGCTGTGGGTAATCTCTCAATCTCCCAATCTCTCAATCTCTTTCCCCATAAGACTGGAAAAAGCGGATGCTGGCTTCAATGCCATGGAAGTAATTGGGCAGGTAGAAGCGTTCGTTGGGGGCGTGAATCTGGTCGCTGACCAGGCCAAAACCGAGCAGTACCGTTTCCAGCCCCAGATAGGTTTGGAACTCGCCGACGACGGGGATGGAGCCACCTTCGCGCATGAAAATGGGGTCACGGCCGTAGGTCTCCTGACACGCTTTCCGGGCCGCCGCCATCGCCGGATGGTGCAGGTCGCTGATGCTGGCCGGCGCGCCGCCCCGCCAATGCAACTCGTAGGTAACGGTAGGGGGCAGGATGTCAGCCAGGTATTTTTCTAGAAGTGATTGAATTTCTGCTGGCTCCTGGTCTGGCACCAGGCGCATGGAGAATTTGGCATGGACGTGGGCGGGCAGCACCGTTTTACCGCCGGGGCCGGTGTAGCCGCCGATAATGCCATGCACGTCCAGCGTGGGACGCGCCCCCAGCCGTTCCACCAGCGAAAATTCCGGCTCGCCCCAGGGCTGCGGCGCGCC
Source organism: Anaerolineae bacterium (assembly GCA_019637635.1). Lineage (GTDB taxonomy): Bacteria > Chloroflexota > Anaerolineae > Promineifilales > Promineifilaceae > CAADGU01. The sequence continues at coordinate 106,157 of JAHBVI010000004.1, forward strand.
CGTCTCGGCCAGCCAGTTTGCCTCGTCAAAGGGGTATTGCGCCAGCAGGTGACGCTCTTCGTCGGTCAACGGCCGTACCCGGTCATAAAAGCCGGGAATGAGGACACGGCCGTTTTCATCCTTCAACCTGGCAATGACGTGGCCTAAAACGTTGAGCGGGTTATCCACGCCGCCGCCAAACGTGCCGGAGTGCAGGTCACGCTGCGGGCCATAAATGTCCAGCATCACGTAACACATGCCGCGCAAACCATACACGATGGAAGGTTGGGCCGGGCTGACCATGGCCGTATCCGATACCAGGGCCACATCGGCGGCTAATAGCTCCTTCTGCTGCGGAATGAAGGCGGACAAACTGGGGCCACCCATCTCTTCCTCGCCTTCGATGATAAATTTGACGTTGAGGGGCAGACGGCCGTCGCTCTTTAGCAACGCTTCCACCGCCTTCACATGGGCATACACCTGCCCCTTGTCATCCGACGCGCCGCGCGCGTACAGGTAGTCGTCGCGGATGGTGGGTGCAAAGGGTGGGCTGTGCCACAGGTCAAACGGCTCGGCCGGCTGCACGTCGTAATGGCCGTAAATGAGTACCGTCGGCGCGCCGGGCGCGTGCAGCCAATCGGCGTAGACCAGGGGATGGCCGGCGGTGGGGATGAGGTGGGTGTTTTCCAGGCCAATGGCCGTGAGCGATTCCACCAACCACTCAGCGGCGCGCTGCACATCGGCCTGATGTTCCGGCTGGGTGCTGACGCTGGGAATACGCAAGAATTCGATCAATTCGGCCAGGTGCCGTTCGCGGTTGTTTTGAGCATACGATATAGGGTTGGGCATCACATTTCTCCGTTCGGTTTTGCCAGGGCAAGCAGGTATAATCGGCCGGATTATAACGAAGCAAAGGGCGAAACAAAAACGTCATGGAGAACAACGGAGAAATGAGCATAGCGGCGCTGGTAGAAAGTGTGTTATTTGTTTCCAGCGGGCCGGTGCCGGTGGCGCGGTTGGCCAGGGCGTTAGAGGTGACAACGGCCGTGATCAGCCAGGCATTACAAACGCTGACGGCCGATTACCAGACGCGCGGGCTGCGCCTGCAATGGAGCGGTGACGCCGTGCAATTAACCACCGCCCCCGCCGCCAGCAGTGCCATTGAACGCTTCCTGGGGCTGGAACTGACCACCCGGCTCAGCCAGGCGGCGCTGGAAACGTTAGCCATCATCGCCTACATGCAGCCCGTCACCCGGCCGCACATTGACCAGATTCGCGGCGTCAATTCTGATGGTGCGCTGCGCAGCTTGTTGAGCAAGGGGCTGATTGAGGAAATCGGCCGCCAGGAAACACCCGGCCGCCCGATTTTGTACGGCACGACGCCGGAATTTTTGCAGCACTTTGGGCTGACAATGCTGGAAGAACTGCCGGAGTTGGAGGCAGAGAAACAAGAGATTGGCAGATTGGGAGATTAGGAGATTGTTTGCAATGACAATCTCCTAATCTCATATCAAACTATGGAAGAACGGTTACAACAAATATGTCAAGCCGCAACTGTGATTTGCCAACCAGAGGCGTGTTTGCTACTGAGTGTTTTGCAATTATCTGTTGGAATGGTTCATGATGCACAAGATTAATTTTCAAAGATACAAGAGTTGGAGCCAAATTTCTTTCGCAATCCTGATGCCGCGGTAGATCTTTCGCATCCAAATTGGAAGATGGTCTACTCTGGACTCATCTTATTAAATGGCATATCAGAATTGAAGGTTGTTACAAAACAACAAATACGCTCTTTTGCCGTTATTCATTATAAAAGTGGGTTAACTCACGGCCATAATAAGGATTATCAAGCAGCCATCGCCGCCTACCAGCAGGCCATCGCCCGCGACGCCAACTTTGCCGTAACACATGGGTCGTTGGCTGGTTGTTACCGGCAGATGGGGCAGGAAGAAAATGCACAAAAACATATTGAGATTGCCCGCGGCTTGATGGCTAATGAAAGCGCCTACAACCGGGCTTGTTTTGCCGCCATTTGCGGCGATGTGGCTGAGGCGGTTGACCTGCTGGCACAGGCTGTGGCTCAGGCCCCCGGTGATCGTGATTTAGCCCAAAAAGACCCTGATTTTGCCGCTATCCGCGACGATCCCCGTTTTCAGGCGGTGGTGGGGGGGGTGTAGAGACACAAGATTTTGCGTCTTTGCTATTGGGATACGGCCGTTCCCCTCCTCCCAATCTTCCGCGTACAGATGGAGGGGGGGAACGGCCGTGTCCTGTTGTGCTTGACCCTAACCATCAGGCAGAATAACCGGCGCTACTTTCTCTTTCTTTCAGAATCGTCAGGCCTGCATTGGCAATGCTGGCTCTGGGGATCAGTTGATAATGCTTTTCGTCTACCACATTCAACATCAGCACATTCTCTTGTTCACGCACGGCCATTTCTAGCAAGGCGACGTTGTTCTCACCGGTAAATTGCAGCGCGATTGGTCGGCATATGGCCATGGGGTAACGTAACTGGCATAGCGCAATGTCCTGCATGACCTGGACGATGCCAAATTTATCACCGGGCGATTTAGCCTGACAGGGCAGTACAAAATGTGCGCCCCGCTTGTTCAGGCCAACGTAAATTTCGTCTACTTCCATTTGTTCAATCTCCGGTACAGTGGTACGAAGATGGTTTTGCACCGAATAACAGGTTAGGCCGGTAAAAATATCTATGAGGCGATTGTAACGGGCGCGGGTTAACAATGCCTGCTCGTCCGTGCCCGGCGCGTAATGGCGCACAATTTCCGGGGTGGCATCGGGGATATTGATTGGATAGTAGTGGGTGGCTGGCTCAATTTTGCCCGGCGCGGCCAGACGAAACGCTTAATCGCCAATGCCCGCGCCAACAATAATCCATTCGGCCCCAGTTGGCGCGGTTGCCTGAACCGACAAGGGCAGTTCACGGCGAAACCGAAAAGAGTAGGGTATGTCGCCGAGGTTTTTGATGCGGGCAAATCCCAGTTCTGCGGACGCCAGCGCCAATTCATTGCGATTAAAACGAACAATGACATCGCCTGTTCGGTAGTTGCGTTGAAAAATCCACTCAATGATTTGCTCGTATTTACCCATGTGGCATTCATGCTCCTAACCGGGCCAGCGTAAGACAACAACTTCTTCACGCAATTCTGTTTGTGTGGCGGTAGCGAACCGGGTTCTAAAGAGGTCAATGCGCTGCACTTCATACCCTAATTCAACGGCAATCTCGGCTAATAATTCGCCGGTTTTGATGAGAACTTGCAGATAGGAAGCCTGATCGCCCACGACATATGCCAGTTGCGCGCTGGGTTTTAGCACGGCCGTTAATTCAGCCAGATGGCGCGCCATCCCCCCAAAATAAAGCCGGGTGACGCGCGCATACAATTTTTCAAAACCGGACGTTTTACCCAGCGCGATGCGACGCTGCTCGATAGAGTCAGCTAATTTTTGAATGCGTGGATTTGCGGTAATCCATTGGTCATCGTCGTCAACAACATACACGCCTCTGGTGTTGGAGCGGAGGAGTCGTTGTTTGTGCAGGCGTAATTGGGCCATATCGGTGAAAAAACCCAGGATAACCGATTCCAGGCGGGTAGTCCGCGTGTAATCTTTTTCGTTGGGATAAGGCGGAGAGGTGATCACGGCGTTAACGGAGTAAGGGGCAAGTATGTGTGATACATTTCGGGCATCGCCCAGGTAAACGGCCGTTTCCGGGTACTCTCGCTCTTGCACAGTTTGCAGGTCTGCAACCATCTTCTGCGCTTCGCGCTTCCAAACCGCCACCACAGGCACATCTACCTTAGGCTTGCCCACCCCAACCTCAGGGCCAAACTTGAGGTTGCCAATATGGTTGACCAGTGCGTTGCCTAGAGCCAATAAGCCATATTGATATGCAGGCGATGTTCGATTTTGTTGGAGATGTTCCAATAAAATCAATGATTTATGCAACGGCAGCGGGCTAATGGAGTTGGCAATTAAGGCTTGTTTCGCCTGTACAGGCAATTGCCGTAACGGAATTTTGGGGTCTGCTGTCAACAAAAAATCATCAACTCCCTGTGCAGTCAAAGTTTGGATGCTTTTCTCGCTGATTTCTTCGATATACGCTAATAACTCTGTTGGCGCGATACGCCAATCTACCTTTACCGTGGAGGCAAAATGGGGGAAGGGATTGGCTTCGATGCCAATAGCTCTCATTTGGTTCAGTCTGGCTTCGACGAGGGTTGTGCCTGTGCCACAAAACGGGTCAAGCACAAGGTCGTTGTCATTCAAATTGAAATCGCGTAGATAATCGCGGACGAGATGGGGAGGGAAAGAGAGGACAAAGCGATACCAGTCGTGAAACGGGCGATCAGCCGGATCAAGTTCATTGCTTCTGTTGGTGATGGGATTGGCTGTTTGTGTTTGCGCCGTGTTTTCTGGCGTAGGCCACAATGGTAGAAGCGGCTGTTTATACTGAGGTAACATGCTATCTCCAATTCACGGCTTTCCTGAAGAAAGTTTAGAGCATTGGGGGTGTTTGTCAACTAGAGCCGCCCCTGGTCTTTCAACCATTTCAGCCCCTCGCGGGCGCTCAGTGGAGCCAAAGGGGTGGCCGCAATGAAGTCCACCACCGCCCCGGCGTTCGTTTTGGAGTATTCACGCAGCGCCCAGCCAATCGCTTTCTGGATAAAAAACTCATCCGAGTCCAGATTTTCCCGGATGAGGCTGAACAGCAAATCAACATCGGTCTGGCTTTTGTAGGGGAGTTGGAAGAGCAGGGTGGTGCGGCGCAGCCAGAAATTATCGCTGACGCGCCAGGCGGCAACGGCCGTTTCCCGCATCTGTGGATACCGCTGAAAATGCACCGCCACGCTGCCCCCCGCCAGGCTGTCCACCGTATCCCACCACGATTTGGTCACAATGAGATATTCCAGCACCGACACAAATTCGGGCGGCTGCTGCTTGATCAGCCGGTCTAAAAAGGCGAAGGCGCTGTACTGGTATTCCCGCTCCGGCAGTGCCCATAACTCGCGCAAGACCGCCTCCAGATCGCCGGGCTGCGGCAGGCCATGAGCGGCAATGAATTCTTTCAGCAGCACCCGGCGCGCCGGCGTTTTGATGCCCAAAAAGGGGAAATTGTCCCGCATGTATCGGGACATGGGCGCGGCGTCCGCCGGGTTGGCGTGCTGCGCCAGCAGCGATTGCAAGGTTTGTATGTAGGTGGACATGGGCGCTATTGTGGCCGAAAACGGCTGATCTGGCGACAAATAATAATTACAACACCTCGTCGAAAAAGGCCGTCACGCGGCGAGGGTACTCTTCCGGTTCGTGGAACAGGCCGGCCGCATGTCTGGCATGGAGCAGTTCCCATAAAATGCCTGACTCTGAAGCGGCGCAAAATCGGCGGTTCATTTCAATTTCACGCGGGCCGCAGGCGATGAACAAGATGGGGCGTGGGGCGATGTGACCAATGTCGGCTATTACCGGCGTGGGGTGTTGGCCGATGAAAAAATTAAACAACCATTGATCAAACAGGGCCAGCGGGTAAAGGAGTTTGTGGCGCAGTTGGTGCAGGGTACGGCCGTGCCCGGTGCCGGGCAGCGGTCGGATACGATCCTGAATATCGGCCGGGCCAAGCCCTTCCAGCACCAGAGCGCGGATGGCCTGGTGCTGCAATGCACCGCGCCAGGCGGCCTGTGCCCCCAGCGAAACCCCCAGGACGCCAATTTTGTCGGCGTCAAGATCACCACGAGCGCGCAGATAGTCCACCGCCGCGGCCACATCCTGTGCTTCCAGAATGCCGGAGGTGGAGGTATGGCCCTGGCTACGGCCGTGGGCACGCAAATCAAGCAGCAAGATGCTGTAACCGGCGTCGCGCAAAAATTCGGCGTGCCCCTGCATCAGCAGCCCGGAGCCACCCAGAGTGTGCGCCAACACGATGGCCGCGCCATTACTGCCGGGTAAGTACCAGGCATAAAGCTGCAAACCATCCCGTGAGGTGAACTGCACATTCTCCGCGTTAGCAAATAGCGACTCACGCCGCGGCCAATAACGCAAACGGCGCGGGTGGGCAAAGGTGAAGGCGTTCCAGGCCAGATAGGTGAGGTAAAACAAGGGCAGCCCCCACAACCAATGGACGGGTATGGCACAGACGCGGGTCAGGGCAAAGAGGGAACCGGCGGCCAACGCCAGCATGATGGTCAGGTTGCGCAGGTAACGCCCACGGCGCAGGGCAGGTGATTGCATACGGAAATCTCGGCAATTGACGAAAGCCCGGCGAATATATTCGCGGCTATAAAGCAGCGACCGCGAGTGGTCTAGTGCTTCACCGCTCACCGCTCACCGCTCACCGCTCACTGCTCACCGCTCACTGCTCACCGCTCACTGCTCACCGCTCACCAGGCATAATCAGCACCTTACCACCCGTCATCTGGCTTTCATAATCGCGGACAGCTTGCGGGGTTTTCGCCAGGGGGTAACGCTGGCGTATTTCTGTTTTGAGCGTGGTAAGCATGAGCTTTTGCGCCCGTCGCCATACCAGAAAATTTTGCAGCAGATTTTTCTGCCCTACCCAGGGCGGCAGCCAGAAACCATCCACCCGTTTATCCTCAAAAATCAATGCCCCCACATCTACCTGCACCGGCTGCTGTGACAGCCCACCATACACCGTCACCCGGCTGTGCTGGGGCATCGCATCCAGCAATTGCCGGGGTAATTCGCCGCCAACCGCGTCAAACGCCAGGTGGATATGGCGCTGGTGGCACAAATCACGGATCTGCCGGTGAAAATCGGGGTCACTGCTGTCCAGGACATGCGTCATGCCTTGCTGTTTCAGGTAAGCCACCTGTTCCGGGCGGCGCACAATGCCTACTACCTCAATCCCTTGCTGGTGTCCCAATCGGTGCAGCATCAGCCCCAACGCGCTGGCGGCGGCCGTGTTGATGACGGTTTGGTGACCGGCCTTCTTAGCCAGATCAATGAGGGCCACGGCCGTCAGCGGATTCACCACGGCCATTGCCCCTTGCTCTAAACTCACCGCCTCGTCCAGGGGTAGAGCATAATTGACGGTGGTGGTGGTATATTCAGCCCAGAGACCATCCTGTTGAGTGACACAAGCTACCCGCTTCCCCGCCAGGTAACGCCCCATCAGGCCGGTACCGCTGCCCACCGCCACCACCGTGCCGGAGCCTTCAAAGCCGGGCACTGTGGGGGTCGGCTTTTTGAAGCCATACAGGCCCAGGATAAACATCAGATCAGAGGGATTGATAGATGCGGCAGCCACTTTCACCAGCACTTCCTTCGGGCCGGGGCGAGGCACGGGGCGCTGCACCACACGCAGCGCGTCCGCACCATCGTATGATTCCAGGATAATGGCCGTCATCTGTTCGGGAATCGGGGTTGAGGTCATGGTGGTCTCCAGGTCAGACATCCGATTTCGGCAACCAGAGGTTGCTTGAGAAATCGGATGCCTTGCTGCCAAACGTTTTGATTTACGGATAAAGGCTTCCCCATGAAAACGACTTTAAATTCGGTCTACGTCATTCAAATCTATAAACGCCTGCTTCAGGCGAGCCACAAACGACTCTTCGGCGGTGCGCAGCCAACGGCGGGGGTCATAATACTTTTTGTTCGGCGCGTCCGGGCCATCGGGGTTGCCAATCTGCCCTTGCAAATAGTCATGGTATTTGGCCTCATAGCCACGTATGCCGTCCCAAAACGCCCATTGCAGGTCGGTGTCAATGTTCATCTTGATCGCCCCATAAGAAATAGCCTCGCGGATTTCTTCCTGGCTGCTGCCGGAACCACCATGAAAGACAAAGTTGATCGGCTTCACGGCCGTGCCAAACTTCTCCTGCACATACACCTGCGAATTGTGCAAAATGATCGGCCGTAGCTGCACATTGCCCGGTTTATACACCCCATGCACATTGCCAAAAGCGGCGGCAATGGTGAAATTGGGGCTGACTTTCATCAACTCTTCGTAGGCGTAAGCCACCTCTTCCGGCTGGGTATACAGGCGGGAACTGTCCACGCCCGTATTGTCCACCCCATCTTCCTCGCCGCCGGTCACGCCCAGTTCAATCTCCAGCGTCATGCCCATCTTGCTCATGCGCTCCAGGTAACGCTTACAAATCTCCACGTTCTCGTGAATTGGCTCTTCGGACAAATCGAGCATGTGACTGCTGAACAACGGTTTGCCATGTGTCTTGTAAAACGCTTCACCGGCGTCTAACATGCCGTCTACCCAGGGCAGCAGCTTTTTGGCGCAATGGTCGGTGTGCAAAATGACCCGCGCCCCATACATCGCCGCCACCTGATGCACATGATGCGCCCCGGACACCGCCCCGGCAATGGCCGACCGCTGCCCGTCATTATTCAGGCTCTTGCCGGCCATAAACGACGCGCCGCCGTTGGAAAATTGCAGAATGACGGGGGCGTTGACGGCGACGGCCGTTTCCAACACCGCATTCACACTATTACTGCCCACCACATTGGCCGCCGGCAGCGCAAACTGCTGCTCTTTGGCATAAGCAAAAATCTCCTGTACCTGCTCGCCGGTCACCACCCCGGCCGGAATATGTTTGAGTGACATGAAAAACTCTCCTTTTCAGAATTGGCAATTGTTCATTGCCAATTGTCAATTGACAATTTACCATCCCAAGTATGCCGGGATTGAGCAAAAATGCCACTTTTGCTAGTGCCAGGCAAGGGGCTATACCACTCTGGTCAATCGGATCGGTTCTGCCCCTTGCCTGGCACTGCTCGACTGCTCGGCAAGGCACATTGAGCCATCCTGCCAAATCACGTATACTTGGACAGGTTAGCTGACAGGAAGCCTTGTATACTAAAACTACCTGGTTCACCCGATCATGGAAACACTTGAACACCTGAACACCCAAACACCCGATCACCGTATGAAATCCCACACCCTCGGCCCTTATGAATTGTTAGAAGAAGTTGGTTATGGCGGTATGGCCACTGTCTACCGCGCCCACCAGCCGAGCGTGGAACGGGATGTAGCCGTTAAGGTGATTTTGCGGGCGCGGCTGGACGACCCAGAAGCAGTGCAGCGTTTCCAGCGCGAAGCCCGCCTCATTGCCCGCCTGGAGCATCCCCACATCCTGCCGGTGTATGATTTCGACGGCCGTCACGATCCCCCCTACATCGTCATGCGCTACCTGGACAGCGGCACCCTGCGAGACGTGATGAGCCGGGGCGCGCTGCCCCTGGCCGAAGTCAGCTACCTCATGCAGCAAATCGGCTCCGCCCTCGATTACGCCCATCGCCAGGGCATCGTCCACCGCGACATCAAACCCTCCAACATCATGATTGACCGCGACGGCAACGCCTTTGTCACCGACTTCGGCATTGCCCGCATGGTCTCCGGCGGCCAACACATCACCATGACCGGCGCCCTCATGGGCACCCCCGCCTACATGTCCCCCGAACAGGCGCAAGGCAACATGAACCTGGATCACCGCGCCGACATCTACTCCCTGGGCGTCATCCTCTTCCAAATGCTCACCGGCGACCTGCCCTTTGCCCACGACAACAACTTCAGCGTCTTGATGATGCACGTCAACGAACCCATCCCCAGCGCCATCCAGCGCAACCCGGAACTGCCGCCAGCCATTGACCACATCATCCAGCGCGTCCTGGCTAAAAAAGCAGACGACCGTTACCAGTCGGCGCTGGAATTGGCAAAAGCCGTAGCCATGGCCGTGGGCGCTACCATTTCCGTAGCCCCCACCCGGCTGCGGCTGCTGGTGGAAGATTCGGCCATTGCCCGCGGCGCAACACCCGCCACCGGCAGCAGCACCGGCAGCCGCACCGCCAGCGAACAAAACAAGACGATCACCGCCCTGTACGCCAGCGTCGCCGAATATGCCGAACTGGTAGACGAAGTAGGGGGCAGTGAACAGGTACGGCGGGCTTTGAAGGATTGGTGGACGGCCGTAGACCAGACCATCGCCGAATACGGTGGCCGCATCTTCAGCCGCTCCGAAGACACCATGATGGTCATCTGGGGGGCCGACCTCACCCGCGAAGACGACGCCGAACGCGCCGTGCGCGCCGCCCTGGCGCTGCAAGCCGCCATGCACCGGCAAAGCGCCAGCTACCTGGGCGAAGACGACGACGAACCGTTGCCGCTCAACATCGGCCTGAACACCGGCCTGGCGCTGCTGACGCCCGACGAACAAAGCGGCGACTACACCGCCAGCGGCGCGACCATCAGCCTGACCAACCGCCTGATGCAGCAAGCCGACGGCCTTATCCTCATCACCCACAACACCTACAGCCAGGTGCGCGGCGTTTTTGAGATGGAACCGGACACGCCGCTCAAACTGCGCCGCAGCCAGGACACCATGCAGGTCTACCGCGTCCGTTCCGCCAAACCGCGCGCCTTCCGCCGCGGTGCTCGCGGCGTAGAAGGGGTGGAAACGCAGCTTGTGGGCCGCGAAAGTGAAGTGAAGGCACTGCAAAACGCCTTTATGGATGCGGTTGAAGATGAGGAGACACAAATTGTGACCATCGTCAGCGAGGCCGGATTGGGCAAATCCCGCCTACTGTATGAATTTGTCAACTGGTCAGACCTGCGCCCGGAAATCTTCTGGGTGATGCGTGGCCGCGCTACCCCGGAAATGACCAACCGCCCCTATGCCCTGCTGCGCGATCTGGTCTCCTTCCGCTATGAAATTCAAGACAATGACAGCCCATCCGCAGCCCGGCAAAAGCTGGAAGAAGGCATCCGGCAACATGCGGGTGAAAATGAACCAATGGCCCATCTGCTGGGCCACCTGGTTGGTTTTGATTTTTCGGCCAGCCCACACGTGAAGGGGCTGCTGGGCGACCCGCAGCAGTTGACGGAGCGGGCACGGCAGATGTTTATCCGCTGGATTGAGGCGTTGTGTGCTCGCAACCCGGTGGTGATGGAAGTGGAGGATGTGCATCTGGCCGATGACGCCTCGCTGGATTTGCTCACCGACCTGGCGGCGCAGCATGATGATTTGCCGCTGCTGATGATTTGCCTGGCACGGCCGTCGCTCTATGAGCGGCGTCCGGCGTGGGGTGCAGGGCAATCGTTCCATACCCGGCTGGAGCTACGACCGTTAGACCGGCGCGAAAGCCGCAATCTGGTGCGCGAACTGCTGCAAAAAGTGGCCGATGTGCCCAGAGCCTTGCGTGACCTGCTGGTGGAACGCGCCGAAGGCAACCCGCTCTACATGGAAGAGCTGGTCAAAATGCTCATTGACGACCGCGTCATCATCAAACAAAACGACGATGCCTGGGCCGTAGAAGAAGAGCGGCTGGGCCACCTGGAAGTGCCCGCCACCCTGGTCGGGCTGCTGCAAGCCCGGCTAGACAGCCTGCTCTACCCGGAGAAACTCACCCTGCAACGCGCCGCCGTTGTTGGCCGCCTCTTTTACGATTCGGCACTCATGGCCCTTGACCAGGCCGACGAGTTTCACGTGGACAATTTGCCCGCCATTTTAGACCGGCTGGTGGCCCAGGATTTCATCTACGAACGGGAAACCACCGCCTTTGCCGGGACGACAGAATACATTTTTGGCAAGACGATGCTGCAAGACGTGATTTTAAGCACGTTGCTGCGCCGCCAGCAGGAGCGGTATAACCGCGCCGCCGCTCTCTGGTTGGTGGAAGCCAGCGGGGTGCGGGCCGGGGAATATTATGGCCTGATTGCCGATTATTTTGAAAAGGCGGGCGATTATGAACAGGCGGGCAGCTATTTGCAGCAAGCCGGGGAACAGGCATTGAAGTTGAGCGCCTACGCCAACGGCCGTGCCCTGTTTGAACGCGCCCTGACTCTGTTACCGGCGGAAAGCGCTACCCGGCTCATCCTGTTTTTGCGCCTGGGCGAGGCCCGCTTTTTCCTGGGTGATTACGCTGCCGCCCGATCAT